>JBFKLX010000044.1:0-28980 GCA_041630155.1 Acidobacteriota bacterium
CAGCAACTTCTTCTCGACGTCAACCAGCTGACGGGTGCCATCCCGCCCGAGCTGGGCAGCCTGGCCAGCCTGCAGGGACTCGGACTCTCCTCCAACCAGCTGACGGGTGCCATCCCGCCCGAGCTGGGCGGCCTGGCCAGCCTGCAGCTACTCAATGTCTCCAACAACCAACTGGAGGGAGCCATCCTTCCCGGGCTAGGAAGCCTGACCAGCCTGCAGCACCTCGCTCTCCGCCACAACCAGCTGACGGGTGCCATCCCGCCCGAGCTGGGCAGCCTGGCCAGCCTGCAGGAACTCGATCTCTCCTCCAACCAGCTGACGGGTGCCATCCCGCCCGAGCTGGGAAGCCTGACCAGCCTGCAGGGACTCGTACTCTCCTCCAACCAGCTGACGGGTGCCATCCCGCCCGAGCTGGGAAGCCTGACCAGCCTGCAGCGACTCTTCCTGGCCGGCAACCAGCTGACGGGTGCCATCCCGCCCGAGCTGGGAAGCCTGACCAGCCTGCAGCGACTCTTCCTGGCCGGCACCCAACTGACGGGTGCCATCCCGCCCGAGCTGGGAAGCCTGACCAGCCTGCAGATACTCGATCTCTCCTCCAACCAGCTGACGGGTGCCATTCCCGAGGAGTTGGGTGGCCTGCTGAACCTTGCAGACGGAAGCGGTCTGCGGCTTGCCTTCAACCATCTCTACACGGACAGCAATACCCTTCGCGACTTTCTCGACGGCAAGAGTTCGGCCTTCGGCGATTGGGAAAGTACTCAGACCCTGCACTCCTACTACGCCCATTTCGCCGACGGTCTTGGACTGGGCAGCCAGATCGTGCTCTTCAACCTGAACGACAAGTCCGCGGCCACGGGCCAGATGCAGGTCCTGGGCGGTCCGGGATCCGACCTAACGGTCGATCTCAACGGCGAGGTCTTCGACGGGCCATTGAACGTGAGCGTTCCAGCAGCGGGGTTGCTCTCTCTGAGCACGGACGGCATGGGAGAGCTACAGGCGGGATCGGTTCGCGTCACCACCGACCGCCACGTGCAAGGCGTGGTCATCTTCGGAGGCGGGGTGGGACTGGCGGGAGTAGGCTCGAGTCCCAGCTTCCTCTGCGGTCTAGCCGCCCCCATGCAGAGCAACGAGGCGAAAGGTATCAACACCGGGATCGCGGTCACGAGTCTCGGCGATCAGGACGGCCCGCTGGCACTCACCCTCCTGGACGCAGGCGGAATGACCCTGGCTGCGGCCTCGGACGTGCTGCCGGCTCAGGGGCACAAAGCCTTGTTCGTGGACCAGATCGACTGGGAAACACCGGTCGATTTTTCCAATTTCTCGGGCACCCTGGTGGTAACCGGCCAGCAACCCTTGACGGCTACAGTGATACAGACCCGCCCCGGCGAGTTCGTGACGATGCCGGTGGCTCCCTTCGAGGCTCCCCAGCCCCAGCCCGCTGTGGTCGACCCACAGGGCGCCGCCGCTGAGCATCGACTCTATTTTGCCCAGTTCGGTGACGGAGGGGGACTGCTGACGAGCCAGATCCTGCTGCTGAACCTGAGCGCCGAGAAAACGGCCACAGCCGAGATAACGCTCAGAGACGATCTGGGCGAGCCGCTCACGGTCGATCTGAACGGGGAAGACGTGACGGGCAATATGCAGGTTCAGATCGCTGCCTCGGGCCTCCAGATTCTGGCTACGGACGGACTGGGAGACCTGGTGGTGGGTTCGGTTTCCGTAGCCTCGGATCAGCCGCTGGCCGGTGTGATCGTTTTTGCGGGAGAGGTGGTGGGAGCGGCCGGAGTGGGCAGCAGCGCGGAGCTGCCGGAAGGCTTTCTGGCTCCAATGGAGGCGAAGAGCGCGGCTGCCATCCGAACCGGGGTGGCGATCATGAGCCTGGAGGCGTCCGAGCTCGTTCTGACGGTCGATCTGATCGCCTCGGATGGAAGCCTTCTGGACTCGGTCCAGCGGAATCTGGCGCCGCTGGGGCATCTGGCGATTTTTCTAGAGCAGTTCGGCTGGAACGACTCGGTAGATCTGAGCCAGTTCGAGGGGCTGCTGAGAGTGCGCAGCGATGGACGGATCGCGGCCACGGTGATCCAGACCCGTCCGGGACAATTCGCCACCATGCCCGTCGCCGCCAAGCCGCTCAACTGAGGGTTTCTTGGCGGCTTGGCGAGGGGTTCCGGAGTCCTCTCGCAAAGGCGCTGAGCACCCCAGGGATGAATGAAAACGAGATGGGAAAGATCGTGGTGGCAACAGTGATCGCGATACGCCACTGGTCCTGTGGTTGAGCAGACGTCAGGCCGTAGGAGCAGAAGAGGAGGAGTCAGTGAAGGATCAATTGATGGCGGGGGCGCTCATACTGGTCGTGTCAGTCGCGCTCGGTGCAGCGGAATCCGGTCAAGCAGGCGACATGCTCACAGACACGGAAATCATAGCCTTCGTCGGAGCGACGGATGCGGAGAGAGCGAAGACCTTCTATCAAGACAAGCTTGGCCTGCGTCTGGTCGGTGAGGAGCCAGGCCACGCCCTCGTATTTCGGTCTGGCGCCACGATGCTGCGTGTATCGTTGGTTCCGGAGGTTCCTTCCGCCCGATACACGGTCCTGGGGTGGAGAGTCGAAGATATCGAAAAGGCCGTCGATGGACTCGTGGCCAAGGGCGTAGTCTTCGAACGCTTTCCAGGATTTAACCAAGACCAGAGTGGGGTCTGGACTACCCCTGATGGAGCGAGGATAGCGTGGTTCAGAGATCCGGATGGCAATATGCTGTCGTTAACGCAGTTTCCCGGCGACTGACCGATTGAGAGGTGGTGTTGACGACGGGCGGTGGAGAGTCTCCGTGCGACCCAGATTGGTCGAGCCTACTGCACCGCTGGAAAATCTGGTTTCCTGCGGATTGGGAATCGGGTATGGTCTAGTGAATGGCCGGGGAGTCGCTCGGTGCTCAGCTGGCGGGCCGCCAGCGTTGATTCTTGGTCCGGCGACGGCGTGTTTCCGGCACGACATCGCCGTGGTTCCGCTCAACTCGAGCAGTACCTGCGTCCCCACTTTGGTTTCGAGAACGGATCCACTGTCGGGGCGGAGGGCATGGAGGCGCGGCTGTCAGTACCAGTTGGTATAAGGAAGAAGGAGGACTTTTATGACCAAACAACAGATGGCTGCCAAGCTGGCGAAGAAGACTGGAATGAGTGTGGCCAAAGCCGGTGACGTTCTGAGCGCGATCTTTGACGCCCGACCGGGCAAGGGAATCCTCGCGGTCGAGTTGGACGCAGGTCGGAAAGTGACGATACCCGGCTTCGGAACCTTCGGAACACGCACCCGAAACGCAAGGACCGGCAGGAATCCGGCCACTGGCCAACCCATCAGGATCCCCAGGAAGACCTACGTCTACTTCCGGCCCGGCAAGACTCTTCGAGAGCGAATCGAGAAGTAGCCGACGCATCGTTCCCGGGTGGGAAGACGGGAAGCGGTTCCTGCTCTCACCCGGAACAACCACCGAGGGCCGCAAGAAGCGGGATTCACTCCTGCAGCTGGAGTGCTCCCCGCCCTCGCCGGGCTCTGCGCATCTCACCCTCTGTCCCGCAGGGGGATTGCCTTTCGTCGTTCTTGCTGGTGTCTGGAATTTCCGGCCGGCGCCCTTCGGGTCGGTGCCGGGTCGGCGGGGCACCCCCGTTTCTGCCACCTGCCCCGAAGCCCTGAGGCCGACCCTGAAGAAGGCTGAGGCTGGCGCGGAGCATCGTCTGCTCGCCCGTTTTTGCCGAAGTCGATTCGCAGGGCTGGGAAATCTCCGTTTCGCGCCGGCGGGAACGCAGTTTTTCGGAGTGACGACGGACCGGTACTCGAGGTATTCTCCCGGCAGGAGAGTTGGCGTCCGCTCCCGGGGATGGAAATCTCCAGCGCGTGCTCGCGCAAGCGGTCGATCGAGCCGGACTCGCAGAGAAAACCAGCTGACCACCATTCTCATTCTTCGCGCTCGCTGGGCCGGGGCCGGCACCGGCCGCTTGGCCCCTTCCTCCTGATGCTTCACCCGTGGCCCCGGGATCCTCCCCGTTTGAGCGAAGACTGCCGATTTCTTCGCGACGCAGCGTTCGCGGTGCCGTGCCGGCCGATCAGGGTCTGCAGGGTGGGAAACAGGGAGCGATGCTTTGGACGTCGTCCCGCATGGTCAGGAGGTTCCCATGAGAATCCTTGGGAGAGTCGTGATCCTGGTTGGTTTGAGTCCTTTGGCCGTGCCTCTTCTGGGCCAGAATCAGGGACCGATCATCGACATGCATCTGCACGCGCATCTTCCGGACGTGCCGGCCGGGATGCCGGCGCTGTGCCGGCCGGAGCCTTGTCAGGGGGAGGGTGGGGCGACGGCAACCGGAGCCGAGACGCTCCAGAAGACGCTCCAAGCGATGCAGCGCTACAACATCGTGAAGGGCTTGCTGAGCGGCACCGACCTGGAGATGGTTCGGAGCTGGGTAGCGGCGGCTCCCGATCGCTTCATCGCATCGGTCTTCATCCTGGAAGCCGGTCGCCCGGACCCGGAGGCCCTGAGGCGGGAATATGCGGCAGGACGGCTCGCCGCCATGGGAGAGGTCGCCACGCAGCTCAGCGGTACGGCCCCGAACGATCCTGTCCTCGAGCCCTATTTCAAACTCGCCGAGGAGTTCGACGTGCCGGTTCTCATCCACACGGCGGGCATTGGACCCTACCTGCCCGGCTTCCGTTCGGCGGCTGGCAACCCGTTGCTGCTCGAGGAGGTGTTGGTCCGCCACCCCAAGCTGCGAATCTATGTGGAGAATGCCGGCTACCCGTATCTGGGCGAGATGACGGCGATGATGTATCAGTATCCCCAGCTCTACGCCGACCTGTCGACCATCACCTGGGTCATCCCGCGTTCGGCCTTCTACGCCTATCTGAGAGGGCTGGTGCAGGCCGGCCTCGGGAAGCGCCTCATGTTCGGCTCGGACCAGATGCGCTGGCCGGCGGTGATCGGACGAGCAGTCGCAGCAATCGAGGAAGCCGACTTCCTCTCCGAGGAGCAGAAGCGGGACATTTTCTACCGCAATGCGGCGCGTTTTCTTCGACTCGAACGCGAGTCCAGGTGAAAACGGGCTCTGCCCAACCTCTGCTCCGGAGGTGTCGACGAAGATGTTCCGGACCCCTCATGGTTGCGCCAGCGCGGCAATTGAGTGACGATTTCGGGGATTCCGGATGCGCGGTCGACCGGCTCTCTCGCCAGGAGCGGATCGACCGGGCGAGCGGAAGCGCTCGGGTGAGTCTCACTCGAAAGGGCCTCGAATCATGACGACGCCACTCTTTGCTGAGATCGCAGCAGGCCCCTTTCCGTACCGCGACGGATGGGGGTGGCTGTACCGGGCCTTCGAGCAGATCGCACCCGTCGAAGGGTTCCTGCGGCGAGTGCTATGCCGCTATTTCTATCCGACCCGCATCGAACGCTGGCGTGGAGGTTGGGCGTACGGATTGCTGGGTGTTCCTGTCTTCGGCGCTCTGATCCCGACCGGGGGAGTCGTAGTGCGTCGGGTCACCAAGGCGCGAATGCGGCCCTATACGCTCTCGGGAACCTCGCTGGGCGCCGCCCGAGCCTTCTACTATCGGGCCTGCGTCTTCGAAGCGCTGCATCTGCCGTTTCTGTTGACCCTGGTATTCCTGGCGCTCCACCGGGCGGCGATCGGCAGGCCGGACCTGGCCGTCGAGAACACGCTGGTCAACCTGGTGGCCAATGTCTACCCGATCATGCACCACCGGCGCACGCGCACTCGGATCCTTCGACTTCTGGCCCGCAAAGGCCGAAGAATGCAGATGGCTACGCCAGTCTGTGCGGAATGAAGGACGAGAGTCGGCGGAAAGGTCGGTCTCCGGAGGCAAGCGATGAGCACAACGAAAAACCGAAAAGGCCGGCGACTCGCTCGGTTTGCCGGGCTGAGCCTGGCGCTGATTCTGGGCGCCTGTTCCCCTGCGCCCGAGCGAAGCGAGACTCCCAACATCGTCCTGATCCTCATCGACGATCTGGGCTGGAGCGATCTCGGCTGCTACGGCAACACCTCTTACGAAACGCCGAACATCGATCGTCTGGCCCGGGAAGGAATGCGTTTCACGGAAGCCTACAGCGCTGCGCCGGTCTGCTCGCCGACGCGGGCCAGCCTGATGTCGGGGAAGAATCCTGCCCGGCTAGGCTTCACGGGGCACATCACGGCGATCCTGCGCTACCGTCACCCCGAAAACGCCCGCATCCTCCCCCCCAGGGACCACATGCTCCTCAGGCTCGAAGAGACCAGCCTGGCCGAGGCCCTCCGACCGGCCGGCTACGTTTCGGCCAGCATTGGCAAATGGCATCTCGGCCCAGAGGGGTTCTGGCCTCCTGAGCAGGGCTTCGACCTCAACGTCGGAGGCACGACCCACGGCAGCCCACCGAGTTATTTCCATCCCTATGCCGACCCGGAGCAGGAGTGGAATCCCTCCATCCCCACCCTTCCCGGTGGGCGGCCGGGTGAATACCTGACCGATCGCCTCACCGACGAGGCGATCCGCTTCATCGAAGCCAACCAGCAGCGGCCCTTCTTTCTTTACCTCTCCCATTACGCCGTGCACACGCCATTGCAGGCGCCAGCGCCCCTGGTGGAGAAGTATGCGGCCAGGATCCGGGCGGGAAGCCCGGCGATGAACGCCACCTACGCCGCGATGCTGGAGAGCGTGGACCGGGGAGTCGGCAGGGTCCTGGACACCCTGGACCGGCTGGGCTTGGACGACCGAACCGTCGTCATCTTCTTCTCGGACAACGGCGGCCTTTCCTCGGTCACCAGCAACGCGCCGCTGCGGGGGGGCAAGCAGCAGCTGTACGAGGGAGGCATTCGCGTCCCCTTGATCGTCAAGTGGCCCGGCCGAGTGACGGCCAACACCTCCAATCAGGACCCGGTGATCAGCGACGACCTGTATCCCACCATCGTGGAGGTGGCGGGCGACCAGGCGCGTCCCGGTGCCCCGCTGGACGGCCGGAGCCTGGTCCCGCTGCTCACCCTGGAAGGACGGTGGGAGCCGCGTACGCTCTTCTGGTACTATCCACACTACGCGCGGCGGCCGGGGGCCGTGGTACGCGAAGGGGACTACAAACTCATCGAGTTCTACGACCCGCCCGAAGTGGAACTGTACGACCTGGCCGAGGATCCGCACGAAGCCACCGATCTGGCCGGTCAGATGCCGGAGGAAGTGGCGCGGCTTCGGGAGAAACTGCGGGCGTGGCTCACCGACACGGGGGCCATCCTGCATACGGCGAATCCAGACTTTCGCCCCGAGTAGGAGGGCGGAGTCGGCTTCCCCCCTGACGATCCTGACGGTCCACTCGGGTTCCGGGGGCCGGCTGCGGCTTCGAAACGCCGCCAACATCCGTCGCTGGATTCACGGATCGGGGTACTCAGCGGCTGCTGAGCCTGTGCGTGAGATGCCGAGACCTCTGTGGATTGCTGGGAGGAATGGATGGCCACGGACGAAAGCTTCGTACGAGGCGTAGTCGATCGGGCGAATCTCGGGGATCGGTTCAGGTACCGAAAGATGTTCGGTGAATACGGTTTTTACGTGGATGACAAGTTCGTGGCCATGGCTTGCGAAAACAGCTTCTTTGTCAAGCGGACCCGGGCCATCGAGGATCACGGGCTGGCTCTTCCTACGCGGCCTCCCTATCCTGGCGCCAAGCCATATGCGGTTGCCGATGGGCTCCTCGATGAACCTGAGAAGCTCGCACGACTCCTGGTCGACACGGCAGCCTTGCTTCCCGAGCCGAAGCCGAAAAAGGCGAAGAAACGAACGGGTGGAAACTAGCCGAGCGTTGGCATCGGACACGTCGCGCCGGCCGACGCCCGGCTTGGCTCGGGGGGCCCCTATCGTCAGGGAAGTGCCTCATCTCCCGACGGGGTGCGGACAGGCGGAGTGGCCACCGGAGGAATTCCGATCGATGACACCTACGAAGACGGCCCGCCGCTCTACGCAAATCTGCGGTCTCTCCGAGTCTTCGGCTTGGTGACAACGCTCCTGATGGTACCCGTTGCCAATTCTCCATCTTTCGATTGGCGTGTGAACACGAGCGATCGCAAAACGCCCGCCGATCACATTGGCACTCGCCCACCCGCCGCCCCTGGTTCGGTCGAGTGACGCCTCCCGTTTCGAATCTGCTCTACTTCAGATCGAAGCGGTCCAGGCTCATCACTTTGGTCCATGCCTCAACGAAGTCATGCACGAACTTTTCCTTGGCGTCGTCAGCTGCATAGAACTCAGTGACCGCACGCAACTCGGAGTGAGAACCAAAGATCAGGTCGACCGGAGTAGCTGTCCACTCGAGCTCGCCCGTGACACGATCGCGACCTTCATAAATGCCCTCCCCGGATGACCGGACCCACTGCGTAGACATGTCGGTCAAGTTGACGAAGAAGTCGTTGCTCAGGGTGCCGGGACGGTCTGTGAACACACCGTGAGCAGAGCCTCCAGCATTGGCATTCATCGCCCGCATGCCACCGACGAGTGCGGTCATTTCAGGAACTGTCAAGTTCAGCAGGGCGGCCTTCTCCACCAGCATTTCCGCCGGAGATCGGGAGTTGCCGCTGGCGAAGTAGTTGCGGAACCCATCCGCGGTCGGCTCGAGGGCAGCAAAGGAGTCCACATCGGTCCGCTCCGCCGAAGCGTCCATGCGACCGGGTGCAAAGGGCACATCCACCTCGACCCCGCCTCTTGCCGCCGCCTGCTCAATGGCGGCAGCACCGCCGAGAACGATCAGGTCGGCCAGGGAGACTTGCTTGTCGCCCGATTGCGCGCTGTTGAAATCACTCTGGATCTTCCTCAGCGTCTCCAACACGCGGTCCAGTTCAGCCGGGTCGTTTGCAGCCCAATCCTTCTGAGGCGCGAGGCGGATCCGTGCCCCGTTGGCGCCACCGCGCATGTCGGTGCCGCGGAAAGTGGATGCCGAGGCCCAGGCGGCCTTGACCAGTTCGGCGGTAGAAAGCCCGGAATCAAGAATCTCAGCTTTCAGCTCGGCCGCATCCTCTGCATTGATCAGGGTGTGATCGACCTTGGGAATGGGGTCTTGCCATAGGAATTCCTGGTCAGGCACCAGGTTACCGAGGTAACGCGAGGTCGGACCCAAGTCGCGGTGAGTCAGCTTGAACCAGGCCCGGGCAAAAGCGTCTTCGAACTCTTCCGGGTGATCGAGCCAACGAAAAGTGATCTCACGATAGGCCGGGTCAACCTTGAGTGCGAGGTCGGTGGTGAACATCATGGGCGCATGCCGTTTCGACGGATCGTGGGCGTCCGGCACCAGATCGGATGCAGCACCGCGAGCAGGCTCCCACTGGACTGCACCGGCGGGGCTTCGAGTCTGCACCCAGTCATAGGTATACAGATTCACCAGATAGTCATGGGTCCAGGCTGCGGGCCTGCTTGTCCACGCACCTTCCAGGCCGCTGGTGATCGTGTCGGCGGCATTGCCCGTGCCATAGCGGTTTTGCCAGCCGAGTCCTTGTGCTTCGAGATTGGCGCCCTCGGGCTCAGCGCCGACGTACTGGGAAGGGTCAGCGGCACCATGGGCTTTGCCGAAGGTATGACCACCAGCAATCAGCGCGGCCGTCTCTTCGTCATTCATCGCCATGCGACCGAAGGCCTCCCGGATGGCGGCAGCGGCCGCCAGCGGATCCGGTTTGCCGCCCGGGCCCTCCGGATTCACGTAAATCAAGCCCATCTGCGTCGCACCAAAAGGACGCTGCAGTGTTCCGTCCTCAGTTTGCCGATCGGCGGCGAGCCACTTGCCTTCAGGTCCCCAGTTCACTTCCTCGGGTTGCCAAGCATCGATACGACCCCCAGCGAACCCCAGGGTCTCGAAGCCCATGGACTCCATGGCGACCGTGCCCGCCAGAATCAGCAGGTCGGCCCAGGAAATCTTGGGACCGTACTTCTTCTTGATCGGCCATAGCAGTCGGTGCGCTTTGTCCAGGTTGGCGTTATCGGGCCAGCTGTTGAGCGGCGCGAAGCGTTGCAGGCCACCGTCAGCACCACCCCGTCCGTCGATGGTTCGATAGGTGCCCGCACTGTGCCAGGCCATACGAATGAAAAACGGCCCGTAGTGACCGAAGTCCGCCGGCCACCAGTCCTGCGAAGTCGTCATCAGCTCTCTCAGATCCGCCTTCAGCGCATTCAGGTCGAGACTTTCGAACTCCTTTGCATAGTCGAAGTCTTCGCCCAGGGGATTGGATTCCGGAGACGTCCGGCGCAGAGGATCGAGGCTCAACCGGTCCGGCCACCAATAATCATTGGTCGGAGCACCGTGTTGGGCAAGCGCCAGGTTGACTGGCAGGAACGGAGAGACTCCGATCGCCAGCAGGGTGATTACAAATACCGTTCGTTTCAGCATGAAAGTGCTCCCTCTCAGACTCGGAAAAAAACTGAGAACTCTTGCCTTTCCAGATTCTCGAAAACCTGTTGGCCTCAGTCGGCCTCGAAACTGCCTGGGCGACGCGCCGAACCCGGCGACCTGTCCGTGTCGCTATCGCCGATCCAGCCTTCGTGTTTGGGATCAGTTCGGCATCGTCGAAAACCATTGAAGAGATTGGAGCGGGAGACGGGGATCGAACCCGCGACGTCCAGCTTGGGAAGCTGGCATTCTACCACTGAATTACTCCCGCTCAGGCCCCCATTCTATGTCATCGCGGCGTGGTTTGGAAAGTCTCGAAGTAGCGATTCCGGTCAGTGAGCAATCCTTTGGTCTCCCCGACCTCTCCTCCTGAATTGGCACAGAGCTTGCGTCGAGGAACCGCTGTCATGCACTTCGCAGCTGCGGAAGAAGCAGCCTTCAGATCTTGCCAGGATTCGAGGTCGAGCCGATTGTCCAGCACACCGTTCCGGTTCGTTCTGCAAGGCCTGGCGAAGGTTGCCGCACTGTTCTTCAGCCGAGGTACTCGCTGTCAGGAGGAGGACTCGGCGGTGCGAATCCCTTGGACTTTGATCCGGCCATGGAGTGAAGGCTGGGGAGGGTTCGATGCGGGTTTCAGGGCAAAATTTTCCGTCAGGCGGGAAATTCTTCCCTGATTCGGGCGGGCAAGCCCGAAGCCGGGACGGGCGAGGCGCAGACGTTTAGCGGGGTCTCGAGCGGAGAGGCCCGGGGCGTTCTCGAAAAGAGGGGGCAGTCATGCGTGTCTACTTCGTGGTCCCAGATCGCTCTGAGGCAGCGAACTATCCCGTAATCGGCGAAGTCATGGACACTCTGCACGGGCGGGGTTTCGATGTCCAATGGGAGGCGTTCGAGCGCCTCTTGCTGCGCCCCGACCAACTGCTGCCCGAAAGTGACCTCTACGTTCTGCACTCGCACAATGCTGTGGCGCTCAGTCTGGCTGGAATCCTTTACGGCCAGGGTGTCCGGACCCTGAATCCGTTTCCCAGCTGCCTTTCGGTCTTCGACCGCCTGGTCGCCCTGCAGCGGCTCAGCGCGGCCGGCATTCCTACGCCTCGGACTTGGACGACCCGCAATCCGACCTTCATTCAATCACTGCTCGAGACCAAGCCGCTGGTCGTCAAGCCTCTGCGCGCTTCGGACGATCTTCCGGTTCGCCGGGTGACCCGTCTCGGTGAACTGGACGAGCTGCTGGACGGTCCGGTTCCACTGCTCTTTCAGGAACAGGTGGGCGGTGAGGTGGATCGCTTCCGCGCCACCGTCATCGGAGGAGAGGTCTTTCTCAGCCGCGTGTCCCAGGACGGGAGCAGGCTGACCAGATGCGGGGCCAGCTATGGGATCTACGATTTGGCTCACCACTGCGGACAGGCACTGGCGCTGTACATTTACAGCTTGGATCTGGTCGCCGGCAGGGACGGCTTCGTGGTGACCGATATCGACTACGTGCCCGACTACCGAGTCGTGGGCTCGCCCAGTTGTGTGGCCGCTTGCATCGAAAGATACTACCGGCTCTTCTTTTCGGTCCGGGAGAGCGCCGGCAATGGCGCTGTCGTCGCCGAACCGAATGAAGCCTCGATCTGAGGGAGATCCGAAGCCGAAGCCTCGGCACAGCCTGCTCTAGACCCTCATCAGCAGCAACGTGACATCGTCATCCAGGCGGTCGTCACTGAAGCTTTGCGCCCGCCCCAGAACGGTCTCCGCGATCTCGGGCAGAGGAGCCTCGAGAGAACCCCGAATCGCGTCGCCGACACCCTCGACACCAAAATACGCGCCCCGGGAGCCTTCGACGTCGACCAGGCCATCGGTGAAGAGCACGACGAGGTCTCCGGGAGCGAGCCGGGCCTGGCCCAAAGGGTAGCGGGAATTCTTGAACATGCCCAGGGGCGGCCCGCCGCCGGGCAAAGTGCGACACGAGCCGTCCCGAGAGAAGACCAGGGGCTCGTAGTGGCCGGCATTGAGGTAGGAAAGGGCCCGGCCGGTGGCCCGGTAATCGAGAAAGATTCCGGTCAGGTACTGTATGAAGTCTTCATCGAAGTGGACGTCTTGATTGAGGCTGTCAAACAGTTGGTGGGGTGCCTCCTGGGCCGAGATCCGCGTCTGCAGCAGCCCGCGAAAGTTGGACATGATCAAGGCAGCCGCCAGGCCATGCCCGCAGGCGTCGGCCAGAATGCACTGCAGGGAGTCGTCGCCCGGCTGGAAATAGTCGAAGTAGTCGCCTCCGACCGTGGCCGACGAGCGGTTGAACCCGTAGACCTCACAGATCTCACAACGGGGGGTTTGGCGAGGCAGGAAGCTCACTTGGATCTGCCGCGCCCGGCGCAGGTCGGCGGGATCGAACTGGTGTTTCTGATTCACGGCCAGCCGGGTCGAGGACATCAGCACGCCCAGGAGCCGCGAGAGGATGTGAGCGGCCTCCTGCTGGGCGGGCCCCGCCTGGATGGGACGGTCCCCCTCCAGGACCAGGACCGCTTCCAACACCTGGCTGAAGTACAGGGGAATGCACCAGAAGTGAGGATTGAGCGTGGAAGCGTAGGGCAGACGCTCCGAAAGGGCGCGTCTCACTTCCATCTCCTCCAGCCTGCGCCCCAGTTGGTGCACGGCGTCCGAGGGATATCCGGAGAAGTGCAGCAGGTCGAAGTATCCGGTCTGTTCGTAATAGTCCACCAGACAGATACGGCCCACGCCAAACGCCTGGCCGATCCAGCCAAACGCGTTTTCGAGGAATTCGTTGAGGTTGCGCTCCTCGATCAGCTCCTTGCAGAGAGCCAGGCAGAGGCGGCGTGATTCGAGGTGTTCGAATCCTGGTATGGAGAGTGGAGACATGAGGGGTTTCAAACCTCAAAGAGTTCAAAGTTCAACGCTCGAGGCTCGAGCCTCGAGTCGGGTGCATCGAGTGCGTCACAGCTGTTCACCCACGTAGCTGAGAACCGTCACCAGCAGGTAGGTGCCCACGAGCACCCACCCGAACGGCCGGCGAAGGGTTTCTCCGGAGACCAGGATACCGACGCGAAAAACCAGCAGCAACAACAGCATGGACGGAAAAAAGAGGGTGAAGAAATGCGAGGGAGCGGGGAGGCCGCCATGCGTCACCGCGGCAGCAGCTCCGGCCACGAACAGCACGTTGAGGATATCGGCGCCCACGACGTTTCCAACAGCCAGCTCCCCGTGGCCCCGGCGCGCCGCGGTCACGGAGGTCACCAACTCGGGCAGGGAGGTCCCGAAAGCCACCATCGTAGCGGCGATGATGCTCTCGGGCACGTGCAGGCGCATGGCAGCCTCGCTGACGGCCGGGATCAGGACCGTCGAGGATCCGACCACCAGGGCGATGGCGCCCAGCAGTTTGAGCAAGAGAGCCCAGACCGGCGCCCGCGACTCCTCCCGCTTCTCGAAATCTGCTTCGAGCGCCAGCGTTTCTGCGTAGAGTCGCGTGTCCTGCTGCGACCAGCGAACGCTCTGCCACAGATAGGCGGCCAACAAACCCAGGAAGAGGAATCCGGCTGCTCGAGGCAGGCGCCCGCCCGATGCCCAGGCGGAACTCGGATCGCCCCAGGGGAAACAGACGGCTACCAGTAGGAAGCCCGCGCCGATCTGAATCCAGCCTTGCCGATTGACGATCGTGCGGTCCAGGGGCAGAGGGTTGATCAGGCAGGCCAGGCCCAGAATCAGCCCCGTGTCGCAGATGATCGAGCCGACGGCGTTGCCGAGAGCCAGCCCCGACTTGCCCTGAATCGCAGCCAGGACCGAGACGACCGCTTCCGGGGTCGTCGTCCCCAGGCTCACGATGGTGGCCCCGATCACCACCTTGGGAATGCCGGAACGCCGGGAGAGCAGCACGGCCTCCTCCACCAGCCAATCCGCTCCTTTCGCCAGCAACCCGAGGCTGACCACGATCAGCGCCGCCAGAAGAGGCCAAATCAGGCGGGAGACGAATTCCGCAAGGGCTTCCTCCATTGGCCCTATGAGACCGGTCTGGGCAGGGTGCTGTCAAGGAGCAGGACCGGCGGTGCCAGCCACCAGTTCCCGGCCGTGCAAGGCGGTGGGCAGATTGAGCAGGTCCGGATCGAGCGCACCCCTGGAAGGGAGTATCCACGAGTTTTCCACAGGTTTTCCACAGGACCGGGAGGACACAGACTACTCCTGATGCAGAAGGGCGTGTTCCACGATGGGCTGGCTACGGTTTGGCGTAGTAGCCTCGCCTGGTGCGGACGACCAGGTCGCGCCGGTCCCGGATTTCCACACGGATTTCGCGCCAGCGTCCATCCTGCTCGGCATTGCTGGAACTGTAGATGAGGGTGTACTGGATGCGCAGATCGTCGGCGATCTCCGAGTACACGCGATCGAGATCGTAAATGCTGGTGGGGGAGTACATCCTTCCGCCCGTCTGATCGGCGATTTCCTGCAGCTGGCGCCGGGCCTCCCGATAGGCTTCTTCGTCGCCCAGCGGGCTGGAGGGGCGGCCGCCGCTGAGGATGTCTCCCAGGATTTCTCCCAGGCCGCCGCGGCCCCGGGGTGGACTGCGGCGTCCTCGGCTGCCGCCTCGCTCCTCAGTGTCCAGGAAGATCGTGTAGATGATCGTATCGGTCTCCTGGATGCCTCGGAACAGTTCTCCGAAGGTGATGCGGGAACCGTCGGACCAGTCTCCCGTCAGCTGGTTGTCCACACCGTCGGTGAAGACGACGATGGCTTTGCGGCCTTCGCGCCCTGCCAGGTATTGGTGCAGGGATACGTCCAGGGCATCGTAAAAAGCCGTGCCGCCGCGGGAGCGAATCCTCTGGATGGCCCGTTCCACCTCGCGGCGGTCATTGGTGAAGGGTTGGATCAGGCGGCTGTCGGAGTTGAACACCGCCACGGCAATGCGGTCGTTGGACTTGATTTCCCGTGTGAATCGGACCGAGGCTTCCTTGATCAGATCGATGTAGGCCTTGGTGCTGCCACTGACGTCCAGCAGCAGCAGCAGATCGAAGGGCGCCTCGTTGCTCTCGAATGACTCGATCGCCTGCAGCCGTCCGTCTTCGTAGACCTGGAACTCGCTCTGCCGCATACCGGGAACGCTTCGGTTGGTGTAGATGTCGCGAACCGAAACGTTGAGCCGGGTCCAATTGACGTCGACCTTGAGGGCATAAGCGCCGTCGCCGGTCTGCGTCAGGACCTCGCCGCCTTGACTTCCCGAGGTGTCGGCCGGGTAGCGGTCCTGGGTGCCGGAGTCGTCTGGCTCGGAGGGGTAGGGCCGGACCGGCTCTTCCGGATCCACGGAGCCACCGCTGGGCCGGTCTCGGGGCGAGTTTCGGGCCGCCGGAGGCAACGGCTGAGTCGCGACCGGTTCATCGGGTAGTGAGAACGGGTGAACCTCCTCCAAGACCGCTTCACTGGTGCCTTCGATGCTGGCCAGGTACAGCAGGGGGCCGCCCACGCCGAGCTGGCGTTCCAGCTGGCCGCTCTGGAATTCGACCTCTCGGTTCCAGGAGAGGCGTCCGCCGGCACGCAACCAGGCCCGCAGGCTCAACTGGGGGGAAAGGCGAGCGCGAACCGCGCCCCGTACCGACTCCAGGCGCAAGTCGGATCGGGGCTGGCGCGAAAGCGACAGGTCGATGTCTCCGGATCCGGCCAGCAAGGATGTGGCGCCGAGAAGATCAGAGGCGGTGATCAGGCCGGTCTGGCTCTGGACACGGACGGGGCCCTCCAGCCCCTCCAGCTCGATGGCGGGGTTGGCTCCCCAGGCCGACACGGCCATGTGGCGAGGCGCTTTGACCTCCAGGTAGACGGACTCGGACCGGTAGTCGTAGAAGAAAGCGCGCAGGTAGACCCGAGACCCGGCCTTCTGTTTCAACACTTCTATGTCGTTGAGGCGGCCCGCGTCGACCGCGATGCGGCGAATCGTCGCCAGGACTTCATCGCGGTCCCAGCCCTGCACGCGAATGCGTCCGAAATCGTTTTCGATGACCAGTTGATCACCGGCCGCCGCCGGAAAAGAGACTTGCTCGACCGCCTGGACCCCAACGGCAGCCAGGCAAGCGCCGCTGCTGACGGCCATCCACACCAACACCCGGACCGCACGCCCTGCCAACATTTCGAGATTCACTTCCACCCCCAATGATCTTGACTGCCCCACCGCAGGGACGGTTCACTTTGGAGGGAGGCAGAAAGGGCCGGAAAGTTGCCGGAGCTCGAGAATCGAAGCGACCGGAGCAGCCATGCTCTGTCGCTGTCGTAGATCCGGGTGGCGCGATTGCGAAGGTGCAACCATGCGCCGGAT
Source organism: Acidobacteriota bacterium (assembly GCA_041630155.1). Classification (GTDB taxonomy): domain Bacteria; phylum Acidobacteriota; class UBA6911; order RPQK01; family JANQFM01; genus JBFGHG01. The sequence goes on from JBFKLX010000044.1 coordinate 16,672, forward strand.
TCTTCACTCGGACACAGCGGGCAGTCGATCCTTTGGTGCTTCGCGGGGACGGCTTCTGGCACAATGAAGACGTGAAACGGATGAAATGGCAGCGAACCTGCGCGGCGGGGCTTCTGCAGCTCCTCGTACTGGTCGGGGCAATGGGGCTCGAGGCGACGGCGCAGCCCGTCTACCCAGCGGCTCCCGGCACGCGCACCTTTCTGTATCTGTCCAACAAGCGAATCATCACTCTCGAGCTGCTTGGCCAAAGCCGGGCCATTCTCAACTACATCAACCTGGCCGAAGTGATCGAGATTCTGGAAGCCCCGGCGCTACTCATCCTGGACGGCTCGGGAAAGTCCTACCGCGGTCATGTGTTCAAGTCTGAAGAGATGCTGGACTCGGGCAGTTACTTCTTCGTCAGCGATTTGATCAGGCCCCGTCAGTTTCGGGGCTACGACGTGCTGGGCGACTTCCGCTTCCAGGCGCCGCCCGAGAAGGCCTTTCTCCGTCTCGGCGGCCGCATCGTCGAGCTGGAGCCGCTGGGCGCCGAGGACTTCGAACTGGCGGCCCTCAAGATCGCTGAGCTGGACCTGGCTGTCGAGCCCAAACTGGCCATCATCGACGCGGGTTTCTGGAGGGGATACGGTCAGATCCACTCGCTCGGCTCCCCCGAAGCCGAGAGAGTCGCCCGGCTCGTTCCCCAGTCGGATCTGCTTTCGCCCGTGCTGCTGAAAAACCCGAGACCCAAATTGCCGTCCCGTTTCAGCGAGCTCCCGGAGCCGGTCGTCGTCCGGGTGCGCCTCACCGTGAACAGCCAGGGCGGCGTGGTCGATCCCGAAGTCGTTTCCGCCCCCGGGCCGGAGCTGGCCGAGCAGGCCCTGGAGACCGTCCGCAATTCCTGGCAGTTCCTCCCCGCCCTGGCTGCAGGAAAGCCGGCCGATGCGGAGCTGGTCGTACAGGTAGTCTTCGATCGCTGAAACAACAACCCAGAACCGGCAGATAATCCAATATTTTGGACAAAAGCATTCGAAAAATTGAATTTCGGGGGAGCCGTTCGCCTCGGACTCAAGGGCGACCCCGCGCACCTTTTGATCGGTGGACTGTCCATTTTTCAACGCTTTTCGAGGGCGGGAGGGGCATCTCACCCACTTTTGGCATCTTGTGTGCTTACGATCACACCCGAGGGGTTTATTTGGGAGCGGTGACTGCAATGGCAGTGCGGAGAGATTCCATGATTTCGCGCTCCCAAGTCTCACATTTTTTCAACCAAACAACAGGAGGGGTCAATGCCTAGGAAATCTATCCTGGCATTCGTCTTTGCACTCCTGGTGTGCGGAACGGCGTTGCTTGCGCAAACCTCGTCTTCCCAGCTCACCGGAGTAGTCAAGGACGAAACCGGAGCAGTCTTGCCTGGAGTCACGATTACCGCTGTGCGGACAGCCACGGGAGAAAGACGAGTGGCGGTCACGGGAGACCGCGGGATCTTCCGATTGCTCAATCTCGTCCCTGGCGTCTACACGATTCGGGCCGAATTGACGGGCTTCAAGAGCTTCGTCGATCGAGACCTGGCCTTGGCGATCGGTGACGTCAAACGGGTCGACATCACGATGCAGATCGGTGACATCCAGGAAGAAGTCGTCGTGCAGGCGCAGGCGGAGACGCTCAACAAGGAAGAGGGCAGATTGTCTCAGCTGGTGGAGTCCCGCGAGATCAGCGAGCTTCCGCTCAACGGGCGCAACCCTTATCAGCTGGCCCAGTTGGGCCCGGGTGTGACGCCCACGTTCGGCCGGGTGGCTCAGTCTTCGGGCGGTAACGCCGGCGACACCTTTCAGGTGAACGGCCAGCGCCACCGCGCCAACAACTACCTGATGGACGGGACCGACAACAATTACGTCGGCATCGCCGGCATTCCGACCGTAACGCCTCAAGTCGACATCATTGAGGAGTTTCGCGTCAACACCAACAACTTCTCGGCCGAGTACGGCCGCAACGCCGGGGCGATTGTCAACGTGCTGACCCGGTCGGGAACCAATCAGTTCCACGGGTCGGTCTACTGGTACCATCGCAACGATGCCCTGGACGCCCGGGAGTTCTTCGACGACGAGAAGGCGCCGTTGATTCAACACACCGCCGGGTTCACCTTCGGCGGTCCGATCCTGAGAGACAAGCTCTTCTTCTTCGGGGGCTTCGAGGCGTTTCGGGAGACCAGCGGCGAATCGGCCGAGTTCACGGTGGAGACCCAGAGCCTGGTCGACTGGGTTCGCACCAATCGTCCCGGGTCGCTTGCCGACATGCTCTTCAGCCGTTTTCCTTTGGCCAATGGCACCCCCTCGGGCGGATTAGACACGGGCGATCCGGCTTTGAGCACCGATGGAGAAGGGGTCCTGGATGGGATTCCGGACGTGGCTGAAATCAGCCTCTTCGATGCCAGCAAAAGCGAAGCAGACCAGTGGAACATCCGCATCGACAACAACATCAGTGACAACGACCGGCTCTATGGCCGCTTCACGCGGCAGATCTCCGAGGGGCCACCGACCATCGTGCGGCCCTCGGTGGACAGCGTGGGCATGGTCACGGAGCAGGCCTTCACCTTCTCCGAGACGCACATTTTCAGTCCCACCGTGGTCAACGAGCTGCGGCTCGGCTGGAACGAGCGGGAACCGAATTTCGATGTTCAGGAAGGAACGTTCGACGTTCCCACCATTACGATCTCCGGTTTCAGTCCGGACTTCGGCGCCGCTTCCAACATCCCGCAGTTCTTCGCGAGGCATACCTACCAGCTCTCCGATCAGCTCTCTTGGTCTCAGGGCGACCATTCCTTCAAGGTGGGCTTCGAGTTCCGACACGGACAGGAGAATTCCGACTTTCAGGCCTCCACACGCGGAGTCTACTCGTTCGACAACATCTTCGCCTTCGTCAACGACGAGCCGTTCAGCCAGAACAACCTGGTGGACCGCAGCGGCAACCCGATTGGAACGCCGCGGCACTTCCGGGTCAACGAGTGGGCACTCTACCTCCAGGACGACTGGAAGTGGTCGCCCAACTTCACCGTCAACCTGGGATTGCGCTACGAGAACTTCCGGCCTCCCTACGAGAAGGACGCCATCCAGTCCAATATCGTGCTGGGGCCAGGAGACGACATTTTCGAGCGCTTCGCCAACGGGACGATCGAGGTCTTTCCCAGCGGAACGGACATTTACGAACCGGACAACAACAACTTCGCTCCCCGGCTGGGTTTTGCCTGGGATCCGACGGGAGAAGGCATTTGGGCGATTCGCGGCGGGTATGGGATCAGCTACAACCGCATCTTCATGAACATCACGTCCAACATCAAGTTCAATCCGCCGTTCGCGCAGAGTGTGACCGCCGACATCAACAACATGCTGCCCATCTCCTACACGATTCCGACGACGATCGACCCGGGGCTGGTCGCGGGCTTCGAACCTCCGCGCGTGAATCCGAACTTTCTCGACCCCGACCTGGCGACTACCTACGTCCATTCGATCTTCTTCGGCGTGCAACGGGAGTTGTTCGACGATTGGCTGCTGGAAGCCAACTACGTCTCCACGCTGGGCCGGAAGCTGTACACTCAGGAGAGCTACAATCGCTTCACGGGTGATTTGCTGGACGGTGTCGAGGACCGTTTCAATGCGGCCTGGCGCGACGACGACTTTCTGACCGCGTCGATCAACCAGGCCTATCATTCCGGCCAGTTCTCCGTGACCAAGCGCTTCCGTGGAGGTCTCGGTTTTCGGGCCAACTACACCTGGGCCAAGAACATCGACGACGACACGGACGTGTTCGGTGCCTCTTCGGACGACCCCGGCTCCTCCAACATCGAGAACCGCAAGCTGGATCGAGGGCTCTCCTCCATCCATGTGGGCAACCGCTTCGCCGCCAACTGGGTGTGGGAAATTCCCTGGCTCCAGAGCGCCGACAACTGGTTTCTGAGAAACGTCGTGGGCGGCTGGCAGCTCAACGGGCTGATCGCCCTGCAGGACGGCACGCCCACGAGTATCCACGCCGACGGTTCGAGCTTCTTTTCGACCACCGGCGGCGTGCGCCGGGGCGACTTCAATGCAGACGCCTACACGGACGACCGGCCCGACGACCCGGGCACTTTCGATGCCAGCTCGGTGAATCCGGCTGACTCCCGTTTCGGCAGCATCTTCTCTCCCTTCTCGCCCACCAGCAACGCGCGGCTGGCGTTTCCGCGCCCCGCGGCGGGCGTCCCGGGCACTCTGGGAAGGAACACCTATTTCTACGCGGGTTTCAACTCCGTTGATTTGTCGGTGTTCAAGAACTTCCGGATGCCCTGGTTCGGGAACGAAGACGCCCGCTGGCAGTTCCGTGCGGAGTTCTTCAACCTGCTCAACAACGTCAACATCAATGCCTGGCAGGAGGACATTTCTTCGTCCCGCTTCGGAAGGAGCAGCAGCACCCAGGACGCCCGGGAGATCCAGTTCGCACTGAAGCTGATCTTCTGAGCATTTGATTCACTCCCATCAGCAGGCCGGACGCCAGCCCCGTTTCGGGCTACAATAGAGGCGTCCGGCCTTCTTTTTGCCGGGCGGCAAGAGTTGCCATGAAAGCAAGGATCGCGCATTGGGTGAGCATTTTCTTCCTGGCGGGGACGTTGCTGCCGGGCCAGGCGGAGCGTCGCGAAGACCGGGCGAGAGGCCAGAAGAAAGCCGTCCAGGAGGAGGCGGTCGATTATTACCAGCGCTGGCTCGAAGAGGACGTCCGCTACATCATCAGCGACGAAGAGGAGAAGGTTTTCCGGGCCTTGACCACTCCCGAAGAGAAGGACCAGTTCATCGAGCAGTTCTGGTACCGGCGCGACCCGGATCCCCGCACCGCCGCCAACGAGTTCAAAGAAGAGTTCTATCGCCGCATCGCCTACGTCAATGAGAAGTTCGGCTCTGGAATTCCGGGCTGGAAGACGGATCGGGGTCGCACCTACATCATGTTCGGACCCCCGGACATCATCGAAGACCATCCTTCCGGCGGCTGGTATTACCGGCCCATGCACGAGGGAGGAGGCGCCACCAGCACCTATCCGTTCCAGATCTGGACCTACAACTGGATCGAAGGGGTGGGGGACCAGATCGAAATCGAGTTCGTGGACCCTTCCTGGTCGGGCGAGTACCGGATGGCTCTCGAAGCCTGGGAGAAGGACGCCCTGCTGCACGTCGGTTTCATGGGACCCACCGACGCCGAGCTGGAAGGCACTCTCAGCAAGCTGGACCGCCCCTACTTCAGCCCCGGAAACTACCGCAACACGCGGATGCAGAGAAAGCTGGGCCTGCGCCTGCAGGATCGGCCGTTCGAGCGCATGATGCGCTTCTATCAGTTGCAGAAACCCGAGCCGATTCGTTTCGACGATCTCAAGCAGCTGGTGGAGACCCAGATCTTTTACGAGCAGCTCCCGTTTCGGCTCAGCTACGAGCACATCGCCATCGACAGCCGCCAGATCCTGGTGCCCATCACTCTCGAGATCGACAATCCCAACCTCTCCTTCAACACCGACGCCAGCGGTGAGAGTGTCTCCAGCCAGGTGAACATTTACGGGCTGTTGCAGAGCCTCTCGGGGCGGGTGGTCAAAGAATTCGACGACACTCTGCTGTTGCGTTTTCCGGCGGCGGAGCTGGAGCAGCGATCGCAGCGAAAGTCGACCTATCAAAAGATGCTGCTGCTGGCCCCGGGCCGCTACAAACTGACGCTGGTCATCAAGGACGATCACAGCCAGACCGTGGGTACCCGGCAGGTGGGGCTGACCCTGCCTGGCGTGGAGGAAGGGAAGCTGGCCACCAGTTCGGTGATCCTGGCGCGCGCGCTGCAGTTCGTGGAGGAGGTGCCCGAGCAGTTGACACCCTTCTTGCTGGGGGACTTCAAAGTGGTCCCCAACGTGAGCCGGACGTTCAATGCCGGGGACGACATGGGGGTGTACCTGCAGGTCTACAACGCCCGGATGGACCAGACTTCTCAGTCGGCTGACCTGGAGGTGGAGTATCGGATTCTCCGCGAAGGGCGGGTCGTCACCAGTTATCTGGACCCCAAGCGCAACTCCGTTCTGGACTACGGCGACCGCCTGCTGGTGCTGCAAGCCTTCCGGCTCAGGGATCTGGAGCCGGGCCAGTATCAGCTGGAGATCGAGCTGCGCGACACTATCGCCGACACGGCGATCAGTCGCCACGTCGATTTTTCGGTTCTTCCCCCCCCACCTTCTTGAGGGCCGGGTTTTCGTCACGGATTCTCAGCGGGCACCAGGAGGTGCCGCCCGTCCGGTGGCCATAGGTGCGCCCGGCTGCCGGCTGGGATAGCGGGCCGCCAGTAGCGATCCTCCCACGATCAGCGCGGCGCCGAGCCAGGTGGCCGGGGCGGGAACCTCGGCGAAGAAGAAGAGCCCCCAGAGTGTGGCGAAGACCAACTGCAAATAGCTGATCGAGGTAGCCCGTCCGGCGCTTTCCCGGTACAGCCCCCGAGTCAGAAAGATCTGGCCCAGCTGGGTGGCGATGCCCATTCCCGCCAGCAGCACCCATTCCCAAGGGGTGGGCCAGACCCAGCCCGGGACGCCCCACACCGCCGCGGCAGGCACGCTGACCAGCGGAAAATACAAGATGACCACCAGCGGATGATCAGTCCGGGCCAGGCCGCGCACGCAAACATAAGCGGCCGCTGTCAGGAGTGCTCCGCACAGGGCGATCACGGCCGTCCCCGTGTCCACCTCACTGGACCAGGCCCCAAAGGCGATGGCCGGACGCGCGATCAGCAGAACACCCGTCAGGCTGGTGATCGTCCCGAGCAGGACGGTCCGGTCCAGCAGCTCCCGCAAGAAGAGACTGGCCAGAAGTGCTGTCAGAACCGGGTTGGTGAACTGGATGACCGTGGCTTCGGCCAGGGGCAGGTGGGTGACCGAATAAAAGAAGCAACTGAGCGCCCCGAATCCCGTCAGTCCCCGGAGAATCAGGAGCCCGCGCGCGCGACCCCAGGGAGAGACCCCGGCTCTCCAGAGAGCCGCCAGCGTCAGCACCAGCGTCAGCAGGCTGCGAACCAGGACGATCTCCTGGTTGGGAAGACGGGTGCCCACCAGCTTCACCTGCAGCGACATCAGGCTGAAGAAGAATGCTGCCAACGCCATGCTGGCCAGTCCGGCCAGCTGTCGGTTCTCCGGCTTGTCGGGCATCCCCGCCTAGTCTAAACGGAATGCCCCGGCGATTCCCTCGACTTGCCCTCATCCCGGTCGCTCTCGACAAAGTTCTTGTCTCCTGTTCCTTTCAGCAGCTAGACTCGAGGGGTGGGGAGAAAGGGCTGTCGATGATTCCTCGTTTTTCGATCCTGCCGGGACTCGTTCTGGCGGCAGCCGCCTGCGCCCCCCAGCCACCCTCGGACCGCGAGACGGCGGGATGGCCCCAGGGGCGCCTGATCGATCTGACGCATCCATTCGACCAGCAAACGCTCTACTGGCCCACGGCCCGGCCGTTTCATCTGGAGGTGGAATCCCGGGGCGACACCGAGGCCGGATATTACTACGAAGCGAACACCTTTTCGGCCGCCGAACACGGCGGGACGCACCTGGACGCTCCGATCCACTTCGCTCGTGACCGGTGGAGGGCCGACGAGATCCCTCTGGATCGGCTGATCGGTCCGGCCCTCGTCATCGACGTCAGCTCGGCCGCCCTGGAGAACCGCGACTACCTGATCGGACCGCCCGATCTGACCGGCTGGGAGGCCTCACACGGAAAACTGCCCGCCGGAGTGATCGTGCTGCTGCGCACCGGTTACGGTCGCTTCTGGCCCGATGCCGAAAAGTACCTCGGCACCGCCAGGCGCGGGCAGGAGGGGGTGGCTGAGTTGCACTTTCCCGGGCTTTCCCGTGAAGCGGCGCTGTGGTTGGCCGACCGGAAGGTGTCGGCCGTCGGCATCGACACGGCCAGTATCGACTACGGGCAGTCGCAGGAGTTCGAAGCCCATCGAGTGCTGTTCGAAGCCAATGTGCCCGCCTTCGAAAACCTGGCGGCACTGGATCAGCTTCCGGAGGGCGAGTTCACCGTCCTGGCACTGCCCATGAAGATTGCCGGTGGCAGCGGAGGGCCGCTGCGCATCGTGGCGGTCGTGCAGCCCTGAAGTTTGGCTCAGCCGTGGGGCTCTCCGATCAGCACCAGCTGCAGATCCATCACGTTGGTGTGGGTGGGGCCGGTGAGGATCAGGTCGCCCAGGGGCTGGAAGAAGTGGTAGGAGTCGTTGCGGCGAAGGTGGTCCTTGACGGACAGACCCAGGCGCCGGGCCCGGCGGACCGTCTGGGGGGTGGCGATCGCTCCCGCGGCGTCCGTGGGTCCGTCGTTTCCGTCTGAGCCGAGGCTGGCCATCAGCACCGGAGTCTCTCCCCAGTCGGCGATCTCCTTGGCGCACCAGAGCGCCCATTCCTGATTGCGGCCGCCTTTGCCGTCCCCCTCGACTCTTACGGTGGTTTCTCCACCGCAGATCAAGCAGCAGGGAGGGGAAATGGGATTGCCCGTTCGGAGGACTTCGCGGCAAACAGCGACCAGGAAGCGTGCCAGGTCGGCCGTGTTTCCGTAGACGCTCGAGGAGAGGATGAGGGGCTCGAAGCCCTCCTGTTCGGCTCGATCGGCGGCCGCCCGAAGGGCCAGGATGTTGCTGGCCACGATGGCGTTCTGGACCAGCTCGAACCGCGGATCACCCGCTTTCGGGGTTTCCTCGATGCCCTGGCTTCCGGCCTCGCCGGCCCGCAGGTATTCGATCACTGTTCGCGGCAGCTCTTCCGCGATCCCGTAATTCCGGATCACCTCGAGGCAGTCGCCGAAGGTGGTGGGGTCGGGGCTGGTAGGGCCCGAGGCGATGCTGGCCAGGTCGTCTCCCACCACATCGGACAACATCATCGCGATCACCCGGCAGCCCCGGGTGTGATCCAGCAGCCGTCCGCCCTTGAGCCGGCTCAGATGCTTGCGGATGGCGTTCATCTCCTGAATCGTGGCGCCCGAGCGCAGCAGGACTCGTGTGGCGAGTTTCTTGTCGTGAAACGAGATCTGGGGCACCGGAGAGGGAAGCAGAGCAGAGCCTCCTCCGGAGATCACCAGCAGCAAGAGATCCTCCCGGGTCAGGTTGGATCGAAGAAAGTCGATCAGTTCCGAGGCGGCCTCGACGCCCGCCTCGTCCGGCTCCGGGTGGCCCGCCTCCAGGACCCGGGTATGACTCAGCCGCTGTTCGGCCTGACGATGCTTGACCACGATCAAGCCCTGCTCGAGCCGGTCGGCCAGGATTGTCTCGATCGCTCCGGCCATGGGAATCCCGGCCTTGCCCGCGCCTGCCAGAAAGACTTTCCGAAAGCCTGCCAGCGGGTACTCTCGCCCGCCCGCGCACAGCACTTCTCCTGTTCGACTCAAGAATCCAGCCACGGCCCGTCCCGGTTCGACGGCTCGCAAAGCTGCCTGGTAGATGGAAACGAGAGCGTTACGCCTGGGGTTGTCCTGCATCGGGCGTATTATAGCGGCCGGCTGTTCTCGGGTCGTCCCTTGGGTCCCAAGAGGCAGCCTGGCCCCGGCATCTCCGTACTTGGGAGTCGCGGCCCCGAGGAGGGCTCCGCTCCTTGCCCGACCCCGGTCTCAACTGTTAGAGTTGGCCACACAATGTCGGATTTTCACCAGACAGGAGTGATCACGACACTCCATCGTTTGGGCCAGGTCAATACCGCCGCCCTGGAAAGAGAACTGGTGCGCCATGCGCGCAACTGGCCTGTTTCTCTGGTTTTGCCCTGCCTTTACTCCGAGTTGGCGCGCGAAGCGATCCACACCATCGTCGAGGAGTTGAAGCGGGTCGAATTCATCGACCAGATTGTTTTGAGCATGGATCGCATGAACCAGGAGCAATTCCGGCACGCCTCGGAATTCTTTTCGGTCCTTCCCCAGCGGCTCCGCATCCTCTGGCACGACGGCCCGCGGATGCAGCAGTTGATTAGCGAGTTGGAGGCCAACGAGCTGAACATCGGAGAGCAGGGCAAAGGCCGGGGCAGCTGGCTGGCGTTCGGCTATGTCCTGGCCAGCGGGCGTTCGTCAGTGATCGCCCTTCACGATTGCGACATCGTCAGCTACCAGCGCGAACTGCTGGTCCGGCTCTGTTTCCCAGCCGTCAACCCCAACTTGGGCTACGAGTTCGTCAAAGGCTACTATTCCCGCTACGGGGATAGACTGTATGGCCGCGTGACCCGCCTGTTCGTGACCCCTCTGATTCGAGCTCTCAGGAAAATGACTGGACAGCAGGTACCGCTGCTGGCCTACCTGGACAGTTTCCGGTACCCCTTGGCGGGCGAATTCGCGATCACCACGGATCTGGCACGAGTCAATCGGATCCCGGCCGACTGGGGCCTGGAAATGGGCACGCTCTGCGAAGTCTACCGAAACTGCTCCTTGAAGCGGGTCTGCCAGGTCGACCTGATCGAAAACTACGAGCACAAGCACCAGGAACTCTCTCCACAAGACCCGACCAAGGGCTTGATGAAGATGGCTTTGGACATCGCCGAGTCACTCCTCCGAACACTGGCCACTGAAGGAGTCATACTGCACCATGGTTTCCTTCGTTCGCTGACCACGGCCTATCAGCGGCATGCCGAAGACATCATCAAACGCTACCACGACGACGCGCTGATCAATGGCCTGCAGTTCGACCGGCACTCGGAGAATCTAGCTGTAGAGACCTTCGAGCGCGCGCTCGAGATCGCCGGCTCGAACTTTCTGGAAAATAGCGAGGGATCGCCGTCGATCCCGAATTGGATGCGTGTCGCTTCGGCAATGCCCGATTTTCTCGACCGTTTGATGGAAGCCGTCGAGCTGGACAACGAGTCGGTCAAGACCGGGGTCTGAAAGACCCAAGATTGACGGCAATCATGAGGGTTTGAGACGGTCCAGATCCAAGCGAATCATCTCGCCTTTGGCGCCCAGGTGGGGATAACGCTGGAGGAGGTGGTAGCGCAGGAGACCGAGCAGGGCGCCGGCCGTGAGCGCCACCAGAATGAATACCCCCGTGAACAGGATCGACGCGGTGACGATTCCAAAGAAACCGACCAGTTCTTCGCGGCGCTGCCTCGCGTCTTCCAGCGCCGTGTCCTTCTCGTAGATCCACTTGATGGTGGCCGTGTAACGGACACGATCCAAAATGGCCCGGGCATCCAGCTCGGGAGCTTCCACCATTGAAATCAGCAATCCGGAGCGTTTCAGAAAAATGCCCTGCTCGGAAAAGACCGACTCGAGCCGCTTCTGGAGCGACGCGAAGTGTTCCTCGGCCAGACTGGCGGTGGGATAGCCGATCAGGAACAGGGTGAGTCCCGAGGGGCGGTAGCGGGCGGCCGTCACCTCGCCCCCCTGATCGAAGTCGATGCCACCGAGCAGGGAGCGTGGAAAGGCCGGATGGCCCGCCAAAGCCTCCTCGCTCAAGTAGAAGCGAATCGAATCTCGCTCGAGGCCCTCCTCAGGGAGCTGCACGACCGTCATCGGATAGACGGTTGGGTGGGTCACTCGTCGTGCCACCCGCTGCGCCCAATCCTCGAGCTCTCCCAGGGGCAGGTCGTCGCCGGACGCCTCGATGAGGAAGAAGAAGGGGCCCCGCCAGAAGGCCAACAGTCGCTGGTTGGTGGCGGCGTCCAGGGGCCATTCCCGCCGCCGGCCGTTTTCCGCCCACACCTGCTGTGTGGAGCTGAAAAGGCCCAGGGCCGCCGGGGTGTCGAGCATCTGGTAGACCTGAAGCTGCAGCGGAGCCTGGCCCGGGCGCGTCAGCGACCAGTCCGAGAACTCCACCAGCACGTATGCCTCGAGCAAGGGCGCAGAGAAATAGCCCGCTTGGGCCGCTTTCTGGGGATCATCGGTTCGCGAAACCAGGCGCAGAGCGAAGGGATCGCTTCGATCCCACAGTTCGTCGACGGTTTGCAGGCCTGCCGCCGCTGTGAGAGGGCTGGCCAGGGCCCACAGCCATACCAGCAGCCATTTGACGGCTGTACGGCAGGGCCCGGGTTCCCCCGGGTGACTCGTGTCGGCACTCATGGGCGGCTTCGCCTCCTCAACTGGATCATACCCGAATTCTCCCCTGCCGGCTCGTCGTCCGCTGGATTGGGTCCCAGGGAAGCCAGGGCGAACATTTGAGAGGCCGTGGTGCCGCTTTGCATCAGAGCTCAACTGCGGCAGCAGGATCATCCACCCCGAAGTTGGGTAGTCGGGTGCTAAGTACCCCGATCCATACATACAGCAACGTATGTTGCGGGCGTTTCGAAGCAGCAGCCGGCCCCCGGAAACCGAGTGGACCACCCTGATCGGAGGCGCC
>JBFKLX010000045.1:0-28497 GCA_041630155.1 Acidobacteriota bacterium
CCAGGTTGAGGGTCTCCGACCTCCACGCGGTGTCGTAACGAAGCCCCAGTTGGAGGGTCAGCCGATCCGTCACCCTCCAGGTGTCTTGAAAGAACACCGCCAGCTGCTGGATCGGGATATCCGTGGAGGGGTCACCGAAACCCTGCAGATAGACCAGAGGCAACCCGAAGTTGAAAGCCTGCAGAGCGGAGATCGGCGCCAGCAGGTGAACGGCCAGGTCGGGGCGCCCCAGACCGCCCTGGCTGGTTGGGGTGGACAGCTGCAGCGCCAGCGCCTGGGCGCTGCCCGCCCCGATCGACTGATCCAGGACGGCCCCCAGCGGGATGGCTTCCCCGAAGGCGAACCGGCCGCCCAGAAAGACTTCCGCTTCCCCCCGCCGCTGCCTCAGATCCAGGTCTCCACCCCATTTGAATATGTGCCCCCGCCAGATCCGGGTGAACTGGTCCTGAAGCTGGAACAGGTCGACCTCGTAGCGGGTCGGATTCAGGAACTCCCGGCCCAGCTCGGCGACTCCCGCGATGCCGATCTCCGGTCCCACCGCGTCGTTGGTGCTCACCTCCAGGTCTCGCTTTGCGTACTGGAAGCGAAACTCGTTCAGGGCGTCAGGAGAGAACACGTGCAGGTCACCCAGCACCAGGCCCCCATCCCGGACGTCGAAGGCGACACCGTTGCTGACCCCTTCCAGGGCCCCCAGGTTCGTGTTGTCGGCGCGGGTGTCCGTCAGGTTGAATCGCCCGAAGAACTGGTTGGAAGCGCTGAATCGGTGATCGAGACGGAACAGATACTGATCGGCGTCAGCCGTGAATGGGAACGCCCCGCTTTCTTCCTGAAGCAGCGCCAGCGTCTGCGGGAACGTGGCGGGTGTGGTGCGCAGGAGTCCCGTGTCGGGGCCGATGAAGGCTGCCGCCAGCGCCTCGAGCTGCGGGTCTCCGGCGGTGCCCAGGAACTCGAAAAGGGTCTGCTGCGACGGGCTGGGCTCGAAAATGCCCGGGTCGTCCAGGAAGCTGACAAAGAGGGACTCCTCCCGTTCCAAACCCTCGTAACTGGCAAAAAAGAAGGTCTGGTCTTTCTTCAACGGGCCCCCGGCGGTGCCACCGTACTGCCGGCGTTCGTATCGGGGATTGGAGTCCAGTTGGCGTTTCGCGAAGGTGTTGCGGGCGTCCAGGGACTGGTCGCGCAAGTACAGGAACCCGGAGCCGTGGAAACGGTTGGTACCCGTCTTGGTGACGATGTTGATCACACCTCCCCGGGCCCGGCCCAGAGCTGCGGGATAGGTGCTGCTGCTGATTTGAAACTCCTGAACCGCTTCCTGGCTGAGCGTGGCCCTGGGTGAGTTGCTGATGTCGTCCATGTTGTCGGCCCCGTCGATGCTGATCCGGTTGCTGCGCTGATCCTGGCCGGCAAAGGAGAGGCCGCTGGTGGGAGCCTGAACCGGCCGTTCGGTGGCCAGGGTGTGCCGGTCCGTCACCCCCGGCGTCAGGAGTGTGAACTCGAGGTAGCTGCGGCCGTCAGTGGGGAGGTTCTGAACTTGCAGTGGGGCGATGTGGGAGGATTGGCCCGCCCTCTCCTGCTCCAGCAGCGGGGTGTCGGCTTCGACCGTCACGCTTTCGCGAAGCGTTCCCAGGCGCAGGATCAGGTCGAGGGTGGCCGATTCTCCCAGCGAGAGTTCCAGGCCCTGCAGGACCTGGGTCTCGAATCCCTCGTGCCGGGCCGTGAGGCGATACCTGCCGGGGGGCAGCGCCTCGAAATGATAGCGCCCTCGCGGGTCCGTGACGCTCTGCCGGGCCAGCGCCGTGCCGGTGTGTTCGACTCGAAGTTCGACGCCGGGCACGAGAGCACCCGCAGGGTCGCGAAGGGTGCCCGACAGGTTGGCTCCCCCCGGTTGGGCCTGCCCGATACAGATTGCCAGGGGAATCACCAGAAACCAGGTGCCCAATCGGCTCGGAAGGCCGGTGGCCATCGGATACCTCCCGTTGAGAGCAGTGTTACTTGGAGCCGAGCAGAATCAGGTGCGCTCGACCGGCAGAACAGTCGATGGTTTCGGCAGGACAGACATCCATCTCCAGCCAGATCCATGCAAGCCGCCTTCCAGTGCAGCGCCTGCGGCGACCCCAGCGGGAGGAATGCGGAGTTGGGCCCCGGAGAGCACGGGGTTTTGGGGATGAACTGGGGTAGGGACGCACTGGAGCCGTGTTTGCCTTCGAATCCTGAAGTCCGCGTGATTTCACCCGGGAGCGTGTGATTTGACTCTCCGGCGGATCGGTTGGCAGTCAGCGGGCTGTTTCCCGCAAGCGCGTACCGCTTCGAGTCAGCAGAGCTCCCACGACAATCAGGGCGCCGCCCGACACCTGCTGCAGGGTGAGTGGTTCTCCCAGGAAGAGCCAGGCCGAAGTCACGCCGAAGAAGGGGACCAGATTTCCATAGATGGAAGTGCGGGTGCTGCCCAGCCGGCTGACCCCGTAAAACCAGAGCGAGTAGGCAACCGCCAGCGCGAACACCAACGAAAACGCCAGCTCCAGATAGCTGATGGGCCGCACCGCTGACCAGTCCTGCGCTGCCAGCGCGGGCAGGGAAAGGAGGAAGAACCCGACCGCTCCGAAGCCGAAGGTGAGCGTGCTGAACGACATGGTGCTGTAACGTTTCAGGAGGGGCCGGCCGTAGACGGTGTACGAAGCCCAGCAGATCGCGCTGCAGAGGATCAGGAAGTCTCCGAAGAGGCCTTCCCGGCTGATCGCCACCTGGGACTTTTCCGTGATCACCAGTGCGACGCCGGACAGGGAAAGCACAATCCCCAACGCCACTCTTGGGGAAAAGGTCTCGTGCCCCGCCAGGCGGCTCAGCAAGGCAACGAACACGGTCGAGGAAGAGAGCAGCAGCGCCACGTTGCCGGCCTTGGTGAGGTGCACGCCGTAGATGAACAGGAGCTGGTACAGAGTATTGCCCAGCAGGCCGAAGAGCATCAGAAGGGCCAGGTCTCCGGGTCGGACTCGAATCCGGCCTTCTCTCCAGAGCGTGAATCCACCCATCAGGAGCGCCGCGATCGGCAGGCGCAGGCCGTTGAACGTCATGGGAGAGAAGTCGCTCAGCGCGTCCTTGACCACGGCCAGATTGAATCCCCAGATGAACGCAACCAGAATGCAGGCCAGATCCGCCACCAGGTTCCCCTCGAAAGCCATCAGTATAGCCTTGCCGCAGGAGCAACACTTCTCGATTTCGTCCGGGTCACGGGCAGGCGGGTCTTACCGGGCCCGGCGCTCAGTCGAGTTCGCCGGCAATGGACTGGATGATCTTTCGCCGGGAGGCGGCCCGCCGGGCCAGGTTCTCGTCCTCGTCCGACTGGGCCAGCCATTCCAGCATCCGCTGGACTCCGTGGCGCGTGCTGGTGGGGTCGCGGCATTGGGCAATGCAGACCAGTTGGATTTTCTGCACGCCGTCCGCCACGTAAACGCCGAAAGGCGTGGCCACGATGGTGGCATCGGGAAAGCCGAGCAGGCGCATCGCCTGCGCTTCGGTGACCCCCTTCTGGCAGCCGATCAGGTGGACCGGCCCCCGGGCGTCGTTCATGGATTCCAGATACTCGTGATCTCGCAAGAAAGGCTGCCCGACCATCTCGCGGGCCGCGGCGACCGACATGGCGGCGGGAACCGCATGGCAGGCGAAAAAGACCTTCTTCCCCGCCACCTGGAGGATGGCCCCTTCGGGCAGTTCGCCCCCGCCTCGTTCGGTCAAAGAACGGCGCAGGACCTGTTCCGTTTCGCGCTTGCGGGTCTGAAAGTCCAGCCGGCTCCAGTCCAGGGCCTGGCCGCTCGAATAACGCCCCTTGCGTGCTTCCAGGACGCCCAGGTGCACCAGTCTGATGACCGCCTCGCGCAAGCTGGCCTGGACGTGCCCGAGGAGCTGATCAGGGTCGGCGGCCACCGGGCCGCGAAAGCGGTGCTGCTCCTGCACGTAGTGGCGAAAACGTTGATCGCGCCGCCGCGCCGCCCGGTCGTCGGGCAGCGGCGCCAGCGGCTTCAACTCGATCAGAAAGGCCTTCCCGGGTGCGGTGTTCAGCACCTCCATCATTTCGGCATGACAGATGCCCACGTCACCGGCCGTCTTGGCCCAACCCGCCTCGCCGCTGTAGAGCAGGACAACGATCTGGGCCAGGCGGACCTGGGCCAGCGACTCCTCCCAGGAATCGACCGTGCCGTCGGCTGCCTGGGCGTCTTCGTGGATCCAGACTTCGATGAGCTGCTGGTCGAAGAGCGGCTCGGCCTCGAGCCGCGCCTGCAGTTGGCGCCTGAGCTCTTCCAGAGTAGGCCCGCTGTCGCCGAAGACCCGCGTGTTGGACCGGCTCGAAACCATGACCCGAATGCGTTGGGCGATCGCCATCGTGAGTTCCTCCCTGCTCTCGGGTGCGCTTTTCGAGTTTTCTCGTTGGGGACAAAACGGCTACCAGCAGAGGATAACAAAGTGGAGAGGCGGATGGGGAGCGCAAATGCTCCGTAGGCCTGCGCTCCGGGGGCCGCAGTTCTCGAGGGGGCACCGGGCGCCCCGGCCCCCAGCGTCGAATTGCGCCTCAGGGCCGGCCCTGGGGCCCGAGGGTGTATACTCGAGCCACGCGCGGAGGGGCGCCCCGGAACATGACACCAGCAGAAAAGCCACGGCTATACCGTGAAGCAGCGGCCAAGATACTTGCCGCCCTGGAGGACGAGGATGACCCGCTGGTCTGGATGTCGACCATTCCGGCCGTCCTGAAGGAAGATTTCGGTTTTCTCTGGGTGGGTTTCTACCTGGCTCGGGGCGGGGAACTGCGCGTCGGGCCCTACCAGGGCGGACTGGCCTGCCTGCGTATCCCCTTCGAGCGCGGGGTCTGCGGGGCCGCTGCCCGCACGGGGGAGACGATGGTAGTGCCGGACGTGCACGAGTTCGACGGGCACATCGCCTGCGACAGCCGGGCCGAATCGGAGATCGTAGTCCCCGTGTGGGACGCCGCCGGGCGGCTGCGTGCTGTCCTGGACGTCGACTCGGAATACCCGGCTCACTTCGACCGCATCGACCAGGATCACCTGGAAGAGCTGGTCTCCCATATGCAGAGCCTGGCATGGAGCGATCCCAACTGACACGCCAGATCAAAGCGGAGGCCCGCCGGCTCGGTTTCGACGCCGTGGCCGTGGCCGCCGTGTCCGAGGTTGCCCGACAACCGCTTCGTGAGTGGCTCGAGCGCCGCTTCCACGGTCAGATGCACTACATGGCCCGGCACTTCGAAAAGCGCACCGACCCGTCGCGGCTGGTGGAGAACGCCCGCTCCGTGGTGTCCCTGGCGCTCAATTACCACCACACCTACCAGCTGCCTTACCAAGACCCCGCCAGGGGGGCCATTTCGCGCTACGCCGCCGGCGACGATTACCACGAGGTTCTGAAGGACCGGATGAGTCGGCTGTACGCCGCGATCCAGGCGATTCGCCCGGGAGCGCGCGGGCGCTATTACGTCGACACCGGACCGGTCCTGGACAAGATCTGGGCGGCTCGCTCCGGGATCGGCTGGATCGGCAAGCACACCAACGCCATCGCCAAACGCCGCCTGGGCTCCTGGTTCTTCATCGGAGAGCTGATCCTCAACCTCGAGCTGGACCCCGACCCGCCCGCCACCGATCACTGCGGCACGTGCACCCGTTGCATCGAGGCCTGCCCCACTCAGGCCATCGTCCAGCCCTACCTGCTGGACAGCCGGCGCTGCATCTCCTATCTGACCATCGAACTGCGGGAGGACATTCCGCACGAGTTTCGCGAAGGGATGGGCAACCTGGTCTACGGCTGTGACATCTGCCAGGACGTCTGCCCCTGGAACCGTAAGGTCGAGGAATCCAGGGTGCCCGAATTGGCCCCCCGGCCTGAGAACCGGACGCCCCAGTTGAGGGAACTGGCGGGCCTGACGCCAGCGGATTTCAGCCGCCGCTTCCGGGGCAGTCCGATCAAGCGAACCAAGTGGCGCGGGTTGATGCGAAATGTCGCCGTGGCCCTGGGGAATTCCGGAGACGCCTCGCTGGCCAGCGCCCTGGGCCGGCTGCTGGACGTGGACGACCCGATGGTGCGACGCCATGCCGCCTGGGGCCTGGCCCAGCTGGAAACCCCGAGGGCTCGCCGCCGGCTGGAGCGCCGGGCCCGAATCGAGCCGGACCCGGAGACGCGTGAAGAGATCCAGGGGCTGCTCGCGAAATTCAGGACTCGGAAACCCGCACCGTAGTCAACGGCTCAACGCACCATGACGTGGACGACCCGATTTCCCCGCACCCTCGAAGCCATCCAGTCCGGCATCGAGGCCGGCCTGCACCTGGGGGCCCAGCTGTACGTGTCGCGAGATCTGGAGACGCTCGCCGACGCCGCCGTGGGCCTGCGGGAACCGGGACGGCCACTGAGCCAGGATACCCTGCTGGTCTGGATGTCCTCTGGAAAACCCGTCGCGGCGGCCGCGATCGGGCAACTCTGGGAGTCGGGAAAGCTGGAACTGGACGATCCGGTGATGCGACACCTGCCCGAGTTCGGCCAGAGCGGCAAGGAGGGCATCACGATCCGCCACCTGCTGACCCACACCGGGGGGATCCGTGTCCTGAAGGTTGGCTGGCCCTCGCGGCCCTGGGACGAGGTCCTGGACGAGATCTGCCGCCACCGGCTGGAGCCCCGCTGGGTGCCGGGAGAGAAGGCCGGATACCACATCGCCTCTTCCTGGTTCGTGCTGGGGGAGATCGTACAGCGGCTCTCGGGGCTCGCATTCAGCCGTTACGTGCGGCAGCGCCTCTTCGAGCCGGCCGGCATGGAGTCCTGCTGGATCGGGATGTCCGAGGAGGAGTTCGACAGTGTCCAGGAGCGGGTCGGGGTCATGTACGACTGTGCAGGAGAGGAGCCCCGGCCCCATCCCTGGACCAACCGAAGAATGCTGCTTCCCGCCAACCCCGCCCGCAACGGCGCCGGGCCGGCGCGGGAGTTGGGCCGCTTCTACGAGATGTTGCTGGCGAGAGGCTCCTGGCAAGGCCGGCAGATCCTGCAGTCGACCACCGTCGAGGCGCTCACGGCCCGGCAGCGGGTCGGCATGCACGACCAGACCTTCCGCCACGTCGTCGATTGGGGGCTGGGGTTCATTCCCGACTCCAAACAATATGGCGCCGAAACCGTACCGTACGGATACGGCCGGCATTGCTCCCGGGAGACCTTCGGCCATAGCGGCTTCCAGTCCTCCACCGCCTTCTGCGACCGCCGCCACCGGCTGGTGGTGGCCCTGATCTTCAACGCGACCCCCGGCGCCGCCGCTCACGAACGGCGCATGCGGGGGGCCCTGGAGGCTGTGTATCAGGACCTCGGGCTGACCTGATCCTCCACGGGAGCTGCTCAGCGGGCCGGCCCGAGCGCGGCTCCCGAGAGGGCAATGCCCAGGCGGCGGCGGTCGGGACTGACACCCAATTCTGCAGGGGAGACGGAGTCCGGCAACTCGAGTCGGAAGAGGAGCCAGTCGCTGCCGTCCTCCGAACCGGCAGGCAAGTCGACCCGGAGGGTCTGCTTCCCGGCCTCCGTCAATCGCCACTCTCCCAGCAGCTTTCCTCGAGAGCGGAGCAACACCCGCTGAGAGGAGAGTTGGGGGGGCAGAAAAGCCTGCAGGCTCAGCTCCAAGACGAGCGGTCCGGCCTGGGGGGGCGGTTGCAGCTCGAATTCGGCGATCGTGGCCGTAGTCCAGATGTGAGTCTTCTCGTGGGCACCCCAGCCGGAGACGAAGCGGATCGGTGGAGAGGTTTCCGAGAAACGGACGATCAGGTCGTCGGGGGCGGCGGCGGCGAGGGGCTTGGACGGGGCGGGTGCGGCCGCCGCCGGGGTCACTGCGGGGCGGGCGAACGCCCATGCTCTCTCGCCGGGCCCGGGGTAGTTCAACTCCGATGCCCGGCCGTCGCGCGACAGGCCGAACACGCGAATGGAGGCTCGAGTTAGGTCGGCCGGCAGCGCCTCCAGGGGGAACTCGATCATGAAGCCGCTGTCTCGAACCTGCGCTGTCTTCAGGAACTGCACGGAATCGGCGCGTGGCAAGCGGGGAGCACCGCCTGCCAGAAGCCGTTCACCCAGAAAGACCAGCACCGCGTCGGCGGGGCGGAGCAGCTGCCGATCGGCGGCCCAGCCCCCAACGTAGGCCCGCCCCTGGGTGGCATCGAGCCCACCCACTACCCAGCCCACCAGCCGCCCGGGCTCGACTGGAAACACCCGCTTCCGCGAGGAGACGAGCCGGTCCGGTCCGGTCTCGAGTCGAAAGTCTTCCAGGCGTTGCGGCAACCGCCGCAGAACATCCCCCTCCCCGATCAGGAAGACCTCCACCCGGTTGGCGCCGGGCCGGAACGCCGCCGGGCGGACCAGGGCGGAGAACTCGCGGTTGTCCTCCACGGCGAGCGAGGTCCGGGTCACTGCTTCAACGCGTCCGTTGACGGCCACCGCCAGCTTCCGGACCGCTTCCCTGCCGCCCTCCCCGCCCAGGATTCGACCTGAAATCCGGGCCGGTACGAAGGGGCCGCCGGGGTCGACCCGCGAGAAGAAAGCCGCCTCGGCCAGTTCCACCCTTTCGGGCGCCGGCTGGGCCGTCGGCAGCAGAGAGACTTGCCGGTGCAGGAGCCGCTCGTCTCCAATCCGAAACACCGCCTCCCAGGTCTTCTCTCCCAGCCGGCCGATCCGTCGCGCCAGGAAGGTTCGAAGGGCCTGCGGGCCGGCCGGGAAGGAGAACTTCCTTCCCTTGTCGGCGAAGGCCGTGATGCGAGTCCGCTCCGGCCACTGCTCGGCGACGGCCGAGCGCCCGTCGACTGTCCAGGGGAGGGAGACTCCCAGCAACTCGGCGATCGTGGGAAGGATGTCGATGCTTTCCACGTTGCGTTCGATCATCCGCCCCTCACGCTGCCCCGGAGCCTTGATCAGCAGTGGGATCGAGAGAATGGCGGGATAGTTGGACTCGGTGATTTCACGCCGGGAGTCGTCGGGCAGAAACGCCGTGCCGTGGTCGGACGTCACCACCAACAGGCACTCGTCGTAGATGCCAATCTCCCGAAGCCGCGCCACGAGCTGTCCCAGCAAAGTGTCGACGAAGCCCACCTGCAGCAGGTGCCGCTGATGCCCCTGCAGGACGATCCAGGGATCGTTCAGCCACCAGTTCACGTCCTTGCCCCGGTCATTGGGGCCCAGCACACCTCGCACTCCTGGTTTCTCGTACACCGTGTAGAGCCGGCCGTCAGGCAGGTATTTCCAACTGGCGTGGGGCAGCATGGAATGCAGGAAATAGAATCCCGGACGCTCCGCCAGTTGGATCGCTGCCAGGAACCGTTCGAACTGCTGGCGGCGCTCCGCCCAGTCGGCTTGAAAACTTTCCCAGCGCTGAGCCTCACCCCCGTCCCCTGCTTCGCCGAGAGCCCCGAAACCCTTCCAGGACTCGGTCACCGGCGGCAGATGGCGGGCCAAGTCCAGGGGCAGTGCCAGATGGGCGTAGAGCAGCGCCAGATCCCCGAGAAACAGTCTCGGTTCGAGCCGCCTCTGCGCATCCAGGCCGACCTGGAGCCGTTGTCCCGGGGGTGCCAGCTGGGTGATGTTTTCGTAGACGTGAAGCTCGTGAGAGCCCTCGAGCAGCGTGAACAGGCTCCGGGGGTGGTCCCGAAAGTTGGGTAAGCGAGGGCGTTCAGGGGTGGGATAGAGGCCGTCCAGAATGGCCGGCAGCGACAACAGAGTGCCCTCGCTGACCGTCGTGGCGTTGGGGAACCAATAGGACTCTCCGGCCAGTGCGGCGAAATGCGGAAAACGCCCAGCGTCGATCTTCCCCCGGCTGTCCATCAGCGACAAGAGAGGCAACTCGTCGAAGACCACCATCACGACGGGAGCCCGCGTCCCGACCACCGGCCTCTGCACTTTCCCCTGGATCTTCAAGGGGTCGGCCTCCCCACCGGAGAGCAATCTGCCGGCTGGGGTCGCCAGCAGGAAATAGGTGGGGAAGACGACGGCAGCAACAGCCAGAATCGTCAGAAAGCTCCGGATCGCGGTCCAGCGGCCGTAGGCCAGTGCCAGCCCGAATCCCAGAAAGACTGCCACTGCCACGATCCCGGCACCCGGAAGCACGTCGCCCGTGCGTTTCAATAGCTGGAGGAAGAAGCAGGCCGCCAGCAGGCCGATCCAGAACCGGCTCCAGATGCGGCAGAGCGCATCGCTCCATGCCTGCAGGAGCCACCCCAGGCCGGCCAGCAGCGCGGGAAGCCCCAGACTCAAAACGAGGACCGCCAGCAGCAGGCCGGCGCCTCCCACCCGGTGTGCCACCAGGAACTCCGGATAGCGAGCCAGCAGGTCGAAGAGGGGTTGAGCCAGTGCCAGACCCGAGAGGGCGAATGCGTGCAGGAAAAAGAAAATGGGCTGGCAAGTCTTGGCCATGGAATCTTCGCTGGTCAAATCGCCGAGCGTCGAAGCGGCCCGCCCCCCTCGCTGATCACCCCCCGTGTTTCCAGCGGGGCAGAGCCGCTACAATGAGATCCCATATGATAAAGCATGTCGTCTGTTTTCGCTTGAAGAACGCCGCCCTCGTCCCGCAGTGGCAGGAGCTGTCCGTTCCCCTCGAGAGCATCGAGACCGTGCAGAATTTCGCCGCCTTGCCGTTGCTCGAGCAGTCCCGCTTCCACTGCGCCCTCTACATGGAATTCGACGACCAAGAGGGTTTGAAGTATTACCAGGAACACCCGACCCACCTGCACTACGTCCGAGAGTCGATTCCCCCCGTGATGAAGGAGAAGCTGGTGGTGGATCTGGTGGGCTGAACCCGCCCAGTCCGTGCGATCCGGGGCGGCACGATTCTCCGCCTGGAAATACCGGCTAGACTCCCGGCTCGGCCGGCCCCGGAGCATCGTAAAAAGGGTTGCTCTCGGGCCGTTCCACTCCCCGGTAGATGGCGCTGTACTTCAGGTAGTTGTCGGCATAGCGGAGGATGTCGGCGACTTCCGCGTCGGTCAGCTGGCGGACGACCCGGGCCGGCGCTCCCAATACCAGCGAACGGGGGGGAATCCGGGTGCGCTGCGTGACCAGCGCCCGGGCCCCGATGATCGAATCCGCACCGATGATTGCGTCGTCCAGGACGATCGCACCCATGCCCACCAGGACGCGATCCTCGACGGTGCAGCCGTGGATGACCGCACTGTGGCCGACTGTCACCTGGTCTCCGATGCGAGTCGGGGAGACCCGATTGGTCACGTGAATGACCGAGTTGTCCTGGATGTTGGTGGCTCTCCCGATTCGGATCCAGTTGCAGTCGGCCCGGATGGTGGTGTTGAACCAGATGCTGCTGTTCCGGCCCAGCACCACGTCGCCGATCAACTCGGCGGAGGGGGCGATGAAGTTCGACTCGTCGTATACGGGGCGGGCGTCCAGAAAGCTTCGAATCATGCCTCCGCATTGTAGCTCGAAACGGCGCCGAAGCCGGCGCGAGCCGCCAATCCGCCTCGGGACGCCACCTTGCGCCCCAGGCCCCGAGCTCCCCGCCCCCATGGCCTACCGAAAGCACTCGTCCAGCGTCCGTCGCAGCCGCTGCTCGAGCGCGCCCGCCTCTTTTTCGGGGTAACCCCAGAGCGAGACGAACAAGCTGACCTCGGGTCCTTGCCCGCAGTTCTCGTGAGCGGCCCGAAAGAGGCCCCGGTTCCAGTTGTCCACGACGAAGGCCACGTCGGTGGGAGCCAGCAACAGCAGCAGGCGGCCGTCCACCCGATCGCCGCTGGCGAGAGAAAGATGGACCGGGGAGCCGGGCTCGAGCCCTTCCAGCGGCGTGGATTGGATCAACCCCTGGGGATGAATCAGGCGCCTCCAGGTCTGGGCCACCGTAGAGGTGGCGGGCTTGCGCAGCCAGAACGAGCGGCGGTTCTCACCGGGATGAACTTCCAGATAGTGCTTGAGGCTGAGCAACTCGTAGGTCCAGCCCCGGCGTGTTCCGTCGAATTCCTCGTCCCATTCTTCCCCGGGACCAAAACCGGAATGGACCAGGCGCAACCGGGTGCCGCTCCCACTTCCTTCCAGGAACCAGTCCACGGCCAGCTGGGAGGCGCGCTGGTCCTCCGGGTCGTCGGCGGCCATCCAGGAGGTCCGGAGGTGCTCCTCCGGCACCCAGTTTCGAATCCTGCTGGTGCCGCGAAGGGCGTCCCCCCAGCCGTAGGTGATGTGGCCGTTCTCGCCCGGTTCGACCTCCGCGTCCAGGGGGAACCAACGGACCAGTTCCTCGGCTTCGGTGATGGCCTTCCAGACCTCGGCGGGTCTGGCGTCAATCTCCAGCTCGTGAGCGTGCTGGCGGGTTTCCTGGGCGGTCCGAGTCTTGGGCATGACGTTTACACTCCTTTCTGAGCGTTGTGAACTTCGGCTTGGGACCCTGCGTCGGGGTCTCGGGCGACCGGATGGCCCCCGATCACGAATCGAAAGGGACGGCCGGTGGGAGAGTCGTCCTGGTAGCGTGACACCAGTTGGGCCACCGTGCCGGCAAGCTCTTCGGCAAAGGCACTGCGGTCGGCGGCGGAGCGAAAGCGAATGTCTACTTCCAGAGCGAAGGTGGCCAGCCGCTTTCCTGCTTTCTCGGCTCCCCGGCGCAACCGCGCCAGGTCGCGGATGAGCCGCGCCCCCAAGGTGACCAGGTACGCACTGGAGAAGCGGTCCCGGATCGACGCGGGGTCGGCCCCGAGATTCCCTGCCAGATCGGGGCTGATCAGGTAAGCCCGCGCCGTGGGCCGAAAGCGCCGTTCCCAGCAGCCCCGGCGCTTCTCCTGGCCGACCAGCTCGATCAGCTTCGCCTGCTCGAGCGTGCGCACGTGGTAGTTGATTTTCTGCCGGGCCAGTCCCAGCTTGCGTCCCAGGCCCGTGGCCGAGTCGGGCTCGCCGTGCAGCCGCTCCAAAATCTCGCGACGCAGCGGCGACAGCAGGGCCGCCACCCCTTTCCGATCCTCGATCACTGTTACGGCTTGGTCTCCCAGCAACGGCATGAGGGAGAGGGTAGCATTAGAAAAATATATTTGTCAAATCAAAAAGTGAGCTGTTTGGAGTGGCGGTTTTGAAGGTGCGAAGTGAGAATTCACGGCTGAGCAGGGTGGCCCGTCGATCGATGGGCCCCGGTACTCTCAGCCTGGCTGCCGGTCGAGAGCGATCCGGGGATTCTCTGAGAGGTCGCTCGGACGCGTGACTCGAATGCCCAAGTCTTGCAGGTGGCCGTCTTCCAGGCCGTAGATCCACCCGTGCACGGCCAGCTCCCGGCCGCGTGACCAGGCGTCCTCCAGGATGGTGGTCCGGCAAACCTGGTGGACTTGTTCGATGACGTTCAGCTCACAGAGCCGGTCCCATCGAGTCGATTCGTCTGGGAGTCGGTCCAGCTGTGGGGCGTGTCGCCGGGCCAGGTCCCGGAGGTGTCTGAGCCAGTTGTCGATCAGCCCCAGCCGGTCGCCGCGCAGGGCGGCCTGCACGCCTCCGCACCCGTAATGCCCGCAGACGATCACGTGCTCCACCTCGAGGACGTCGACGGCGTACTGGAGCACGGAGAGGCAGTTCAGGTCGTTGTGAACGACCAGGTTGGCGACGTTGCGGTGGACGAACACCGAGCCGGGGGGCAGATCCACGATCTGATTGGCGGGGACGCGGCTGTCGGAGCAGCCGATCCAGAGGTAGCGGGGGTTCTGCTGCCCGGCGAGGCGCTCGAAGAACTCCGGGTCGTGTTGGCGCATCAGCGTCGCCCATTTCCGGTTTCTGGCAAAGAGTTCGGGCGCAAAGAGTTCGGGTGGAGTTCGCATCGTCGTGTCGTCCCTCGATTCGAGTGTCGAATCTGCTTCGAACGCGGATCTTCCCGGCTTCCAGCGTGGCGTGGCCGTCGTGCGGGCGGTGGCGGGCCGCTGGTGGGGGGGGAACCGGCCCCGAGTCCGCTGTTCCCCGTTTTCGGTTCCCTCGGCGCCGGCTAGAATTTGAGCGTGCCCCCGACTCCCCCAAATTCGTCCAGAAAGCTGGGCTCGCTGAGGAGCTCGAGGTTGGCGCCGTGATGTTCGGCCAGTTTTTCCAATCGGTTCCGGATGTCGACTGACTCGGCGGCCCCCCGGCAGTAGGGGCATTTGTGCACGTCGCGGCAGAAGACGAAGTCGCAATTGGTGCAGCGGTAGCCCTGACCGTTGAGCCGGTCGCTGATGAAAAGGCGTTCCACTTTGCCCATCTGGAGGTTGAAGAGCGTCTCGTCCAGCCCGATCACGGTGCGGTAGTCCTGGCAGAGGCGGTCGTAGAACTCGGCCAGGGCCGCGGCCGACTCTCTTTCTTCGGCGTTCTCGATCAATTCGCGCACCCGAACGACGAGTTCCTGCTCGTCGTCGTGGGCAGGCACGCTGCTGGTCAGGAAGATTTTGTCGAGCAGGTGCTGTGGAAGATGCCGCCGGAACTCGGAGAGGTTCATCTGGGTTCCCAGCAGTACCAGTCCATCCGGTTTCTCGTTGCGGGTGAAGCGCTCCAGCTGCTCGGCGAAGTCTCGCATGAAGTGCTGGATCAAGTCCTTGCGGTGCCGCTGGTAGCGCATTTGCGACCAGCCGCCGACCTTGGTGCGCCCGGGAACGTCCTCGCTCAACGAGGTTTCACGGCCTGGATGATCGGAAAGGTGGATGCTGAAGATGCGCCCGGACTGTTGGTCCAGCACCACCACGGCATAGTGCCGGCTCTCCTCGATCAATTCGATCAGCACGTCCAGGTTGGGGGACGTGGAAACGGCGAACTTGTTGCGCACCGGCGCGGGCAACTGCAAGGCCTTGAAATACCCCCGCCCGGTGCTGCTGAAGACCGCTGCACCGCGCGTGTCGCGTTGCAGCTGTTGGGTCAGATACTCTTCGATTTTCTTGACGTTCTCGCGGAACTCTCGAAGCGCCCGCTCTCCTTTGGCGTGGCGCTGTAGTTTGCTCAGCATGCTCACCTTTTTCTTGAGGAACACCGAGTGGGTCCGCTGCCCGTCGGAATTGACGGACGTATCCAGGTAGACGCTGAGAAACAGATGGTCCCCGTCTTCCAGAGACAGCAGCTCTTCCAGCTCCTGCTTCAAGTTCATGGATTGCCTCCTGTGGGTTGACGGTTGGAGCTTCTCGTGGAATGGCGAGAGAAGTCATTCGATAATTCATTATAGCCCATTTGCTGCTCTCTGGAAACCACCTCTTGACGACCCGAAATTTCTGAGCCGTAAGGAGTTTCTTCTTCCGGCGTATTTTCCTGGGGGGGCGGGCTTGCTACAATCGAAGTGTGAAAAACGCCATCGGAATCGTTTTGGGCGGGGGCAAGGGGACGCGGCTCTTTCCCCTGACCTACGTGAGGTCCAAGCCGGCCGTTCCCCTGGGAGGAAAGTACCGGCTCATCGACATCCCCATCAGCAACTGCATCAACTCCGAGATCAACAAGATCTACGTCCTGACTCAGTACAATTCGGCTTCTCTCAACCGACACGTGAATCTGACCTACCGCTTCGGGCTGTTCAACGACGGCTTCGTCGACATCCTGGCGGCCGAGCAGACTCACGAGAACGTCCACTGGTACCAGGGGACAGCCGACGCGGTGCGCCAGAGTCTCCGGCACGTGCTGGCGGAGAGGGTCGACCACATCCTGATCCTGTCCGGGGATCAGCTCTACCGCATGGATTTCGGGGAGTTGTGGGCGCAGCATTTGGAACGCGACGCCGACGTTTCCATCTGCGTGATTCCGGTGGAGGAGGAGAGGGCCCGGGGATTCGGCATTCTGAAGATGGAGAATACGGGCCGCATCACCAGCTTTCGGGAGAAGCCGCAAAAACAGGAGCTGCTCGACCAGCTCAAGGTCGATCCCGATGTCTGGCAAGCGGCAGGAGTGACCCCTGAGCGTCCCCTGATGGCGTCCATGGGCATCTACCTGTTCAAGGCCGAGGTCCTGCTGGAGGTACTCAGGGACGAGGCCAAGATGGACTTCGGCGGGCACGTGATTCCCGCCGCACTGGATGATTTTCGAGTCTTCGGCCACATCTTCACCGGCTATTGGGAGGACATCGGGACGATCAGGGCCTTTTACAAGGCCAATATGGACCTGACCGATCCCCGCCCCCAGTTCAGTTTCTACGACGGCAAGGCGCCCATTTACACGCATCCCCGATTCCTGCCGGCCAGCCGCATCCTGGACTGTGAGATCCAGGGCAGCATCATCTCCGACGGCTGCGAGCTGTCACAGAGCCGGGTCAGCGGCTCCGTGATCGGTATCCGAAGCCGGATCGGCAGACAGACCGTGATCGAGGACAGCCTCATCATGGGAGCGGACTTCTACGATCTGGACCAGACCGAGAAGGTTCCGATGGGCGTCGGCGATGGCAGCCACATTCGCCGGGCCATCCTCGACAAGAACGCCCGTATCGGCCGCGACGTCGAGATCAGCAACCAGAAAGGGGTCGAGGAAGCAGACGGATCCAATTACTACATCCGGGACGGCATCGTGATCATCCCCAAGAATGCGGTGCTGGAAGACGGGACGGTGATCTGAACGAGTTCGAAGCTCGCAATGCGCAGTTCGAACGTGTCTCCGCCCCTCACATGACGGTGGAAGTGTCGGCTTTCTCGTAGAGCGTCTCCAACTGCTGAATGCGCTCACGGTCGGCTTCGAGGGCCTGCGGGCTGATCACCTCTCCAACGAACTCCACGTGCATGCTCCAGGCCTGCTCGACCTGGCCGGTTTCGGGATTGCGGTAGTAGTTTTCTTCCCAGAGATTCTCTTTGCTGAGCATCCAGTTGAGGTACTGGCCCACCTGGTAGTGTTTGCGGCTGGGAACGACTTCCAGCTCATCGAAGCCGTCCGGGTCCAGCGGCCGCAGGATGGTGATGCGGGCGTCGGGGACTTGCAGCGTGCACGCCTCGTCCGTGTAGAAGGGAATGTCGGTGTGCAGGACTTTGTGAGGGACGACCGGCATTTTGTCGGTGACCCCGGGGTCCGTGCTCCGGCTACTTTCGCCGCCGACGGCGTCTTGCTTCCCTCGGATTCTCTCGGATAATTTTTCCAGTGGCATGATGACTCAACTCCTCTTGCCGGATTGGCGGGCGCATCGGAAGATGGCCCAGGGGATTCCGGTGTCGGGTCTCGGTTCGAATTCACGTTTGCTGCCGAGCCCCACCGAATCGGGGCCCGCCAAAACAGTTCGGCACCAGAGTTTAACACAGCAAAGTGGAGCGTTTGGAACCGGGACCTCCCCAAAGGGGGAGATCTTCAGGGCCGGCCGCGCGGCGGGTTCGGGTCGAAGCCGCTCCTTCGCGAATCGGCGGTATCAGTGAATCGTGATTTTTCCGGCTACGGCGTCCGCTCGACTCCTCTTTCTCTCGGTCTTCTCCAGCCCGTCTCGCCTTGACCCGTTGCGGGGATCCGTGCTAGAAGTTACCTCTTTCGAGAGATGGACGGAATTTCGGCATGATTCAGTTGGATTGGTCCTTGGCCGCCTCGGCCTTGGTATTCTTGATCACGCTGTTCCTGGTCAACAAGCTGCTGCTGCGGCCGATGCTGGCCGTCCTGGAAGAGCGGAAAGCTCGTACCACGGATGTATTCGCATCGGCCAGCCACGAGGGCGACCGTTACTACGCACTGCTTGCCGAGTACGAAGATCGGATCAAGCAGGAGCGCCAAGCCGGCTACCGCCGTGCCGAGGAGGTTCGCAGCGGGGCCTTGAAGGCGCGGCAAGCCAAGGTCACCGAGGCCCGGCAGGAGGCCCAGAACAGGGTCGGCGACGCCAGGAGACTGATCGAAGAGGAATCGGAAACCGCGCGCAGGCAATTGAAAGGCGATGCCGAGCAGATTGCCTCGCTGATCGCCGGGCGAGTGTTGGAGAGCCGCTGACCCTGCGGGTTTCTCCCGCATTCCCATTGGGCAACCTCGAAATCGCCGCTCCAGCCGGGGCGCGAGAAGGCGGGTGGTTCCTCTACCCGGGTTTTCGAAATGGATCGACACAAGGTCATTCTGTTGCTGGCAGTGTGTGTGCTCTGGCTCTTCTCGGCGCCTGCCGCAGCCGCCGCTTCTGAAGAAGCAGGGGGTTGGGGCTGGTGGGAGACCGTGGGGCGCTGGTTCAACCTCGCCGTTCTCTTCGGAGTCATTTTTTACGCTGTCCGGCTGCCTGCTCGGGAGTATTTCAAGAAGCGTCGCGCCGAGATCCAGCGGGAGATGCGAGAAGCCGAGGAGGCCCGCCAGGAAGCCGATCGGCGGATGGCTGAAATCGAAGCCCGCATGCAAAACCTGGGGGTCGAACTGGAAGCTTTGCGCGGCCAGTCCGACCAGGAAGCGCAGGCCGAGCGGGAGCGCATCCTGGTGCAGGCCCAGCAGGAGGCAGAGCGAATCCTGGCTGGTGCCGCCCGCGAGATCGACGGGCTGGGACGCAGCGTCCGGAAGGAGCTCAAAGAATACGCGGCTCATCTGGCGGTCCGGCTGGCCGAGGAGCGGATTCGCGGGGAGCTGAGCGAGTCGGACGAGCGGCGCCTCGCCGAGCGCTTTTTTTCCGACCTGTCGTCCAAATCGGGGAGATTGTCGTAATGGTCTCGTCTCTAGCCGTGAAATACGCCCGGGCGCTGCTGGGCGTCGTGGCCGAATCCGGTCGGGAAGCCCAGACACTCGAGCAGCTCTCCGCCTTTCGGCAGCTGCTCGAGAGCCACCGGGAGCTGAGGGAAACTCTGGAGAATCCGGCCTTGCCGTTTTTCGCCAAGCGCCGGATCGTCGAACAGATCGCTGCCGGTCTGCCCCTCTCGACGACGGTTCGGAACTTCGTGCTGGTAGTGCTCGAGAACGGCCGGATCGGCCAGTTCGGACGCTTCCTGGAGGCCTACCGGGAGCTCTGGGACGAGCGCCAGGGAATCTTGCGCGGGCGAGTCACCTCGGCGCGAGACCTGGATCTGGAGCTGCGCCGGAAACTGGAGTCGTCGATCCGGGAGCTGGCCCGGCGGGACGTGAAGCTGGATTACCGGCGGGATGCATCTTTGATCGGTGGGGTGAAATTGCAGATCGGCTCCACCATTTTCGACAGCTCCATCCGCACGCAGCTGCAGGAAATCGAGCGCCGGTTGACCGGCCAGTGAGAGGGGCTTCGGGGAGTATCGAATGGCCATCAAAGCGGAAGAGATCACCAAGATAATCCGGGAGCAGATCAAGGACTTCGACAGCAGCGTCGTGGTCAGCGAGGTCGGGACGGTCGTGTCGGCCGGCGACGGGATCGCCCGGATCCATGGGCTGGAGAAGGTCATGGCCCTGGAAATGCTCGAATTTCCCCACGACATCTACGGCCTGGCCTTCAACCTGGAAGAGGACAACGTCGGTTCGGTGCTCTTCGGCGAATTCCACATGATTGGCGAAGGCGACCTGGTCAAGCGCACCCGCCGCATCATGCAAATCCCCGTGGGGGACGCCATGCTGGGCCGTGTCGTCAACGCGCTGGGCCAGCCGATTGACGGCAAAGGCCCGGTCCAGTCGAGCCAGGCTTACCCGGTCGAAGCAATCGCCCCGGGCGTCATCGACCGGCAGCCCGTCAAGGAACCCTTGCAGACGGGGTTGAAGGCTGTCGATTCGATGATTCCGATCGGGCGCGGCCAGCGGGAGCTGATCATCGGCGACCGCCAAACCGGCAAGACCGCCATCGCGATCGATACCATCATCAATCAGAAGGACACGGACGTCTATTGCATCTACGTGGCGGTGGGCCAGAAGCGATCCACCATTGCCCAGGTGGTCAAAACGCTGACCGACCGCGACGTCATGGACAAGACGATCGTCGTGTCGGCCTCGGCCTCGGACCCGGCCACCATGCAGTACCTGGCCCCCTATTCCGGCTGCGCCCTGGGGGAGTACTTCCGCGACAACGGCCAGCACGCCCTGGTGATCTATGACGACCTCTCGAAGCACGCGGCCGCTTATCGTGAAGTCTCGCTGCTGCTGCGGCGCCCGCCCGGCCGGGAAGCCTATCCGGGAGACGTTTTCTACCTGCATTCCCGGCTGCTGGAGCGGGCGGCGAAACTGAGCGACGAAAAGGGAGGCGGCAGCCTCACGGCGCTGCCCGTGATCGAAACTCAGGCCGGCGACATCTCGGCTTACATCCCGACCAATGTCATCTCCATCACCGACGGGCAGATCTACCTGGAGTCGGACCTGTTCTACTCCGGCATCCGGCCCGCCATCAACGTCGGAAACTCGGTGAGCCGGGTGGGAGGCAACGCTCAAATCAAGGCCATGAAGCAGGTGGCCGGACGGCTCCGCCTGGACCTGGCTCAATACCGGGAGCTGGCCGCCTTCGCCCAGTTCGGCTCGGATCTGGACAAGTCCACCCAGGCCCAGCTCAACCGCGGGGCCCGCTTGACCGAGATCCTCAAACAGGGCCAATACGAACCCTTGAGCGTCGACAAGCAAATCGTCATCGTCTGGGCGGCCACCAACGGCTATGTCGACGACCTGCCGGTGGAGCAGCTCAAGGAGTTCGAGGCGGGCCTGTACGAGTTCCTCGAGACCAACAAGTCCCGCCTTTTGAAGCAAGTCGTCGAGAAGAAGGTCCTGGACGACGAATTGATCGCCGCGTTCAAAGAGGCGGTCAACGAGTTCAAGACCCGCTTCAAAGAGGAACGAGCGGCATAGGAGTCTGGGCTCGAATTTCGAGTTTGCGGCTTTGAAACAGGTGATTCATCGACTTCGAGTTTTCGAAGTTGAGACTTTGAGATAGGAAATCCATGCCGGCTGGCAACCTGATCGACTTGAGGCGGAGGGTCCGCTCCGTCAAGAACATCCAGCAGATCACCCGGGCCATGAAGTTCATCTCGGCTTCCCGGCTCAAACGGGCGCAGGACCGCATCCTGGCCGCGCGCCCCTACGCTCAGCGCATGCTGGGGGTGTTGAACTCGATGGCCACGCGCCTGGAGGAACAGTCCCATCCCCTGCTGGCACAGCGCGATGCCGAACGCGTCATGCTGGTAGTCATCACGGGAGACAAAGGGCTGTGCGGAGCCTTCAACTCGAACATCATCAAGCGAGCGGCCCGCTTCATCCAGGAGGACGCGGAGAATCGCGAGATCAGTCTGACCCTGGTGGGCCGGAAGGGCTACGATTGGTTCCGAAGGCGCCCCTGGCCCATCCGCCACAAGTACCTGAACATCATGAGCCGCGTGGACATCGAGTACGCTCGCCAGATCGCCCGCGGCCTCAGCCGGTATTTCGTTGAAAGTGAACTGGACGCCATTTATCTGGTGTACAACGAGTTCAAGTCGGTGATCCAGCAGACCCTTCAGGTGGAACCGTTGCTGCCCATCCGGCGCCTGGAACTCGAACCCGGTGAGATCGCAATGGACTACCTGTACGAGCAGCCCGCCGAGGCGATTCTGGAAGACTTGCTGCCCCGGCACGTCGAGACCCAGATCTTTCGAGCCATGCTGGAGTCGGAGGCGGCCGAGCAGGGAGCCCGGATGACGGCGATGGATTCGGCAACCCGCAATGCCAAGGAGATGATCGCCAATCTCACCCTGAAGATGAACCGGATTCGCCAGGCCTCGATCACCACCGAAATCATTGAAATCGTCAGCGGCGCCGATGCTTTGAAGGAAGGCGCCCATTGATCGGCCTGTCACAGGATTAGGAGCGAATGATGGAAGCAGAGGGAAAAGTCCTCCAAGTGGTCGGACCCGTAATCGACGTCCAATTCGAGGGAGGCCAGGTGCCGCCCATTTACAACGCCATCCGCGTGACCTCGGAGGGGTTCGACACTGAGGTGCCGATCGACATCACCTTGGAGGCGGCCCACCACCTGGGCGAGGGGCTGGTCAAATGCGTGTCCATGCAGCCCACCGATGGCGTGGTGAGAGGGATGAAAGCCATCGACCTGGGAGGTCCGATCTCCGTGCCGGTCGGCAAGCAGACCTTGGGCCGTGTCCTGAACGTGCTGGGCAAGCCCGTGGACATGCTGGGAGAAGTGAAGGGCGAAACCGAATACCCCATCCACCGGCCCGCTCCCAGCTTCGAAGACCAGAGCACCGAGACGGAACTGTTGGAGACAGGCATCAAGGTCATCGACCTGATCGAGCCGTTCGCCAAAGGGGGCAAGATCGGACTCTTCGGCGGAGCCGGCGTGGGCAAGACCGTCATCATCATGGAGCTGATCAACCGCATCGCTACCCAGCACGGCGGGTATTCCGTCTTTGCCGGGGTGGGCGAGCGCACGCGCGAAGGCAACGACCTCTGGCTGGAGATGAAGGAGTCGGGTGTCCTCGACAAAGCGGCTCTGATCTACGGCCAGATGACCGAGCCGCCGGGCGCACGCCTGCGGGTCGCACTCACCGGTCTGACCGTGGCCGAGTACTTCCGAGACCAAGGCCAGGACGTGCTCCTGTTCATCGACAATATTTTCCGCTTCACCCAGGCCGGATCGGAAGTGTCGGCGCTGCTGGGCCGCATGCCGTCAGCGGTGGGTTATCAGCCCAACCTGGCCACCGAAATGGGGGAGCTGCAAGAGCGGATCACGACCACCAAGACCGGCTCCATCACCTCGATCCAGGCCATCTACGTGCCGGCCGACGATTACACCGATCCGGCACCGGCCACCACCTTTGCTCACCTGGACGCAACCTCCGCATTGGAGCGTTCGATTGCCGAGCAGGGTATTTATCCGGCCGTGGATCCGCTGGCCTCCACCAGCCGCATCCTGGACCCGCGGGTGATTGGCGAGGAACACTACGCGGTGGCCCGGCAGGTGCAAGGCATCCTCCAGCGCTACAGGGATCTCCAGGACATTATCGCCATCCTGGGCATCGACGAACTGTCCGAGGAAGACAAGCTCACGGTGGCCCGCGCCCGCAAGATCCAGCGCTTCCTCTCCCAGCCTTTCTTCGTGGCCGAGCAGTTCACCGGCATCCCCGGCAAGTACGTGGCCCTGCAGGACACCATTCGAGGCTTCAAAGAAGTCAGTGAAGGCAAGCACGACGACATCCCGGAGCAGGCGTTCTACATGGTGGGCGGCATCGAAGAGGTGTTGGAGAAAGCCGAGCGACTCAGGGACGAAGCCGCTTGAGCCGCCTCCTCGAGAGGTGAGACATCGCCATGGCTAGCAAGCTGAATCTGGAGATCGTGACCCCCGAGCGAAGCCTGTTCAGTGGCAGCGTCGAGCAGGTGGCTGTGCCCGGCGCGGACGGGGAACTGGGGATTCTCCCAGGGCACGCCGCCCTGGTCTCCAAGCTGGGCGTCGGTGTGATCACCTATCACCAGGAGGGTCAGGTCACTTACCTCTACTGCTGCTGCGGGTTCGTGGAAGTGTTGCCCGAATCAGTGTCCGTCCTGGCCGACGAGGCACTCGCGAAACAGGAACTGGACGTTCGGCAGGCCGAAGAGCAGAAAGCAGAAGCCGAGGCCCTGCTCCGCTCCCGCGATCCGAATACCGACTACGAAGCCGCACGGCGTCAGTATCAGGAAGCCGTGGCCAAACTGGACGTTCTGAGCCGCTGATGTCCTGGGGCGCCTTTCTCTCGAGAGCCCAAGCTCTGAAAGCCCTCCTTGCTCGAGGGCTCCGGTGCCCGCGACTTCTTGTCGCCGAGACGGTGAATTCTCTATAATGAAGACTTCCCCGCGCTGGGGGATGGTGTAATGGCAACACACATGGCTCTGGACCATGGTATCGGGGTTCGAGTCCCTGTCCCCCAGCCAGACTTCTGAAACTCCCATCCCCATGACCCGAGCTGCTGGGTCTCGAGTCTCCTGCCTTCCCCCTGCGAAACTTGACACGCTCCAAGGCTTTCTGGCCAACTGAGCTCCGGGCTTTACCGGCTCGTCGGAGCGGCGATTTCCCGCGCTTGGGGGAGAAAGGTTGGACGACATGAAGATCGCATTGACGGGAGCCACGGGGCTGATCGGGACGGCATTGTGCGAGAACCTCCTCCGGGATGGCCACCAGGTCGTGGCGTTGGGGCGCGACCCCGAAAAAATCCGGGCCCGGCTCTCGGGTGTGGAAGCGGTGCAGTGGGAGGCGACCGCCGGACCGCCTCCGGCGGAAGCGCTGGAAACCGTCGATGCGGTCGTGAACCTGGCCGGCGAATCGATTGCGTCGAGCCGCTGGACGACGAGCCGCAAACAGGCCATCCGGGACAGCCGGGTGCAGGGGACTCGCCACCTTCGAAAGGCCCTGGCAGCATCGGATGCGAAGCCCGCGGTGCTCGTCAACGGTTCGGCGATTGGCTTCTATGGGGACCGGGGAGAACAGCAACTGGACGAGCGCAGCGATCCCGGCTCAGGCTTTCTTTCCGATGTCTGTCGCCAATGGGAGGCGGAGGCGCTCGAGGCCGAATCGGAAGGGATTCGGGTCGTGCTGTTGCGGACCGGAATCGTCCTCTCGGCGGAGGGGGGAGCTTTGCAGAAAATGCTGCCGCCCTTCAAGATGTTCGCTGGGGGTCCCCTGGGTAGCGGCAAGCAATGGATGTCCTGGATTCACCTGGCCGACGAAGTCGGGCTGATCCGCGAGGCGATCTCCAATCCGGAGCTTTCAGGCTCACTGAACGCCACCTCGCCTGACCCCCGCACCAACGCCGAGTTTTCACGTGCCCTGGGCAAGGCGCTGGGCCGGCCCGCGGTCCTCCCCGCCCCCGGATTCGCACTCAAGCTGCTGCTCGGTGAGATGGCGCAAGCTCTGCTCCTGGAAGGCCAGCGCGTCTATCCCCAGAAAGCGCTCGACGCTGGCTTCCGCTTCCAGTTCCCGAAGCTGGAGGAAGCTCTGGCGGACCTGCTGGGGGCGTAGGGCCGGGGGCGTAGGCTGGCATCCCGCCTGTGGCCGGGCCCTGGGCGTCCCCGGAACGTTCAGAGAGACGGAGGCCCCAGAGGAACCCGGAGGATCCCGAAGTGGTTTCAAGCTCGAGACCCGACTCGACAGTCTTCCTCGAGCCCTGATCCCTGCGCCCCAAGCCCTGGGCCCCTTCTCCTATCCTGAAATCCCCAGCTGGCCGAGAAAATTTCTGGGGCCCTGTCGCAGGAAGGAGAGGACGAACAGCGCTCCGAGAACGATCGCGGATGCGATCCCCAGTCCTCCCCAGGGGGAAGCGGCCTCGGATTCGAGGGCGAGCTGGACGGTGCTGAGTTGCAGTGTGTTGATGAGGTAGCCGAAGGCCACCGAGAGCGTTGCGGCAGAGAGGCCGAAGACCAGGGCGGTTCGGCGGCCCAGTGTGTCGGAGACGACACCGAACGTGCTCAGATTGGTGGCGGGTCCGGTCAACAGGAAGGCGATGGCCGCGCCGGGCGAGATCCCCTTCAGGAGGAGCACCGCCACCAGAGGGGTCGCCCCCGACGCGCACACGTACAAGGGGATCCCCAGGGCTGCGAAGACAGGGACTTCCAGGAAGCCGGGGAATCGGCTCAGCAAGTCGGGCGAAAGGGTCGGCTCCAGCCAGGCCGCCACACCCAACCCGACCAGGATCCAGGGCGCGGTATCGTCGACCAGTTCGACCAGCCCGGTCTTCAGGCCTTTCCGGAATCGCTCGGCCAGGGCCGGCGTCCCGGGCAGTGGGTCCGTCACCTCGTCCGATCCAGAGCCGGAATTGGCTCTACCGGGGGCGACCAGGCCGACCGCTACACCCACCAGCATTGCCACCGCGGCGGCCGCCACGAGTCGCGCAACTGCGATTTCCGAACCCAGCAGTGGGAACGACAAGAGAATCGCGTCCAGACTGAGTTCGGGAGTTGCGATCAAGAAGGCAGCCGCGGCGGCAGCCGGCGTTCCGCGCCGGCTCAGTGAGCGAAACAGCGGGACCACCCCGCAGCTGCACACGGGGAGCGGCAGGCCCACTGTCATTCCTTTGAGGGCCTGAGTGGGAGTTCGGCCCCGGCTCATCCATCGGACGGAGGCTGCGGGGAGGAAGACGCTGAGAAAGCCGGCCAGGAAGTAGGCGAGCACCAGGGCCGGAGCGCTCTCCAGGGTGAGCCGCCACAGGGTGGTGAGCACGCGCGAACTCCCGGCCGAAGAATCGGCCGTCCCTCCCACCACCCAAACCAGCAGTCCCACACCAGCCAGCCCGCCCAGAGCTCCCAGCAGGTTTCGCCAGCGGGGATCGGAGGGCCGGGGATCGCGCAGCTCGGTCCGGTGGACGATCACGTGCAACAGCGAACCGGCCACCAGGGCTCGGAACAGACTGAGGGCCTGGCTCGAGGTGCCGGCCATGACGCTCTCTCCCAGCAGGAACCCGCTGGCCGTCGCCCCGGAAATCAAGACCAGTACTGCAGCGGCTACGCGAGTTCCAAAAGCCGGACGGAGCAGCCACCATACGGTCAGCCCCTCGGGAAGGCGATGCAGGACGATCGCCAGCGGCAGCGCGCGGAACCCGTGCGGATAGGTCCCCGGGACCTCGACCAGCGCGGCGCCGTCGAACAGCGCGTGCAGAGCCAGGCTCATCAGTCCCAGCACGATGGCGATTCGGTGCGTCGAACGGGCCAGGCCGTGAAAGGAGTGCTCGATCAGCGTCGGCCCCCAAAAGCCCGCAACCACGAAGATCAATCCCACCCAACCGCTTTGCTCGAATGTCTCCGGGAGCACGTCCAGCAGGACCAACCCCGCGATGGCCACCAGCAGGAAGCCGTCCAGGCCGGATAGCCAGCGCTTCCGGCTCTGGGCCAAACGGTACAGCAGCGGCCCCAGCCCCAGAATCAGTATGCTCGCCAACAACCAGTCCACGGGCCTGGCAGTATGAATCTCGGGGCGGAAGGCCGTCAAGCAAAGGGGCTCGGGTTCGTGGGGACCTCGCGTTGGAGTTTGTCGATTGAAACCTGGAATCTGTTCGAACCTCGAGTCTCGAGCTTTGGAACTTCAGGAGTCTGAGGACGGCTCGTCCAAGAAGTCTTGATCTCTCTGGTTGAGTCGGATACCGTGCCAGGGCGACAAGCGCGGAGCGCAGCGGGTGCCGAAACAACTGGGAGCGCGTGAGGCTCGAGTGCGGGGGGCTGAGAGTATGAGCAACGAGTGGGGGTTCAGGGCGGTGATGCTCGGAGTGCTACTGGCTGCTGCCTGCAGCGGTTCCGGGCCCGGCGTGGAGATCAGCGAGGACGAGCTGAACGAGCGGGCCGCTCGACTGGCCCATCAGTTCATCATCGTCGACACGCACATCGACGTTCCAGACCGGATTCACCAGGAATGGGAAGACATCTCAGAGCGCACGGCCAAAGGCGACTTCGATTATCCGCGGGCCAAACAGGGCGGGCTGGACGCCGCATTCATGTCGATTTACGTCTCCGCCAGCTACCAGGACGGCCGGGCCAAGGCCCGGGCAGACGAACTCATCGACCTGGTCGAAGGATTCGCTTCTCGGTGGCCCGAAAAATTCGCACTGGCTCGCAGCGTCGACGAGCTGCGTCGGAATTTTTCCCGGGGGGTGATCTCCCTGCCCATGGGTATGGAGAATGGCGCTCCCGTGGAGGGGAAACTGGAAAACCTCCGGCACTTTTACGACCGCGGCATCCGCTATGTCACGCTGACCCACTCGCGGGCCAACCACATTTGCGACTCCTCCTATGACCCGCAACGGAAGTGGGGAGGTCTGAGCCCGTTTGGGCGAGAAGTCGTCGCCGAGATGAACCGCCTGGGTATGATGATCGACATCTCGCACGTGTCGGACGACACGTTCCAGCAGGTCATCGAGTTGACGCAGGCTCCACCCATCGCCTCCCACTCCTCGTGCCGGCACTTCACTCCCGGCTGGGAGCGAAACATGAGCGACGAGATGATCCAGAAGCTGGCGGAAAAGGGTGGCGTGATTCAGATCGCCTGGGGGTCCTCTTTCATCAGCGAGGCGTATCGCCAGGCTTCTGAGAGTCTGCGGGGCCAAGTGGCCGCCTACCTCGACGAGCACGAACTGGAGCGTGGTTCGAGCGAGGCCCAAGAGTACATCGAGAGGTACCGGCAGCAGAATCCTCTTCCCCTGGCCAGTGTCTCTGACGTGGTGGACCATATCGATCACGTCGTGAAACTGGCGGGGGCAGATCACGTCGGCTTCGGTTCCGACTTCGACGGCGT
The DNA here is from genome assembly GCA_041630155.1 of Acidobacteriota bacterium. Classification (GTDB taxonomy): domain Bacteria; phylum Acidobacteriota; class UBA6911; order RPQK01; family JANQFM01; genus JBFGHG01. The sequence goes on from JBFKLX010000045.1 coordinate 28,016, forward strand.
GGGCGACTCCCTGCCCACCGGCCTGAAGGATGTCTCCTACTATCCCAACCTGGTCGCCGAGATGCTCCGCCGCGGGTACTCCGAGGAGGACATCGCCAAGATCTGCGGCGGCAATCTCCTGCGAGTCTGGTCGGAAGTCGAACGGGTGGCTCAACAACTGCAAACAGAAGGCTAAAAAACCCCAACGTCCTGAGCCCCACGCCCCGAGCCGGCAACCTGGCTGAGTACCCCGATCCATAAATACAGCAACGTATGTTGCGGGCGTTTCGGAGCAGCAGCCGGCCCCCGGAAACCGAGTGGACCCCCTTGCTCCGAGGCGCCGGGCACCCGGGGGCTCGCCCGCAACCCTTCGGGCGCACGGGGGTCTCGGGCGATCTCTTTGTCGTTCGTCGTCGACGATGCTACGGCATCGCCTCCTCCTCTCTTCGCGACCTCGCCTCGAGAGCCCCGCCCGCAACCGTCACCCTATTTACGAACCGGAG
>JBFKLX010000046.1:0-28444 GCA_041630155.1 Acidobacteriota bacterium
AATGTGGACTCTATTCGAGCTTTCCCCCGGAGCAGCCGGAGGGTGCCCAGGGGGCGCTCAGTAATAAGTACCCCGATCCATGAATACAGCAACGTATGCTGCGGGCGTGTCCAAGCAGCAGCCGGCCCCCAGTGGGCCACCCTGCTCGGAGGCGCCGGGCACTCGGGGGCTCGCCCGCAACCCTTCGGGCGCAGGGGGGGCTCGGGCGATCTCTTTGTCGTTGGTCGACGACGATGCTCCGGCATCGCCTCCTCCTCTCTTCGCGACCTCGCCTCGAGAGCCCCGCCCGCACCCGTCACCGTATTTACGAACCGGAGTACTAAGGAATCGCCAGGCTGGGAGGGACTGCCGAGAGAAAATCCAGGGTCAGATTGCCGAACAGTTGCTGGGCCACGAGGGGCTGGTCCGAGACCACTTCGATGAACCCTCGCTCCTGGCCGGCACTGGCCGCCACCAGCACCGACAGGACCTCCGAGAGGCGCCCGCCGGCGGCCAGCTCGAATTCTGTTTCTGCGGTGAGCGCCCCTCCTTGCCGAAAGACGCGAATCGTGATCAATGCCGGCTGTGGATTGGGATTGTGAAAGGCCAGGCCGGTGAAGGTGCTGGCTGCGGCGGAGGCGGCTTGCCGGTTGGCGACCTGGCTGAAGATGGCGCGGCGAAAGAGGCTCGACTGAAGGGGGAGGGCGGCAGCATAACGGGCGGCATCGGGATCTCCAAAGACGACATCGCCGATGATTCCCGGTCCGTCCGCATCGACGCGCAGCGATCCGGCCACGGCCGGCCCGATGGGCGGCCCCAGGCCGAAGAGGGCCCCCACGTCGCGCTGCAGGCTGGAATTGGGCAGCATGGCGAAGGGTCCGACCACCCCGATGACGGCCCCCTGCTCGTCGGTGGCCGCCACTGTCACGGCCCGAAGGCTGCTGGCGGCATTGATGATCTTCAGGGATGTGAAGATTCTATTTCCGCCCGTCTCTCCGTGGGCGAGTTGAGCTGAGAATGCCCGGCTTTCGGGATTTCCGAGCGAGGCATTCAGACCCAGCAGCGTGTCTCCCACCTGAATCAGTTCGAACCCGATGGCCCCGGATCCTGTGACGTCCACCCGCACGAGTCCGACGCTGAGCGGCCCCACCGCGAACAGCGAATCGAGCCTCTCGCGCAGGCAGCCGCCCGCCGGCAAGGATCGCACCGCCTGTGAAATCGGATCGCCGCCCATCGGCCCGAACAGGCTGAGGGTCGCCGTCACCGCGGTGCTTCCGGGGTTGGCTAGAACCAGTAGAGTGGTTGCGTCTCGAGGACTGTTCACCGTGGGGAAGCTGCCCGGGCCGTCGAAGAGTCGCGTGAAGTAGAGAAGATTGGCGGGGCTGCTGAAAGCCACCGAACCGTCCAGCCGGGTGGTCGGCCCGGTCAGCCCGTTGCCCACCTGAAAGAAGCTGGACAACTGCTGGACATTGGACCCGATGCGCATCCATCCACTCTGCGGCTGGCGCACCTGGAGGCCGAAGAACTCAGTGGACAGCCGTGCCAGCTGCCGGCCCGGCTCCAGCCGAGCGTTCCCCGGATTCTCGGGGAGGTCCTGGCGCTGGCCGTCATCTGAGAGCGCTTCCACCACCAGCAGCGCCGCCTCGGCGGCGTCGTTGCTGACCGCCACCCCGGTGAAGCGGTCGCCATCGGCCTGGACCAGCGGGAAATACAGAAAGAAGTCATTGGTAGCGGCTTGAAAGAGCAGGTCTCGATTGTTCAGATCGAAACTGCTTCCCGAAAAGGTCTGGTAAACGGGCCCGTCCAGAAAGCGCAGCGGCAGGTTCTGGGAGGACAAGTCCAGAGGGTCCTCCCCCGGCGTGCGTCCCGGGGTGACACCCACAACGGCCTGCAGGCCGGCATCGGGCAACACCTGAATGTTGCCGTAGCGAAACCGGATGTCCCCATTTCCGAAGAGGGTCACTGAAAAGGTGTTGGGAGGACGTGCGCCGGCGGATGAGAACTCGGGCACTTGATCCCAGGTGATGGTGAATCCCCCGTCTGCCATGGCGGCTCGAACGCGCCCTCCCGCTGACGGGTCCAGATCCGTGAACAGGGGTGTGATCCGGGGCGGCCCTCCCAGAAACTCCGCCTCACTACGGTTACTGAAAGACTGTCCCCCCTCGAAAGACAGATTTCCGTCGCTGTTGACGTACACCGCTCGATAGGTGGCTCCGAAAAAGGGAAAGCGAAAACCTTCCGGAAAGAAGAGGGTCCGGCTGTCGTCGTCCCCCAGGGTGGCCAGGTCGGAGCCGGGTAGCGCGTCGCTATTGTCGTCCGAGACGAAATCGATCCCCGAGACCACCTGGTTGGCCGCCACGCTCACCATTGAGCGATCGTCCCGGGGGACACTCCCCCCTTCGGTTCCCGACTCGCTCGACCCGTTGTAATAGTCGGGGCTGGCGAAATCCGTGAAGCGCACATCGAAAGGACCGACGCCGCTGCCCTCGGTGAACCCTCCTTGCAAGGCTTCGATCCGCACCCAGTAGTCTCCGGGCGGCAGTCCGGGCAGTTCGAAACGGCCCTCCAAAGTGCCGGCGAAGTCGGTGACTGCGCTGACTCGGTCGGTGCGGCTGTCGGTGACTGCACCTGCAGGACTCTGCTCGAGCCGCGCCGCGACCACGTGGACGCCCTGAAACGGCACGCCCTGCCGCCGGCGCACCTGCCCCTGGATCCGTCCGGTGACGGCACCGAAGTTGGTGGCCGGATAGAGCCAGGAGATCCAGGCTCGATCGTCGGTCAGAGGGGCTGTGTTCAAGGGAACGGAGACGCCCCCCCGGATGAAGGGGTACATGATGGGAATGGCCAGACAGGCGTCGGGATTGACGTCGGAGCAGGCGGAGAAGGCTTCGGCCCCCGCCTGAGTGTGATCCAGGCCCACCAAATGAGCCAACTCGTGGCCGACGGTCGCGCGAAAACCGCTTCCCGCCCGAGTGTTGGCGGCGGTCCCGTTGAGCACTGCAAATCCGAAATCCTGGAATCCGTCGGCATCGGTGTCCAGGGCCGTGGCGAACCCCAGCACGGTGCCGCCCGTGTTCATGCCCAGCATCGACTGGATGATGCGGCCGTCGGCGTCGAAGACGACGGCGTTGCCGTTTCCGGGCCGCGTGAACTGGGCGAAGTTCGAGTCGGTCACGTCGACCGCGAGGTTCCCTCCATTGACGATCTGCAAGTCGCTCGTGGGAACGCCCGTCCAGGTGGCGAAGGCCTCGGCGACCAGCTGCGCGCCCTCTTCGTGGCTCAAAGCGACGCCGCCGCTGGCCAGGGGCCCCGGGTCGAGGCGGTAGGTGATCGGGAGGCGCCAGCGGGGGGCACTCGGCAGTCGAGGGCCGCCAGCGGACAGCTCCCCGGTGAATCCGGCGCAGAGCCCGGTCAAAACCAATGACAATCCGGTGAGAGCCATCTTCCAACGGCGCATCTTTTCGAATTCTCCATCGGTCTCGGAATGATTCGCTGCGAGCCCTCCCGTGCCAAACCTACTCAGTCGAACTTGCACCCAATGGACTCGCCTGAACCGGGGGCCGCCGACCGGCCATCGCCCTCACTGGAACACCGTCGGGGGAACTGCCGACAGGAAGGTCAGGGCGAAATTCCCAAAGAGTTGCTGCGCCACCACCGGGACGTTGGATTCCACCAGGATGTAGCCGCCCGCCTGGCCGCCCGTGGCGGGAATGCGCTCGACCAGAGTGAAGGACCGCCGTTGGCCCGGCCCCAGATCGAGCGTGGACGAACCCGTTTCCACCCCGTCGGAGTTGAACACTCGGATGGTGATGTTGGCGATCAGGACGAAATCCGGATTGTGGAAGGCCAGCCCCGTGAAGGTGCTGAAGTTGGCGTTTCCCGTCTGGGCATTGGCGACCTGGCTGAAAATGGCCCGCTGGAGACGGCGGGTCTGCAGCGGCAGCGCGGCTCCGAAGCGTAGGCGGCTCGGATCTCCAAAGACCACGTCGCCGATCACGCCGGGCCCGTCCGCCTCCACCCGGAGAGAACCTGCCGTGGCCGGGCCGCTGGCCGGGCCCAGCCCGAACATCGTCCCTGCGTCGCCTTCGAGGCTCTGGTTGGAGCCCAGCGCCACGGGGCCGAAGACGCCCAGCACCTGACCGGCCTCATCCAAGGCGGTCAGGGTCACCTGGCGGGTCTCGCCGGAGGTGTTGACCACCTTGGTGGAAGTGAAGATGGCCAGGCCTCCCGCAGTCCCGTTGGCCAGTTGTGCCGAGTAGCTGGTGGTGTCCGACGCGTTTCCGAAGGAGGCATTGAAGCCCAGCAGCGTGTCGGCCAGTTGGACCAGCTCGAAGCCGACCGCGCCAGGGCCGTCCACCTCGACTCGCACGAAGCCGCCCTCCACGCTCGCCTGACCGAACAGGCTCGCCAGCCCTTCCCGCAGGCAGCCCAGCGATGGCAATTGCCGAACCGCCTCGGCCAACTCCTGCCCGTCGGCGTCGAACAGCCGCAGTCGCAGGCTGATGGCCATCTCGTTCGGATTGGCCAGCGCCAGCAACGTGGTCGCGTCCTGGGGCCCGTCCAGCGCCGGGAAACTGCCGGCACCGTCATGAAGGCGCGTGAAGTACAGCACTTGGCCCTGTTCCGTGAATGCCACCGAACCGTCCAGCTGGGAGATGGTGCCCGTCAGGCCATTGCCCAGTTGGTAGAAGCTGGCCACCTGGGGCCGGCTCACACCGATGCGCACCCAGCCGTCCCGCATCACCCGCCGATCGACTCCGAACAGGTCGGTCCCCAGCCGGGCCAGCTGCCGGTGGCTTTGCAGACGCGACAGGTTCGGGTTGGTCGGAAACGGCAACTGCAGACCGTCGCTGCCGAAGGCGTCGATTTGCAGCAGATTCTCTGCATCCTCGTCGTTGGTCAGAGCAAATCCGGTGAAATTGGCCTCGTCGCCCAGCAGCAAGGGGAAGTAGAGGAAGAAGTTGACGCCGGTGGGTGCGAACTGCAGCGTCGAGCCCACCAGGTCGAAATCGGGGGCGGTAGTGAAGCTCTGATACACCGCCGTGTCGAAGAAACGAATCGGGGCTTGCAAGCTGGACAGGTCGCTGGAGGTTCCCGAAGTCAGACGTCCGGGCGAAAGTCCCACGACCCCGAAACCGCTGCCCATGTCCGGCAGGATGTCAATGGTAGCGTAGCTGAAACTGATGTTCCCGTTGCGGTTCAAGGTGACCGAAAACGTGTTGGGAGGGCGTCCGCCCGTGGGGGACCACTCGGGGACCCCATCCCAAACGAACTGGATGGAATCTGCGCTGGTCTCGGCCCGGACCAACCCGGCCTCGCTGGGGTCCAGATCGGTCAACAGCGGGGCGATCCGCGGAGGACCCGAGAGCAGTCGCATCTCGTCCCGCGGCCCCGTGAAGCCGTCCCCCGTGATGAAGGTCAAACCGCCGTCGCTGTTGACGACGACCTCCTGATAGCGGCGGCCGTAGAATGGGAAAGTGAAACCCTCGGCAAACACGAAGATTTCCTCGTCGTCGTCCTGCAGCGTCTCCAGCTGGTTGATGGTCTCGTTGGAGATCAGATTGATTTCGGAAATCGTCTCGCCAGCCCGCACCGCCAGCACGGTCTTCTCCGTGCGATTGTCGAGCGCGCCGTCCCCCGACTCGTTGGCGCCATTGTAGTAATCCCTCGGGAAATCGGTGAATCGAAAATCGTACGGCCCGACACTGCTGCCCTGAATGAAATCGGGGCAGAGGCGTTCGATGTAGACCGCGTAATCGCCTCCCGGCAGCCCCGGCAACTGGTAACTGCCCGTGTTGCTGAGAAGAAAGTCGGTCACCACCGACACGAGGCCCGAGCGGGACTCGGTGATTGTCCCTTCGTTGACCGTCACCGGCACGGCGATGACGTTGGCGCCCGGAAACGGGCCGCCCGTGCGGCGCGAGACTCGACCGTCGATGCGGCCGAAGCGCTGATCGAAATCGGCGGTCGGATACAGGAACGAGATCCAGGCCACGTCGTCCTGTCGGAGTTGGATGGAGCCCGAGAAGGCGAGCGGGAACATGATCGGCTGGGCATCCCGGTTTGCGAACTGCGAGCCGCAGAAGCTGGGCGCGAAATCCGGTGCGCTTTCCGGCAGACCGATCTGGGAGTGGTCCAATCCCAAGAAATGTCCAAACTCGTGCAGAATGGTGCGCTGAAACAGCCCATTGGGCGTCAGGTCCGCCAGGCGACCGTTGAGCACGGTCAAGGCGTAGTCGTAGAACGTGTCGTTCAAGTCGGCGATCACTGGACTGGCGAAACCCACCACCGATCCCGAGGATCCGGCCCCAGCCACCATTTCAATGATCGAACCGTCGGCGTCGAAAATGACAGGGTTTCCCTGGAGGCTCCGGTTGGGCGGAGAGATGGTGGCGTAGTTCGCGGCCGTGATGTCCTCTGGCAGGAAACCCCGGTCGTCCAGCGTTACCGTGGCGCTCTGTACGTCCACCCAGCGTTGGATCGTGTCCCGAACGAATTGAGCTCCCTCATCGCGGCTGATCGTGGGGTTGAACTGGTTTCCCGGTCGCATCACTCCGTTGTCGATCACGAAATTGACCGGTTGGGAGGGGTCCCAGCTCAAGAACTGGCCGGCGCCGATCGGCACCAGCGGCCCCCCCGCCCAAACGGCACTGGGAAGCGCCGGCAGAATCAGCAGCAGGAATATCGTGGGAAGCAGCAGCGGGCGAACTGGCCGTCGGTCTTTCATCGAATGGACTTTCTCCCGTTTTGATAGCTGCGCTCGATCTGGCGAACAGCCGTGGCCAGCGCGTCGAAACGTACCGGCCCGCTCTTGCGGAACACTTCGAATTGGGCCTCGCTCAAGCCTGCGTCGCGCCCCTGGGCCAGGCTCAAGTTGTAGGTTAGGTTTTGGTTACCCAGCCCGTTGACCACTTTCAGGCCGTCAGGCTCCTGGAGCAATTCGAAAACGCCCTGCCCGAACCCCACCGGGCTGGTCAGACCCAACTGGCTGTCCCCGTGCAGGAACAGCACCAGTTTCTGACCCTGGCGATAGCTCGGCATCCCGGGAATTCCGGGCATCCCCGTCTTCCCGGAGGCAACCTGGCGAACCTGGACTCGCTCTCCCGAACGAATGCCTTTGATGCCCTCCAGGACCTCGAACGTGTAGGCAACGACGGGGAAACCCATCTGGCTTTCAGCTTCCTGCACACCGATGCAGCGGCCCAGGAACACCCGGTCGGCGTAACCGACCATTTCGTCCAGGTTGACGGTCCGAACCGAAGTCGCCGAGAGCAAGCCGATCATGGTTGCGAACGACGACAGCAGGATGAGACAGTGTGCGTTTCTCTTCATTTTCATCGATCCTCGATTCAGCAATCGTTCAATTATACGAGTTTTTGAAACCTCTGGTGTGCGAATGAGCACGGCTCCGGGAAGAGCGAAGTCGTGCAGCCATCCTGTCTCAGGGACCCGAGGGATCTGGTGAGAAATGCGGGCTGGGGTTCGATACAATGAGCCCGCCGAGGGTTCGGAAAAAGGGATGGCAATCGATCGAGACCAATTGGAGCGAACGGCGCGGGACATCTTCGGAGACGACCCCCGAGCGATCGCTCGATGGGCTGACTACTGGGGAGAGAGTTCGCGTCGCAATCAGAGCCTGCTGGAAGACTTTCGACCGCTGGCCCTGATCGACTTCCAGGGGAAGCAGCTCTTGGACGTCGGCTGTGGTTGCGGCGGCCTGGCGGAGACCCTGGCTGCAGAGAAGGCCGAGTACGTCGGCCTGGACTATCATCGGCACGTGCTGCAGCTCGCCTCGCCGGGCCCGGGGTGTTCCTTCCTGCAGGCCAGCGGCACCCGCTTGCCTTTTCGAAATGCCGTTTTCGACTACGTCGCGGCCTTCGACGTGATCGAGCATCTGGTGGGCGGCTACGGCTGGCAGGTTCGCTTCTTGAGAGAGTTGCGGAGGGTGCTGCGGCCGTTGGGGATGATCTTGCTGACCACTCCCAACCGCTGGTACCCCTACGAGGCTCACAGCGAGCTGTACGGGCCGCAGTATCTGCCCCTCTGGCTGGCGGATCGATACATCGGCCGGCGCAATCCCTCCTTCTTACGCGAGCACAACAGTTTTGCGGAGATTCAGATGCTGACGCCGCGGCGGCTGCGCCGGGCCCTGGGGGAGGCAGGTCTGAGCTGGCTCCACGATTTGCCCTGCGGGCTGGACAAATCGGAGTACCGCCGTCTCTTCCCGCTGCGGGGCCTGCTGACGCGGGTAGGACTGGGCTGGTATCCCCACGCCGAATTCTGGGGAATCCTGGTCAGGCGGGAAAGCCGGGAAGACCTGCGGCTGAAACGGCCGCAGCACTGGTTCTACGTTCAGAATCAGCCCTCCGGCGAGCCCGCTAGTGATTTTCAACCGGTCTTGGACTTCGACCGTCAGCCCTTCGGCCATCAATTGGGACCGGGCTGGCACTGGCACGAGCGTGACCGGCGGGGCTTTCGCTGGACCTCGCGGGAGGCCGAGGCGTACCTGCAGGCCCCCCAGCAGGCCGACTGGGTCGAGCTGGAAGGGTTCAGCCCCCAGGACAACCGCCTGGAGGTGCTGGTCGACGGCTGGAAGGTGGGGGAGCGGCGGCTCGAAGCGGGCCGGCCCTTCAGGGTCCTCTACCTGCTCCCCTTCGACTCTTGCGAGCAACGCATTCACCGGGTCACCCTGCGTTGCCGGCAAACGCTCAGGCAAGAGACCACCGGCGACACGCGCGAACTGGGGGTCATGGTCTTCTGGCTGGGGCTGGCGGCATGACTGGACGCATAGTTCACTGGATACTGCTGCTGCCGGTACAGATCGCGCTGGCCCTGCTGGGACTCTCCGTCGAAATTCTGCGCGGCTTCACGCTGCCGCAGCGGAGCCGGACAGCGGCCGGCCCCCCGCTGCAGGATCCGGTCTGCAGCATCGTCGTGCTCAACTGGAACGGGCGCACTCTGCTGGAAGAGACCCTGCCCCCTCTGCTCGAGGAAGTCCGGCGCAGCGGCCGAGACCATGAGGTGCTGGTGGTGGACAACGGCAGCGATGACGACAGTCTCTCTTGGCTGGCCCGTCATTTTCCCGAGGTGGGGGTGCTGGCGCTGCCGAGCAATCTCGGCTTTGCCGAGGGGAACAACCGCGGAGTGGCTGCCGCCCGCCATCCGATCGTGATCCTGCTCAACAACGACATGATCATTCACCCGGGCTTCCTGCGACCGCTGCTGGAGGGTTTTGCCGACCCGCGGGTCTTTGCGGTGTCGAGTCAAATTCATTTTCCAGCCGGGAAACGGCGCGAAGAGACGGGCAACACCCGGGCCCGCGTCCGCCGGGGGCGTCTGGGACTGGCGCATTTGCCCATCGAGGAATACCATCTCCGGCGCTCGTGCCTCCCCGTCTGGTGGGCCGGCGGCGGGTCATCGGCATTCCGGCGAGAACGCTTCCTCGAACTGGGCGGCTTCTCGGCCCTCTACTCTCCCTGTTACCTGGAGGACACCGACCTCAGTTATCGGGCCTGGAGACGCGGCTGGCATTGTGTCCTGGCTGCTCGCAGCGAGGTGACTCACAAACACCGAAGCAGCTCTCGGCAGCGTTTCCAGCAGCGCCAGCTGGAGGTGCTGGTGGCCGAGCGCAGACTCTGGTATCTATGGCAGAACTTCCCCCTGCACATTCTCCTGCCTCACTTGCTGCTGTACCCCCTGCACGCTCAGGAGGAACTGGGTGTGGGGAACTACTGGAGGTCATTACGGCGGTTGCCCCGGGTGCTGTGGGAGCGATTTCGGCAGCCGGGGCGAACGGTTTCGCACCGACAACTGAGGCGTTGGGTGAACGATCCGCTGGCATACCTCAACGACTTCCAGCCAGACCGGAGCGAGCGCTCCCGCGTGCCGGGCGGCCGGCTGCGCCTGCTGGTACTGAGCGCCTATTTGCCCCACCTGGGAAAGCACGGCGGGGCGGGGCGCGTCTTTCAATTGCTGTCACGCGTCGCCCAGCAGACCGACGTCACGCTGGTCAGCTTCGTGGAAACCCCGGAGGAACAGGAGGAGGTGGCGCAGGTTCAGCCCTTTTGCAGGCGCATTGAAACCGTCTTCCGGAAGCGCTTCGAGCCGCTCTCGCTCTACCCCTACGAGCCCTTCGAAGAGTTTCACTGTGCCAGCTTCCGGGAGCGGCTGCGGGAGCTTCTGCTGGAAGAGGACTTCGATGCCGTTCACTACGAGTGGACGCAGATGGCGCTCTATTCCGATCTGTTGCCGCCCTGGCCCAGCTTGCTGACCGAAATCGAAGTCAACTATGCGGCTCACTACAGCCTCGTCCCCGTGGAACGCCACTTGCTCCGCAAGGTCCACCTCTACTACCGAACGCTACAGACCCTCTACCGTGAGCTGGAAATGTGCCGGAGGGTCGGGCAGGTCGTGTGTGTCACCGACGCGGATCGCGATTTCCTGGCCGGCTACCTCGAGCCTTCCCAACTGAAGGTGATCAACACCGGTGTGGACACCGGTTACTTCACCCCGGGGGAGGAAGCGCTCATCGAGCCGGATGCTCTGGTTTACGTCGGAGCCTTTCGCCACGACCCCAACGTGGACGCGATGAGGTTCTTCTGCCGTGAGATCTTCCCCTTGATTCGAAGAGAGCGGCCTCAGACCCGGCTCTACATCGTCGGTTCCTCCCCTCCCCGCGAAATTCAGCGGCTGGGTGAACACCCAGGGATCACGGTCACGGGTTTCGTCCGCGACATTCGCGACTACTACTGGAGAGCCCAGGTGGTGGTCGTCCCCTTGCGCACCGGGGTGGGGATCCGGGGCAAGATTCTGGAGGGTTGGGCCGCGGGCAAAGCCATGGTCGCCACCTCGCAGGCCTGCCTCGGAATCCGAGCGCAACACGGAGAGAACATTTTGATCGCCGATCGGCCGGAGCCCTTCGCTCGCTGGACCCTGGCTCTGCTGCGCCACCCCGAGCACTGCCGGCGCCTCGGACTGGCGGGGCGCGAAACCGCCCGGCGCTACTACGAATGGGACGCCCTGGCGGGCGAATTGAGTCGGACCTATCTGGAAACCCTCGAGCCGGGGGGATCTCCGGAAAGAGAGCAAAGGGAAAAGGAAGAGGTGTTGTCGTGAGCCACCTCGCGCGCGCTTCAGGCCTCCCGGGTGATCACCTCCTGATCGTGCAGTGCTGCCACCTCCCACACTTCTTCTTCGCAGTCGAGAAACTGCGGGCCCGTTTCCCCGACAGCCACGTGGAGGCCGTGTTGCTGGACCATCCGCATACGGACGAGTATCTGTCGCACTTCCCTGCCCTGGCTCGGGTCCACCGCTGGAACAGCAAGCGGCGCGTCTGGATTCCAGCCCCGCCCGAAAGCTCCCCGGAACGGCCCCTGGACTTGATCCTCCCTCTGCTGACGCGGGGCTACGGGCGAATCAAGCACGCCGTCACCGAGTTGGCTGGCGCGCGGCTCTGGGAACTGGACTATCGCGGCAGCCTGACCCGGCTCTCCCGGCCTCGTCTGAGGCGCTCCCGCTGGCAGGCCTTGCACCCGGCCACAGGCGAGTTCTCCGAATACCTGCGGGTGTTCCCGCACCGCTCACTGGGAAAACGGGTCGCGATTCTGCACTCAGCGGATGCTTCGTTGATCGAGTCCAGCCGCAGCACCTGGGAGAGACTGCTCAGGGAGGATTCTGAGCTGATCCACCTCCAGACACATCAACTGCTGGCTCAATGGCGCATCTTGCGCCGCCTCCGGCCCGACTCTGCGGTGATCTTCTGTTCCGGCCAGCGGGGCTTCTGGAAACTGAAGATTCTTCCCGCGCTGCTCGGGGTGCCGCAAATCCTGGTTGTCAACGAAAATGGGCACGCATTCTATCTGAGGGCGCGCAGATTGGCCCGCTTTCTCTACGACCGTGTCCGAAACGGGGTCGCCCAGCCGCCCCTCCGACCCGGGATCGTGTTCATTCAAACCGAGGACCTGCGCCACAGCATCCACGCGCTCCGCCAGTTACGCCAGCCTCCCCTCTTCCCGAAATCCGAAGTGGCCGTGGTTTGCCATGAACGCGACCGGCACCATTTCGAAGCCTTGGCGGAGGTCGACCGGGTGATTGGCTACACTAACCGGCTGACCGAGGGCTGGCGTGTGTTTCGTGAGATCCGCCGCTTCTCTCCCGAAATCGTCAGCGCGGTGTTCAGCGGTCGCCCCGTCTTTCGCAAACAGAAGCTGCTCTTTTTTCTATTGGGGAATCGGCGGAGTCTGGCTTTCAACGCCCGCCTCGACTGCCACTGGGTCGGCTGGCGCTCGCTGGCACGCCTGGCTCGACACGAGCCCTTGCTCTTTCCCGCGGAGCGGCCCAGTTCCCCGGTGAGAGGGCTTTTCATCCAGACCGAAGACCTCCGACACAGCGAGCATGCGCTACATGTGCTCCGAACCCCGAAAATGTTCCCGCAAGCCGAACTGGCCGTGATCTGCCACCAGCAGCATCGCCCCTATTTCGAATCACTGCCCGGTGTGGTCCAGGTGATTCCTTACGCGGATCGCTTCAGCGACGGCTGGCGTGTGTTTTGGAGAGGGCGACGCTTTTCACCGCAATTCGTCAGCGCCATATTCAGCGGCCGCCCCATTTTCTGGAAACAGAAGTTCCTCTTTTTTCTGATCGGAGGCTTCTGGAAGGGCTTCGCCTTCAATGCCAGTCTTGATGGCTATTGGGTCACCCTTCGCACCCTGCCCCGCATTCTCAGGAGAGAGCCGCTGCTGTTCGGCGAAACGGCGGAACAACAAGCGGAGGCCCTGCTGCTGCAGACCGAGGACGATGCCCAGACCATGGAGGCGATCCGGCGGATGGCCTCGGAAAAGGTGTCCGGAGGCAAACGGATCTCCCTCCTCTGCTCGGCGGAAAAGCGGGGGGTCTTCCAGGGCATGCCCGAATTGGAGCGCATTCACGCCTACCACCCCTCCGACTGGAGAGCCAACTGGCGGTTGCTGCGGCGCCTCTGGAGGACCCACCGCGAAGTGGTGGCGGCCATCTACTCCGGGCGCCCCATTTTTCGCTTCCAGAAGATGTTGCTCTTCCTGCTGCCGGCGGACGGCCGGCTGGTGTTCAACGAGAACTTGGACTGCTCCTACCTGACCCGGAGCCGAATCGGCAGCTTGGTCTGGTTTCGCCAGTTGGAGGCCTCGCAGGCGCGAGGATTGCTCTGGCTCAGGGGAGTCCTCAAGGTCTTGCTCTATGTCCCCCGCTTCCTCTTTCTCGCCGCGTGGCTGACCCGGCAGAAACTGAAGCGGGCCCGGGGGGACGTTCGGGAAGATGCGACGCGTCAAGCGCACAGATTTTGAATCGAGAGGAAGCCTGGCTTGGCGCCGTCCGGCCTCGACTCGGGGCGCCCAGACTCAGGGATGGGGTGTGTCGACCGGGTCCGGGGAGGAGTGGAGGTGATTGAGCCTCCAGTACCCGTTGACTCGCGAGTACACTTCCGTCCATCGTCCACTGTGGCGGTGCAGCTGTCCCTCCGAATGGTAGGCCATCAAGTAGAGCGAGGTGATCCAGGCGACATCGCCCCGGATTTCGATCTGGATGTTGGAAGTGAAAAACGTCAGTTCGTTGAAGCGGGACAGGTACTGCTGCGCGGTGTTCTCGAAGGTTTTGAAGTCCGAGAAGCGGGGCGGCGGCACCATGTTGAAGATGACCGCGTCCTGAGCATAGATCTCACGCAGCTGTTCCAGATTCTTTTGTTCCCAGGCCTTGACGTGCTGTCGGTGCAGGCCGAGCAAGTTGTCTCTGGGGTTGTTTCTCATAACGTTCTGGAAACAAATAGTCTAGCAAAATTCGTTCCAGAACTTCAAACCGGCCCGCTGATCCCTTCCCGGTCGGGGCCCGGGTTCACTGCTCCAGCGCATCGAGAACGGCTCGCGTGACCTCTTCGGTGGTGGCAGCTGGCCCGCCGCCGCCGGCCAGATCGGCGCTGCGGACGCCTTGCTGGAGAACCCGTTCGACGGCTCCCTCGACTTCGGCGGCCAGATCGTCCCGGCCCAGCGAAAACCGCAGTAGCAAGGCCAGGGATTGGACGGTCGCCAGGGGATTGGCCTTGCCCGTGCCGGCGATGTCCGGAGCGCTTCCGTGAACCGGTTCGTAGAGCCCCGGCTGGCGGTTTCCCTGGCTGTCGCCCAGGCTGGCCGACGGCAGCATGCCGATGGACCCGGTCAGCATGGCGGCCTCGTCGCTCAGGATGTCACCGAACATGTTGCTGGTCAGCAACACGTCGAACTGAAGCGGATTGGCGATCAACTGCATGGCGCAATTGTCGACCAGAATATGGCGCAACTCGATGTCCGGATAGCCGGCGGCCACCTCGATCACGACTGCCCTCCAGAGTTGGGAGCTCTCCAGGACGTTGGACTTGTCGACGCTGTGCACCCGTTTTCTCCTCAGGCGGGCCGCTTCGAATGCCACCCGAGCAATGCGGCGGATCTCGCTCTCCGCATAGACCTCGGTGTTGAACGCGACTCGTTCCGAATCCCGCACCTCCAGCCCTCGGGGCTGTCCGAAGTAGATGCCGCCCGTCAGCTCCCGCACGAACAACAGGTCGGCGCCGCGAACGATCTCCGGTTTGAGCGGCGAGGCATCGGTGAGAGCAGCGCTCAGCCGTATGGGGCGCAGGTTGGCGAACAGCCCCAGCTCGCGGCGCAGCCGCAACAGCGCATTTTCGGGGCGCCGTTCGGGCGGGTTCTCGTCGAAGCGAGGATCACCCACTGCCCCCAGCAGAATCACCCCGCTCTCCAGACAGGCCTCGAGCACGTGATCGGGGAGCGGCTCCCCATACTCGTCCAGGGCCCGTCCCCCGACGGGCAGCGTCTGGACCTCCAGCCGAAGGCCGTGGCGCCGCCGGCAGGCTTCCAACACCTGGAGCGCCGAGCCCACCACTTCCGGCCCGATCCCATCCCCCGGTAACGCAACGATTTTGATCTCCATCTGGCGTTCCCCCTGAAAGGCTTTCATTCTAGCGGAAACTGCCTGGGGCCCAGCAATCTGCCTCTCCAACCGTGGGCGCACCGTTTGGGAAGCGTCTCCGGGCGCTGGACCCAAGGCGCCCTCTGGGCTGCGTGATATACTGGCGGTGTCCTTCGCTGGAGTTTCCTATGGCTTCGCTGTGGTCGGGTTCAATTTCCTTCGGGCTGGTTTCGATACCGGTGCGGCTGGAGGTGTCGCAGAGGTCCCAGAACATCAGCTTCAATTTGCTGCACGAAAAGTGCCTGACCCGAATCCAGCAGAGGACTTATTGCCCCAGCTGCGAAGAGTATCTGGAGCGTTCGGACCTGGTGAAGGGCTACCAGTACGAAAAGGACAACTACGTCGTGATCACCCCCGAGGATCTGGAGAGCGCCGAAGCCGGAGCTTCCCGCAACATCGACGTGGTGGCCTTCGTGGACGAGACGCAGCTCAAACCGGTCCATCTGAACAAGACCTACTACCTGGTTCCCGAGGCAGGGGCGGAAAAGGCTTACGTCCTGCTGCAGAAGGGAATGCAGGAGACCGGAAAGGTCGCTATTACCCGTTTCGTGATGCGCGGCAAGGAGTACATTGGCGCAGTCAGCTTCGAGCCGCCCGGACTGAGGCTGCACGTCCTCTTCCACAAGGGTGAGTTCACCCACCTGTCGGAGGTCCTCCAGCTGCCCGAAGTCGAGGTTCAGGAAAAGGAACTCGATCTGGCCGTGCAGATCATCGAGAACTTGAGCGAGGAGTTTTCCGAGGATCTCCTCGAGGACCAGCACCGGGAGCGCTTGCTCGAGGTGATTCGCCGGCGCATCGAGGGCGAACAGGTGGTCGTGGCAGAGAGTAAGGAGCCCGCCAAAGTGGTGGACTTGATGGAGGCCCTGAAGAAGAGTCTGGAAGTCTCCCAGAAGAAGCCCGCCTCCGAGGGCGCAGCCGAAAAACGGTCAGCTGGAGCGACCCAGAGAAGACGAGCCTGAGATGCTGCACCACTACAGCCGCGCTGAAGCCGCCGAGATTCTGGACATCAAACCGAGCCGGCTGCGCTACTGGGAGCGGATCGGCCTGGTCCAGCCCAGTCTGCGAGAGGGCCGAGCGTCCTTCTATGACTTCAAGGACCTCATCTGCCTCAAGACGGCCCAGGGCCTGGTCGCAAAGGGCCTGGCGGCCAGCCGGATCAAAGAGAACATCCGGGGGCTGCGTGAGAAGTTCCCGCAATTCGAAGGAAAGCTCACCAGCAAGCGCATCTACGTCTTCGGCGATCGTGTGATCGTCAGCCATCGCCGCCGCCTGATTCACTCCCACTCGGGTCGCCTTTACTTCAAGTTCGACGTGGACGACTTCAGCGAGGAAGTGAACAGCTGGCGAAGGCACGCCGAGGTAGAAGAAAAGACCGCCCAGGAATGGTTCGCCGAGGGCCGGCAACTCGAAGGTCGACCAGAAACGCGTGGACGCGCCGTGCAAGCCTATCAGGAAGCCGTGAAGCTCGAACCCAGGCTGGCCGAGGCCTACGTCCGAATGGGCGCCCTCTATCACGAGCAAAACAAACTGATCGACGCCCAGCGCTGCTTTCGGATCGCCTTGCGCCGCAACCCGTACCACTCCCGGGCCTGCTTCGAGCTGGGCAACGTGCTGGACGAAGTCAACTGCAGCGAGGAAGCGGTCCGCTGTTACGAGAAGGCCGTGGAGATCGACCCGGAATTCTCCGACGCCTACTTCAACCTGGCCGCCACCGCGGAGAAGCTCGGCCTGTTGGACCGCGCGGTCCGCTGCTGGCGAGCCTATCTGAGATTCGAGCCACAAAGCAGACACGCCCCCCTGGCCCGCCAGCGCATCAAGCTGCTGGAAGGCCACCTGGCCAGCCGAGAATGAAACCCGGACCCGAGGCCCGTGGATTCGATTCGCCGATTTTCGGGCGCCGGTTCCCGGCTTTGGTAGGGTTAGACTGAACGCGCGACCTCCAGTTATCATGTCGGGCGGAGATACATGATCATCAGCCGGGCCATGGAAGACTACTTGAAGGCGATCTACCAGCTGGCTGGGGAGAGTGACAAAGTAGCAACTTCCCGCCTGGCTCAGCGCATGGCCTGTTCCGCCGCCAGCGTCACCAACATGGTGCAGAAACTCTCCGAGCTCAAGTTGGTCGAGTATCAACCCTACCAAGGGGTCCGGCTGACAGAGGCCGGCCGCAAAGTGGCTCTGGAGGTGCTACGCCATCATCGCCTCCTGGAACTCTATCTGGCGGAAGTGCTGGGCTACAGCTGGGACAAAGTCCACGAAGAAGCCGAGGAGCTGGAGCACGTCATTTCCGAGGAGTTCGAGGATCGAATCGACGAAGCGTTGGGCTTTCCCACTCGCGACCCTCACGGGCACCCCATCCCCAGCAAGGACGGACGCGTCCCCCGGGAGTCCAGTACCTGCCTCTGGGAGATCTCCCTGGGCAAATCGGTGCTGGTCAACCGGGTGAGCGACCAGGATCCCTCCGCCCTGCGCTACCTGGCTTCCATCGGCATCTACCCCCAGGTAGAGCTGGAAGTCGTAGAAAAGGCGCCGTTCAACGGCCCCATCAGCATTCGTGTCGCTGAAGCCGAACACAGCCTGAGTGAAGAGTTGGCCCGCCAGATCTACGTGACCGCGCTATGAAAATTCCTCTCACACCGATTCGTTTCCTGCACAGGGCCGAAGAGCAGTTCGGCCCCAAAGTAGGAGTCATCGACGGCTCCCAGCAGTGGACCTATGCCGAGTACGCCCAGCGTTGCCGCAGGCTGGCCAATCTCTTGCGTTCGTTGCAAGTCGAGCCGGGTTCCCGGGTGGCGTACCTGGCCTTCAACACGCACCACCTGCTGGAAGCATATTACGGGGTGATCCTGGCCGGGTGTGTCTTTCTGCCGTTGAACATCCGGTTGTCCGAGGAAGACATCCGCTTCATCCTGGACGATGCCGGAGTGGAGTGCCTCTTCTTCCATCGGGCGTTCCTGCCGCTGGTCGAAGAGCTTCGTGCCGGTCTCCCCCGTTTGCGCCTGCTGGTTCCGCTGGACAGCGAGACCGGCGAGACGCCTGAATGGGTGGAGAAGGAAAGCTACGAGGAGCGCTTGCAGGCTCAGCCGGATTCGCTGGCTCTGAACTTCATGGAGGTCGACGAGGACAGTGTCGCCGAGCTGTTTTACACCTCGGGAACGACCAGCCGACCCAAAGGGGTGATGCTCACCCACCGCAACCTCTATCTGCACGCTCTGGAGACCCCGCTGCAGCTGTCCGGAAGCGACGCCGATCGCTACTTGCACACGATCCCCCTGTTTCACGTCAACGGCTGGGGAACGCCCCAGTTCCTGACCGCCCTGGGAGGGACCCACGTGATGCTTCCAAAGTTCGACCCCGGTGAAGTGCTGCGGCTCATCGAAGACCACCGGGTGACGATGCTCGCGGTGGTTCCGACCATGGCCACGGCCTTGCTGAACCACCCCGGGCTCGAGGATTTCGACCTGTCCAGCCTGCGGCGGATGTCGATCGGCGGGGCCGCCTCGAATCCCACCTTGATCCGAGATGCGGAAGAAGCCTTGGGCTGTCTCTGCGTCGCCGGGTACGGCCTGACGGAAACCTGCCCCGTCGTCTCCGTTTCGGTTCCCAAGGCCTTTCTGGACCTCGACGAGGAGGCTCGCTACGCGCTGCAGGCCATGGCCGGCTATCCCATTCCGGGCGTCGAGTTCAAGCTGGTCGACTCCCAGGGCCAAGCGCTTCCCTGGGACGGCGCAGCGGAGGGCGAACTGGCGGTGCGGGGAGATATGGTCATGGAAGGGTATTGGAACCGGGAAAAAGAAACCGCCGAGGCGATGCGCGGGGGCTGGTTCCACACGGGAGACATGGCGACGATCGACCCCAACGGGTACGTCCAGATCGTGGACCGCCGCAAGGACATCATCATCAGCGGCGGCGAAAACATCTCGAGTCTCGAGCTCGAAAACGTGCTGTTGACCCATCCGGCGGTTCTGGAGTGCGCCGTGATCCCGGTACCCGACGACTCCTGGGGTGAAGTCCCCAAGGCTCTCGTGGTGCTGCGAGCGGGCGCAAATGAGACCGAGGCCACCTTGCTCGAGTACTGCCGGGGGCTCCTGGCGGGCTTCAAGATGCCTAAGAGCATCGACTTTTTCCCCGAGCTCCCGAAAGGGGGCACCGGCAAGATCTTGAAACGCGAGCTGAGGGAGAAATACTGGGAAAAGGAAGACCGACGGGTGCACTGAGTACTGCTGTCCGTGGGGATGCGGAGGCAGCCGAAGGCGGGCGTATTTTGTGGATAGCAGTACCAACTACCCCGATCCATAAATACAGCAACGTAGGTTGCGGGCGTTTCGAAGCAACAGCCGGCCCCCGGAAACCGAGTGGCCACCCTGCTCCGAGGCGCCGGGCACCTGGGGGCTCGTCCGCAACCCGGAGGATTGGGGAGCTCGACCTTCCCGGCTTGGGGAAAGAAAGCCCAACCACTGCGGGCCCGGCACACGTCCGCCGGCACCTGCCGAATCCGAACCCGGGAGTAGCGCCGGAAACCCGCGTGGCGCTCAGGCGCCCAGCATCCAGGCGACCAGGGCGGCCAGGAGGGCGCCCGCTGGCAGGGTCGCGAGCCAGGAGAGGGCGATTCCTCTGATCACCCCCCAGCGTGCGCCTCCCGTCACGGCGCCCAGGCCGAAGAGGCTTCCGCAGCTGACGTGAGTCGTCGACACCGGCAGGCCGAGGCGTGAGGCCAGGGTGACCAGCAGGGCCGTCACCAGGTTGGCCGTGAAACCCTGTCCATGATTCATCGGGGTAATGTGCAGGCTCATGGTCTCCGCTACCCGGCGCGCGGCCAGCAAGCCTCCCAGTGCCATGGCCAGCCCCACCAGCAGCAGACTCTGCCCGCTCGAGATCCCCAACCCGCTGGCTGCCGCGAGCAGTGCCACGATCTTGGGAGTGTCGTTGAGGCCCCGGGCGAAACTGACCATCCCGGCCGAGCCGAAGTGCAGGACATCCAGGACCCACTGGGCATCCACGCCCGCCAACTGCGACACATAGCTCTCCCGGCACCGGCTCACCTGGCCCGCTGTGAGTCTGACACCGGAGGATTTGAGCACCATCGATCCGTCGGCCTGGATTTGAACCAGCTCGAGCGCTCCGTCCTGCCGGCACAGACACATGTGCCGTTCGATGCCCAGCCTCCGTCGCACTCCTCGAAAGATCGGGTAGAGCAGGGACGCCGAGGCAAGCGCCAACAAGGGGCTGATCGCCAGGGGAAGAAGGAAGCTGCTGCCCAGCTGGTGCCAATTCAACCCACCACTGAACACCAGTCCGGCTCCCGCCAAAGCTCCGGTCAGGGCGTGCGTCGTCGAGATGGGAAAACCGGTCAGTGTGGCCGCCAAGACCGTCAGCCCGGCACCCAGCCCAACGGCCAGCAGAAAGGAAGGCTGCACGGTCAACGCGTCCTCGACCAGTCCCTGCCCGCTGAACGCCCGGACCAGCTGGCGGGCCAGCAGTATCGACGCCAGCGAGCCTGCCAGCGTGGTGAGCGTGGCCCAGGCGAGCGCTGTCCGGAAGCGAGCCGTGCGACTGCCCATCAACGTCGCGACACCCTTGAAGTTGTCGTTGGCTCCGTTGCTGAAGGACAGGAACAACGTCGCCAGCACCAGATAAGTCAGGGTCACTCGAGCGGCTCCTCCGCACCAGGCATTGTAGGGCGTGGCTCTTGCAGACGCGAGGCTGCCGGGCCGGAGGTGTCGTTTCGGCGACTGCCAGTCCGGCTCAGGGCCGCCCCTCCAGGACCTCGACCAGAGGCTGTCCACTGCAGCCACTCGGGTAGCCCACTCCGAGCAGGTGGCTGAGTGTCGGGGCGATGTCCCGGACATCGATCCGGCGCCAGTGGCGGCCGCGAGGGATCCCGTCCCCCCAGAGCAGAACGGGCACCATTGTGTTGGGCGGATAGTGGGTACCGTGGGTCGTCACCACCTCTTCGTCCATGAACCAGTTGGATTCATAGATCAAGACCACGTCTCCGGAGCGCCTGGGGTGGTAACTGTTGGCCACCCGCGACCCGATTTCGGTGGGCGGGAGTTGCCCCGACAGGATCTGACTCCGCGTATAGGCCTGGCGAATCCCGGGGTCGCCCATGGCAGCTTCCGCCGCCACCCACTCGACCCGGCTGGGTTCCAGTTGCCTTTCCTCGATCAGGTCATGATTCAGATAGAACTCCAGGTCCAGGACAGCCAGGACCCAGTCTCCGGGTCCGAAGCGTCCCACCAGGGCCTCCTCTACACGGCTCTCCAAGCCATCGGGAAAGACTCGCCCCGCCGAGCCGCCCCGGGCCTGGATTTCCCTGGGAATGTACTGAACCCCGTGATCGGAGGTGAGGACCACCACCAGGTGCTCCCGGCCCACCGCCTCGATCAGGAACTGGAAGAAGCCGGCCAGCTGCCGGTCGGTGCGCAGGATCGTGTCGGCCACCTCGGGGCTGGAAGGGCCGAAAGCGTGCCCTACGTAATCATTGGAAGACAGGCTGAGCGCCAGAATGTCGGGTGTGTCGTCTTGGCCCAATTGCTCCGCCCCGACGGCCAGGCGGGCCGCGTCGAGGATGAGCTCGTTGCCGAACGGGCTGGCGATCAGGCGCCTGAAGTACTCGGAATCCTGGGGTGAGTCTCCCCCCAGCGGGTGCGGAAATCGCCAGCCATAGCCGTACGGCTCCTCTTGGACGCCTTCCCAAACCGGTTCGGGGTTGGAGTTCCGGAAAACGGTGTCCGGATTGAGCGGTGTCCAGACCAATCCGCGAAAGCGCTCAGCCGGCCCCTTCGCGTTCAGTTCTCCGACCCAGTCCGGAAGGCTCTCGAGGGCAGTGTAGTGGGGGGAGCTGACCCAGTGTCCCTGGCCGCGATCGAACCAGAGAGCCAGATCGGCCATGCGTCCCACCAGAGTCATTACCGCATAGTCCTTCCCGCCCAGGCCCACCACGCGGGCTGCCTCGTTGGTGGCCAGCTCCAGCTCGTCTCCCAGGGTGCTCACCAGCAGGTTCCTGGGACTGCGCTGGCCGGTCTCCGAGCTACCCAGCGCATCGACACAGCCGACCTCTCGACCGGATTCTCGGTCGAACCAGCGGTTGCCGATGATTCCGCTCACCCCCGGCCAAGCGCCCGTGAGAATGGTTGCGTGACCGGGACAGGTGAAGGTGGGCAGGTGCGAGTAGGCCGCGTCCAGATAACTGGCCCCCTCCTCGAGAAGCAGCTTGAATCCCCCCGCCTTGCCCTTCTCCCAGGCCGGCAAGAAGTCATCGTCAAAGCGTTCCAGAAAGTCTGGCCGGAACTGGTCGATCGCGACGACGACCACCAGGCGCGGCCGCTGGCTCGCCCACGACGACGGGGCCGCTGCCAGAAGCGAAAACACCACCAAGACCGAAACGAAGAGAGCTTTCATGTCTGTTCCCCTGGTTCAGATTCGAGGTCGCGCGCCTGCGGCTCGAAGGAAAACCAAGCGGCCACCTCGGCAGGCGCTCTCCGGCGGCCACCCTGTACGACCTGGCGCTTCTCACGGTATCGGTTGCGAAGCGTCCAGACTTCACGAAATGCGGGTATCGAACCCCATTCCAGCAAGATTACGTAAACGAAGATCCCCAGGTCACGCAGGTATGCGTAGGGGAAACAACGCCGCCTCACGGCCGAATCCATGTTCTTCAGGCGCATCAAGTAGCGATTCTTGACGGAATGGTAGTTGATCAGGCGCGACAACTGACGCCGGCGCGAGGGCAACACTTTTCTATAATGCAAAGCTTCAGCTTTAGGTACGTAAATGGCTTTCCAGCCTCGCAGAAGGGCGCGCCAGGACAAGTCGGCGTCCTCCCGATAGGCGAAGAAATCTTCGTCGAAGACTTCCCGCCCGAAGCCCAGCTCCTCCAGCATGGTGTGGCGCAGCAGCACGGCTGCCCCGGTCAGACCGAACACCCACTGCGGGCGTTGGTACTGTCCCCGGTCCTCTTCTCCGTTTCCCCGATCGAAGTGGCGCAGCGAAGGCGTGAAATAGATGCCGGTGCTGTCGATCAAGGGGAATCCCCGACTCAGAATCGAACGTCCCGAGGCGTCCATCCGCAGGAGCTTGCCACCGGCCATCCCAAATCCCGGGAATTGGCGCAGCGCCTGGACCAGCCGGGCCAGGTAATCGTGCCTCAAGACGACGTCCGGGTTCAGAATCAGGGCAAACTCGAAGTCCTCATCCTGCAGGTTGCGGTTGTGGCCGGCCGCGAAACCGAGGTTGGAGCGAGAAGCCGCCAGCTCGGCTCCGAAATCCCGAGCGATCTGGCGGCTGCGATCCTGCGAGGCGTTGTCCCACACCTTGACCCGACAGGGGTGGCTCTGATTCTGGACGGAGGCCAGGCAACGCTCTAGGAACTCCTCGTCTTCGAAGCTGACGATACTGACGAGCACGGCCTGGCTGGCCCCTTCAGACGGCATGACGACCCAGCTTAGCGACAAAACGTCGCGAGGAAAACCGCGAAAAATGAGGCTGCCGCCGTGCGGCCGTGGGGGGAGCGGTGGTAGAACGTCCAACCCGAGGTGAATGCCGCCCGCCCGTGCGGACGGTTGCGCTCAGTGATAGATTTCCGATCCTTGCTCCCGAAATTCATCCGCCTTTTCGCGCAGGCCGCTCTCAAGAGCCGAATCTTCTTCCAGGCCCTTCTGTCGCGCGTAGTCGCGCACCTGTTGGGTGATCTCCATGGAACAGAACTTGGGGCCGCACATGGAGCAGAAATGAGCCACTTTGGCGCCCTGGGCCGGCAGCGTCTCGTCGTGGAATTGGCGTGCCGTTTCGGGGTCCAACGCCAGATTGAACTGGTCGTCCCAGCGAAACTCGAAGCGCGCCTGGGAGAGAACGTTGTCACGCGCCTGAGCCCCGGGGTGCCCTTTGGCCAGGTCGGCGGCATGCGCAGCGATCTTGTAGGCAATGACACCGTCCTTGACGTCCTTACGATTGGGCAGGCCCAGGTGCTCCTTGGGGGTCACGTAACACAGCATGGCGCAGCCAAACCACCCGATCATGGCGGCCCCGATGGCCGACGTGATGTGGTCGTAGCCGGGAGCGACATCGGTCGTCAGGGGGCCCAGTGTGTAGAAGGGCGCTTGCTGGCACTCCTCGAGCTGCTTCTCCATGTTGATGCGGATCAGCTGCATGGGGATGTGTCCCGGGCCTTCGATCATGGTTTGGACGTCGTGCTTCCAGGCGATGCGAGTCAGTTCGCCCAGCGTTTCCAGCTCAGCGAACTGAGCCTCGTCGTTGGCGTCCGCGATCGACCCGGGCCGCAGCCCGTCGCCCAGGCTGAAAGAGACGTCGTAATCCTTCATGATTTCGCAAATCTCTTCGAAGTGCGTGTAAAGGAAGCTTTCGCGATGATGGGCCAGGCACCACTTGGCCATGATCGAGCCGCCCCTGGAGACGATCCCGGTGACTCGCCGGGCAGTCGAGGGAATGTATTTCAGCCGCACCCCGGCATGGATGGTGAAGTAGTCGACTCCCTGCTCCGCCTGCTCGATCAAAGTGTCGCGAAAGATCTCCCAGGTCAGCTCCTCGGCGATCCCACCGACTTTCTCCAGGGCCTGGTAAATGGGGACGGTCCCGATCGGCACGGGAGCGTTGCGGATAATCCACTCCCGGGTCTCGTGTATGTCCTGCCCGGTGGACAAATCCATCACCGTGTCGGCGCCCCAGCGAATCGCCCAGATCATCTTTTCCACTTCCTCTTCGATCGAAGAGACCACAGCGGAATTGCCGATGTTGGCGTTGATCTTCACCAGGAAATTACGGCCGATGATCATCGGCTCCGATTCCGGGTGATTGACATTGGCGGGGATGATGGCCCGCCCCCGGGCCACTTCGTCTCGCACGAACTCGGGAGTAATTTCAGGCGGAATCGCGGCGCCGAACGACTCGCCGGGGTGCTGTCCCGCGTCGTCGGTGTGCTTTCGGCGCGCGCGCTGCCGCTTCAGGTTCTCACGCAGCGCCACAAACTCCATCTCGGGAGTCACGATGCCCCGGCGGGCATAATGCATCTGGCTCACATTGCGGCCCGGCGCGGCCCGGCGCGGTTCGCGCAGATGCGGGAATCGAATCCCCGCGAGGCTCCCATCACTGTTTCGTTTTCGGCTGAACTCGGAGCTGAAGTTGGCCAGCTCATCGGTGTCCTGGCGGGCTTCGACCCACCCCAGGCGCAGCGGCCGGATGCCGCGTGTTAGGTCGATGCTGGCCTGCGGATCCGTGTAGGGACCGGAAGTGTCGTAGAGCAGAAAGTGTTCGCCGTTGCTGAGGCTCACTTCCCGCATCGGCACCCGAACCTCGGGCCGGCTTCCCTCCAGATAGACTTTGCGGGACCCCGGCAGCGGCTCTGTAGTCAGAATCGAGTTGGGATCGACGGTCTTGGCTTTGGCCCGATTGCTCATGGCTTCTCCTCGGTCCGAAGAGGGATGGCCGGCTCGGGCCTGCAAGGCAGGATTCTCACTGCTCTTCCCTTTTCCCTTCCGCCGGAATTACCCGGATCAGGTTCGTGGGGTCGATGGCGCGCCTTCCATCCTCTCAGCCGAATCCAGCTCCCCCTAGGGACAAAATTGCGCGTTGATCCTCTTGATGCTAGCGCCGGTCGGCGGTGCTGTCAATGGCGCCTCGGGGAGTGGGCGCGGCCGCTGGTGCGACGCTTTTCATGCGCCGACGAACTCGACCGTCACCCGCTGGGGCAACAGGCCGGCTTCATGTCCACGGTCGAGGAAGAGCTGCACGGCACGGCGCCCCTCCTCTCCGTAGTCGAGGGTCCGTTCGTTGACGTACATGCTCACGAAGCGGTCACCCGTCTCTTCGTCCAGGCCCCGGCCGAACTGAAGGGCATAGTTGAGTGCTTCTTCCCGATGCTCCAAGCCGAAGCGGATGCTCTCCGCCAAGATGGTCCCCAGGCGAGCGAGCACTTCGGGTCCCAGATCACGACGCACCGCGTTGCCACCCAGCGGGAGCGGCAGGCCGGTCTCGCTTTTCCACCACTCGCCCAGGTCGACGACTTTGGCCAATCCCTCGTCCCGATAGGTCAGCTGGCCTTCGTGAATGATCACTCCTGCCTCCACCATGCCGGAGGCGACCGCCGGGATGATCTGGTCGAAGGGAACGACACGAACCGCCACCCCCGGGCGGTACAACCCCAGCGCCAGTCGAGCAGACGTCCACTCGCCCGGCACGGCGACTTCCACCTCGCCCAGTCGCTCAGGCGTCATGCGAGTCCTGCTCACCACGGTGGGGCCGTAGCCCTCGCCCATGCTGGCGCCGCTGTTGAGCAGGGCGTAGCGCTCGTGCACATAGGCATAGGCATGGATACTGACCGCGCTCACCTCGTAGCGCCCCTCCAGCGCCGCCTGGTTCAAGCTCTCAATGTCGTGAAGTTCGTGCGCGAAGTCGAAACCGCCCGTGTGGATCTTCTCCGTCGCCAGAGCGTAGAACATGAATGCGTCATCACTGTCGGGGCTGTGGGCCACCCTGATGAGCTGCTTCCCACTCATTGCTGACCTCTCTGCTGCGGCGCTCGGTCCGCCTTTCCCGTCAGGGAATGGTGACAGCATACCTGGCGAGATTACCGAGTGCCTCGATTCAGTGCGAGACCCGCCCAGTGGCGACGGGACGCTCACGACGAAGAGACACGAGCATCTTCGCCTGGGAAAAGAGAGTTGAGACTATACCAGAAAACGAAGCAGTTCGTTGAGACGGCGAACCGTCCGGACTCCGGTCACTCGGAGCTTCTCAGCGGGCGCGTACCAGACCGAACGCATCCCCACTGCGGCTGCTCCTCGAACATCGTCCCGCAGGCTGTCGCCCACGTGAAGGGCTCGCGCCGCCTGCGTCGAGGCGGCTCGCAGCGCTTCCAGAAAGATCTCGGGATCGGGCTTGGCCGAGCGAGCCAGGCTGGATACGGTGATGGAATCGAATTCGCCGTGGATGTTCAAACCCTCCAGGATTCCGGCCAGTCTCGAGTCGAAGTTGGAGATGACACCGAGGCGATACCCGCGGCTTCGCAGCTCTCTGAGGACTTTTCGACAGCCGCTTTCCAACCTCCACGCCGCCGCAGAAGCATAGCTCCCGTAGATGCGCTGAAACACCTTCGGGCCAGGCGGCTGCAAACCGGTCCTGCGGAAGGTCTCGCGAACCACCTCGTACCACCACTGCCGCTCCAGCTCCGGCAATTCCTGTTGGCGCGCCTCCGGGAACACCAGCGGCTGGCGCTCGAGAAAGACCTGGGAGAACGCTTCGTCCAATTCTTCGGGAGACAGGGCGGGGTTCCCCGGACTCGAGTCGGCGGCTTCCCTCCAATACGTCGTTCCCACCGTCTCGCGCACCCGAAAAAGAGTGCCTGCCGCGTCGAAGAAGATCACCTCGAGAGGCGGCCGGGGATCACTCGTGAGCTGGGAGGAGCCGGGCACCCGTCAGCCCGCCCTGGTCGCCAGAAACGGGTTGCTTCGACGCTCCTGACCGATTGTGGTCTGCGGCCCGTGCCCGGGATGGAGAATCATCTCGTCTCCACGGGGGAGGATCTTCTCGCGGATGCTTTCGAGGAGCAGCTCGATGGACCCCCCCAGCAGGTCGGTCCGGCCGATTGACCCGGCGAAGACCGTGTCTCCGCAGAAGATGTGCCTTCCCACTTGCAGGCAGACGTGACCCGGAGCGTGGCCAGGCGTGTGGAAGACTTCGATGCTCAAACGGCCCACCCGAAGCGGCTCACCTTCGGCCAGGAATCGATCTGCGGGGGGCGCCGGATCGTAGTTCAAACCGAAAAATCGTGCCTGTGCGGGCAACTGCTCATACAGCCGTACATCGTCCGGGTGAACGTAGATGGGTACGTCCCAGCGTTTCTTCACCGCGCTGATCCCGCAAATATGATCCATGTGCGCGTGGGTGGCGACCACGGCAATGAGTTCCACCTTCAGTTTCTCGATTCGCTCCAGCATCTCCGGAGCTTCGTCGCCCGGATCGATGTAGATCCCGTGGCGAGTCTCCGGACAGGCCAGCAGGTAGCCGTTCTTGTAGAACGGTTCCACGGCCAGAGTCTCAATGATCGGCTCCGCTTCACCCATGACCGCCCATTGTGCGCGAGAGATCTCGGGCGGGTCAAACTGGGGGCTCGGCACCGGCAGTTTCGTCTCCCTGGGAGAACCCCGGCCACCGGAGCCAGACCATCGAGCCCGCTGCCAGACCGTAAATCCACCCCGCGACTATGTCGATGACGTAATGGTGCCCCAGGTAGACGACAGCAACGGCCACGACCAGCGTGAGTCCGAAGAGGGGGATTGAGTGGCGGGGCGAGTACCGGGCCAGCACCATGCTCCAGAACAGCGGGAAGGCGCAGTGCATGGACGGCATTGCGGCCAGCGGATCGGGTGTCGATAGCATGGACTCGGTGGAGAGCCAGAACCCTTGAAGGCCCACGGCCTCCGCCCCCACCAGGTAGCCCTCGCGCGTCGCCCACCAG
>JBFKLX010000047.1:0-28357 GCA_041630155.1 Acidobacteriota bacterium
CCCGCCCCTGGATCGAGAAGAAGCTGCGTCCTGCATTCATTGCGGATTGCAGAGCAGATTTCACGTCGAAAGTGAAGGTGCCCTGCGTACCCACTGGCGAGCCGGTGGGTACGGGCATCACCGCCCCGGGGATGGCCGTGGCGGGCGCCTGGAAGTCCGAAACTTTCAGGCGGCCGTCCTGCTCGGCGTCTCCCGAGAAGAAAGACGTGGGCAGCGAATCGACCGTTCCGAGCTGCGTATGGAGGACCACACGAGCCGAGGTGATCTGGGCGGGCGTCAGCCTCAGTGTGGAGATGTCGTACTCGATGTGGATCCTGGCCACGCCGGCTACCAGTGTCCGCCGGCCTACTCTCAGGTCGTCGATCGCCCAGGCCCGGTTGGCCCCGGCGGTGTCCGTTCCGACGAAAGTGATTCGGTTGATCACCCGGGAGGTGTCGCTGACACCGAAGTAGATCTTTGTGAATGCCGGCTCTCCCGAAGCCAGTTGGACATCGTAGACCGTGTTGGGCCCGGCCGCGTATTCCACCGTCACTCGAATGATCTCACCCAGCGTCAGGTCGAGCGCCCGGAAGCCAAATGCGTTGGGCTTGAGCTCCAGGCCCGTGAAGTCTAGAGTCGCCGGGCTGAAAGTACCGGCGCCCGAGCCGCTGCCCGTCATGGTCTGAACTCCCGAGGTGGCCAGCGTCGCCGACTCGAACGTCTTGGCATCGAAGCCAATGCCCTGGAAGGTTCCGATGATCGTCCCAGTCGGGGGGAAGCCGGAACTCGTTTCGAAGTCGAAAAAGCTGGAGCTGACCAGAGAACTTTGGAAGGCCGTCTCGTCGTTGAAGGTCTGCGAGCTCAAGTTTCGGTCCACGGCCGCCGAGATCAGCACCGGGGCAGGTCCGGGGATTGCGTCGCGGCCATCTCCGATACCGTCCAGATCGGCATCCCCCACGTTTCCGGCCAGGCTGGCACCGGGAATCGACGCGTGAACGGTCCCGCTGCCGGGCTTTTGCAGCCGTGCCTTGTCGGCCGACCCGGATTGGGGCGTGATGGTACCCGTACCGCCGGGGTTGACCTGCAGGTTGATTTGGACCGGTTGGTTCATGTTGGTCGTCGCCTGCTGGTTGGGGGCCAACTCGACCGGCTCGGCAAAGGTCACATTGACACTCGCGGTGCTGGTCTGAGCATTGCTGCCGATGGCCTGGAAGTTGAAGCTGTCGACCGAACCGTCCTCCGCACCCGGGGGAGGCGTGTAGAACACCCTGGCGTCGGGCAGCCCCGCCGGTACCGATTCAATAGCCGTACCCTCGGAATTGGCCAGGGAGCCATTCGGCAGAGTCTGAATGGAGAAGCTCAGGCTGACACCGGTCGGAGCGTCCGCCTCAAACACGACGAGCACCGTCTCGGTAGTCTCCAGGTTGCGGTCCCGCGCGGTCACCACCGCGATGGGGTCGTCGGGCGGCGGGGACTCGGCTGTGTCATCCGGATTGAGGAAAACCGTCCCAGTCGAAGTTCCACCGTTCTGGTCGTCCACCTCGAACACGAAGCTGTCTTCCAAATCGTCCCCGGTGTTTGGAGTGTACTGGACAGTTGCGCTGGTCCGGGGCGGGTCGCCGGGATTCACCGGTGCCGGGCCTTGGATGACCGGTCCGAGCACTCCTTGGGAGGGACCACTGAAAATCGAGAAGAGCAGGTCATCGTTTTCGGGGTCGCTGCCGGTCAGCGTGATGGTGATAGCTGAAGTTCCGTTGGTTTGCACGATTTGGGAATCGGCGGTGGGCGCATCGTTGACGCCAATGACCTGGATCGTTGCCAGTCCCTCGCCGCACCCCGTGATTCCGTCGCACGCCAGGTAAATGAAGTTGTCGGAGGGCAGCTCGGATCCGCCGTGAATGTAGGTAAACGTCCCGTTACTGTTGAACGAGAGGTTGCCGGCCGCCGGCGAGCTGACTAGGTTGAACGTCAGCGCATCTCCATCCGGATCGAAATCGTTGGTGGCGACGTTGTCAGACAAGGTGCCACCCTCCAGGACGGTGAAGAAGTCCGGCAACGCAATCGGCACGTCGGGGACCGGGTTGACGGTCACCACCACCGTGGCGGTCGCGCACAGGGATGGCAAGGGTGTGCCGTCGTCGCAGATTTCGTACTGAAAGCTGTCCATGCCGTTGAAGTTGGCAGCGGGGAAGTAGCCGATATCAGGCCCGAAGACTATGGTCGTGCCGTTGGCCGGGCCCTGAACGACAGTCAGCGTCTCCGGATCCAAGTTGCCGTCGACATCGCTGTCATTGGCCAGCACAAAGACGCTGACGCTCATGTCCTCGTCGGTCGTCGCGGAGTCGTTTTGCGCCACTGGCGGGTCGTTCACCGGATTGATCGTAATGCTCACTGTTCCGGTGGCGCACATCTGTGGTGTCCCGTCGTCGCACACAACATATTGGAAGCTGTCACTCGTCGTTTCACTCCCGTCGTGGGTATACTGAAACGTACCATCGACATTGAAGATCAGAGTCCCATGATTGGGAGCAGTCGAAAGGCTGGCCGAGAGCAGGTCATCCACGTTCGGATCCGTATCGTTGGCCAGCACGCTGGCGGCGCCGGAATCCAGGACACTCGTGGAGAGACCCTCGTCCACGGTCAGACTGTCATTGCCGGCCTGGGGAGGCCGGTTGCGGTAAAAACTGTCCAGGATGAGCCGCCCACTGTTTTCGACTGCGACATCGCGGCCGATGAAGGCTCCCGTGGCCACCGCGTCGCGGAGCACACGCAGCGTCCCGTTCGGGACGTAGAAGTTGGCCCGAACTTGGCTCAATCGCCCCAGCCGAGTCGCTTCCGGTGATTCTCCTGGTAGGCTGTTGACGCCGGCCACATAGAACATGATGTCTTTGGCCGATAGCCCACCGGATGCCGCACCCGTGCTGGGCCCGATCACCGAGTTCTGTGCGGTGGACATCGAATTCTGAATGCGGACCTGAGTCGGGCCGTCGAACAGAAGCTGGGAGCCGATCCCAGCCGTCAAGCTTGTCAGATTGTAGATGCCACCGGAGAACAAAAGGGTGCCATTGTCTCCCACGGTCACAACCCCGTAGTCGCCCGGCAGCAATGTCTGTGACATTCCTCCCGGAACCGTCACATTGGGAGATCCGGGGGCGGGGGTCTGCATCTTGAACGGGGGCAGTGAAGTGAAGACGGGCAAGGAGAGCGGGGTGATCAGGGCGCCGTTGATGGTCCCATTGTTGTCCAGCTCGTTGTAATGCACGTCGCCGTTGATCACGGCCTTGCGGTGGATCTTCACGCTGTCGCCCTTGAGATTGGAGAAAGCGTTGCTCTCGCCGCCCGTGAGCACATCCACCTCGCCGATGGTCAGTTCGCTGTTCCCGCTCAAGGTGGGTCCGGGACTCACCTGATTGGCGATCAGGTTCCCGGACTGGATCACCGTGTTGTTCTTGAGGTGAATCGAGTTGGTGGCCACTACCACCGCCTGGGCAAAGCCGGGCAGTACGTGCGCGCCGCGCACGGGCCAGGTGTAGATCTTGTCGGAGGCCGCCCGCGGTTCGATCCGAGTGGTCCAGCTTCCCGGGGATGGTGCTTCCATCTCTCTGGACCGATCAGTCAACCAGTGCTTCAACATCTCAAAATTCTGAAGAGGCCGTTCCAGCTGGCCTTCTTCCTCGAGTACCTGCAGAGCCTCGAGCTCGTGCAGCTCGGGGAGACGCCAATCCGTGTATCCGAAATTTTCGACCATTCCATCGTTCATCAACCGGATGATGCGCAAAGCCTCCACGCGCGGGAGAACCACGTCGTCAGCCAATCCGGAAGTCACGACGAAAGCACTATCCGAAACCCAGTCGAGTCCGGCTTCGGGGAAGGAAACGACTTCAGCAGGCGGAAGGTTTTCCGCGGTTGCTGCCGAGAAAACGCCGATCAATACCAGGCAAAGAACACAACTTGATTTCAGGCGAACCATTGAGAGCCTCCACAATTGAGTGCGGTCACGAATCACTAAACGCTGGAGTAAACACGGATTGTACTCGTGCTCGAGGCAACTGACAAGTCAAAAAAAAGATTGCAGCGTCACAATTAGCGCGCTCGAGGGAGGAATGGGCGGTTGCCGTGAGGGTCTGACCGAGTGGCCGGGGCAGCTCTCCAGGTCACGGCAGCACCTCCCGGGAGGCCACCTGTCCGGAGAGCTCCCGGGGCGTCCACCAGGTGGGTTTGAGGCGGCGCGGGCTGAAGAGCTTTTCCGCTTGATCCCGAAAATGGGGGGAATCGACACGGTCGCTCTGCCCGATCGGGACGGCGGACCAGCTGCGTATCGGTTGCTGCAGCACGACGATCATCGTGGCCGTCTGTCCCGAGCGACCCCAGCGGGTGCCATCGGGCCGGGGCTCCCCATAGCCGACGCTGCGCAGCGTGCTCAGGCCCAGCCGGACGGGTCCCCCCCCGCCCAACGGCCACGAGGCGTCCCCCCGGCCCACCCGAAAGACATCCCCGTAGCTGCGCCACACTCCTTCGCTCCTCTGTTGTTCCAGTTCCCCCGCCTGCGCCAACGCCTCACACATCGTCTCCGCTTCCACCGGGCTCAGCTCGACTCCGGGAGAGGCTTCGCCCAAAGACTCCCGATAGTCGTCCAGGCGCTTGGACAGACCCTCGAGCTGGGAGGGAGCTCCCTCTTCGAGCAACCGCCGCCACTCGAAGTAGACGAGGGCTCCCGTGGAGTCCCGGCGCAAGTCTCCGTCCCAGGACATGAGGGTGTCCCGGGCTCGAGCATAGGCCTGTCTGGCCTGAAAACGGCTGCCGGCTCGCTGGTCGGCCAAGCGCAGTGCCTCCAGCCAGCGCTCGACCCCGAAAGGGTGCACGTCCAGGATGATGTCCATGGCCTCGGTTGCGGACAGGTCGGAATCGGCGTCCAGCAACTGGACCGCCCGGGCCGCCCGCGGGTTGGACCATCCGCCCGGCGGACCGTGGCCGGCATCGCTGTAGACAGGGGCCGGGTACCTTTCGGCGAGCAGCGGACTGCGGCGCATCATCGCGTCGGGAGGGACGTTGCAGTTCTGCATGTAGCCCTGTGGAGGGTTGAGAATCTGGACCAGCTCGGAAGCCGGGTGGAAACCGTCCCACTCGGTCCTTGAGGTGGAGCCGTCGACGGGTCTGGACCAGTCGAGGCCGGCGGGGCGCCGAGGCACCCGGCCGGTACGTTGATAATAGATGTTGCCGTCGACGTCGGCCACCATCACGTTCTGAGGGAAGAACTGCAGCGTCGCCAAGGCCGCCTCGGCATCGCGGTAGCTTCGTCCCAGGTTGAGAGTCCACCAGGCGTCCAGGATGCCGACCTCCTGAGCATAGGCCATTCGAATGGCATAGGCAGAGTTCTTTTGGAGGGCCACGACCGGCCCGTGGTGGGAAGCCAATAATCTCAGGCGGCGCGGCTGCTCCTCTCCTCGGACGGTGATTTCGACTTCCCGGCTGGAGAGTTCCCGCCACTCTCCGTCGTAGCGATATTGGAGCGTGTTTCCGGGCCTGAGCTCGAGGCGGTAGACGTCGGCGGTGTCGGGTCCACCGGTGGTCATGGCCCAGGCCAGGAATCGATTGTGGCCCAACCCGATGGTCGGAAACCCGGGCAGGGTGACTCCGCTTCCCTGCAGCTCGCCGGCATGGATGCGGAACTCCCAGAACCGGGAGATTCCCCACCAGGACAGGTGCGGGTCGATCGCCAGAATGGCCGCACCTTCTCGGGCCCGCTGCGGCGCCACCGCGAACTGGTTGGAGCCGCGCTCGGTGCGGGCCAGACCTGGCTGGACGCCGCCTCTCACCAGATCTCCAAAGCCGTCGTCGATCGACCACGAGTAGAGGAACAGCCGTGCGAAGGCGAGCACCATCGCTTCGTCGACCCGGCGCTGCCCCCACCAGGCCGGAAGGTCGGCCGGATGTGCGGCGTAGTAATCGTTGATTCCCTCGACGAACCTGCTCAGGCAAGGACGGACCGCTTCTCCCGCACGCGCGAGCCCGGCCTGCGCGACCCCGTAATGATCCCAGAGGTGCGCCACCCAGTCGGACCGAAAGCCGGGCGGGCCATCCACGGAGGAAATCTCCCCGGTTGCCCGCAGGAAATTGCGGAGCAGCTCCTCGGGCCGGTCCTGGGCCTGGGCCCAGCCCATCCCGTAACACCCGGCGGCCGCAGTGGGAGCATAGATGTGCGGCACCCCCCAGCTGTCCCGGTAGACGACGGTTTGCGGCGCGTCGGCCCCCTCGCCCGGGAAGCTGGCAGGTGTGCAGGAAGGAACGGAAACCAGCAACAGAAGAATCCAGAAACGGGGCACGTCAATGCGGGCC
Organism: Acidobacteriota bacterium; assembly: GCA_041630155.1. GTDB lineage: Bacteria > Acidobacteriota > UBA6911 > RPQK01 > JANQFM01 > JBFGHG01. The sequence goes on from JBFKLX010000047.1 coordinate 6,316, forward strand.
TTCGTCTTGCTTCTCACGCAGGCCTTTGACTTTCTCATAATGCCGAATGTCTTCCCCCTCGACCAGGAACACTACCATCTCGGACAGATTCGAGCTGTGGTCGCCGATCCGCTCCAGGTACTTGGCGACCGAGAGCAGGTGCAACCCCCCCCGGACTCGTAATGGATTCGACTCCATGATTCTCCCCACCCGCTTGTAGATCGCATCGTGCCACTCGTCGACCACGTCGTCCTCGGCGATCACCTGGCGTGCCAGCGCCACGTCCTGGCGAACGAAAGCGTCCAGCGCCCGCGTGAGCATCTCCTGAGCGCGCCTGCACATGCCCGCCAGCTCTTCCGAATCGTGAACCGAGCCCACGGTCGTCAGGGCCAGAGAATGCTTGGCGATGTCGGCTGCCATGTCGCCGACTCGCTCCAGGTCTTTGACGACCTTCATGGCGGTGGCCACGAACCGAAGGTCGCGCGCCACAGGTTGGTAGAGGGCGAGGATGTCCAGACAGCGCCGGTCGATTCGAATCTCGGCCAGGTCGATCTCCGGGTCCCTCCCGATGACGCTGCGGGCCAGTTCCGTGTCTCGGTCGATCAGGGCGCGAACGGCATCTCCAATGTTCTGCTCCACCCGGGCCCCCATGGCGAGGAGTTCCCGATTGAGCATGGCGATCTGCTCGTGAATCTTTGGTTGCATTGGCATCTTTTGACTCACCCGAAGCGACCCGTGATGTATTCCTCCGTCTTGGCTTCGCGGGGCCGCGTGAACAGTACCTCGGTCGAATTGAATTCGACCAGCTGCCCGACGTAGAAAAAGGCCGTGAAATCGCTGACCCGCGCTGCCTGCTGCATGTTGTGGGTGACGATCACAATCGTGTAGTGAGCTTTCAACTCGTCGATCAATTCCTCGATTCGCTGCGTCGCGATCGGGTCCAGGGCGCTGGCCGGCTCGTCCATCAGCACCACCTCCGGTTCGACTGCCAATGCCCGGGCGATGCACAGACGCTGCTGTTGTCCGCCGGACAAATCGAGTGCCGAGGCGTCCAAGCGGTCTTTCACTTCCTCCCACAAGGCAGCTGCACGCAGGCTCTTTTCGACCTGCTCCTCGATCTCGTGAGCTTTCTTCCATCCGGCCACCCGAAGGCCGAAGGCGGCATTCTCGAAGATCGACTTGGGGAAGGGGTTGGACTTCTGAAACACCATTCCGACCCGGCAGCGCAGGTCGACGACATCGACATTCGGCCCGTAAATGTCCTCCCCGTCCAGCAGAAACTCCCCCTCCACACGGGTCTCGGGGATCAAGTCGTTCATGCGGTTCAGGCAGCGGAGAAAGGTAGACTTGCCGCAGCCCGAGGGACCGATCAACCCGGTCACCTGGCGGGCCGGAATGGAGAGGGAAACGCCCTCCAAAGCCTGGTTGCTCCCGTAGAACACGCTGGCCCCGGCCACGCGGATCTTGATTTCTCGACCCGCCAGGAGCCTCGAGTCGTAGGTTTCCCGGACCGATTCGCTCAACCCCGTCGGCATGTCAGCCCAACCTCTTCTGATAGCGCTGGCGCAGCCAGATCGCCATGGCGTTCATCAATAGCAAAAGCGGCAGCAGCACACAAATCGCGGCGGCCGCGTTGATGTGAAAATCGCTCTGGGGGCGGGACACCCAGTTGAAGATCTGGATCGGGAGCACTGTGAATGGCGAAAACAGGTCCTCCGGGAGAAAGGCCACATAGGTCAACGCTCCGATCGTGATCAGGGGAGCTGTTTCACCGATTGCGCGCGACAAAGCCAGAATGTTGCCGGTCAGGATTCCCGGCAGCGCCATCGGCAACACCAGACGCTGGATCGTCTGCCAGCGAGTCGCACCCAGCGCATAGGAACCCTCCCGAATGGAGCGCGGAACGGTCCGCAACGCTTCGCGCGAAGCGATGATGATGACGGGAAGAATCAGCAGCGAAAGGGTAAGCGCCCCCGCCAGCAGACTGCGGCCCAGATTGACGGCCCTCACGAAGATGGCCAACCCCAGCAAGCCGTAGAGAATCGAGGGGACGGCCGCCAAGTTGGCGATGTTCACCTCGATGGCATAGGCCAGACGACCCCAGAAGGAGCGATCACGCGGGGCATACTCTTCCAGGTAGATGGCGGCTCCCACTCCCACGGGAATGGCGATCAGCGCGGTCAGCAGCATCATCCAGACGGTCCCCACCAGCGGGGCGACAATTCCCGCCCGGCTGGCCCGGCGCGAAGGGAAGCTGGTCAGGAAATCCATGTCGATCCGAGGCAGGCCCTGGGCGAACACCGAAGTGAGCAAAACGATCAGAGTCAGCAGTCCCAGCGACAGACCCAACAGGCACACCAGGAGAAACAATCGTTCCTGCCAGAGCCGCCAACGGTGGGAGGGGGGGCTCTTCCGGATCATTGATATTCCTCCCGGTAACGGGCCCGCAACCGGAAGCTCACCAGATTCAACAGCAGGGTGGACAGAAACAGCATCATTCCGACCACGAAGATGGTCCGATACTCGAGCGTTCCCGCCGGGGTGTCCCCCAGGCTCACCTGCACGATGTAGGCGGTCATGGTCTCGACCGGACCCAGCGGGTCCAGGGTGAGGCGGGCCTGCTGGCCGGCGGCAATGGTCACGATCATGGTTTCGCCGATAGCGCGGGAGACCGCCAGAATCGAGGCCGCCGTGATCCCGGAGAGGGCCGAAGGCAGCACCACCCGAAGCGAAACCTGCAGGCGTGTCGACCCCAGCGCGTAGCCCGCCTCCCTCAAGCCTCTCGGTACCGCCCGCAAGGCGTCCTCGCTCAACGACGCCATCATGGGCAAAATCATGACCCCCATCACAAGGCCCGGGGAGAGCGCGTTGAACCCGTCCAACCCCGGCACCAGCCGTTGCAGCAGTGGAGTCACCGTCAGGAGCGCGAAGTAGCCGTACACGACCGTGGGGATTCCCGCCAGGATCTCCAGCACCGGCTTCACCCAGGCCCGCACGCTCGACGGGGCCCAGTCCGACAGATAGAGCGCCACTAGCAGTCCCACCGGCAGAGCCACCAGCATGGCAATCGCGGAAACGAGCGCCGTGCCGCCCAGCAGCGGCCAGATGCCGAAACGCTTCTCAGCGAAAAGAGGTGTCCATTGGGTGTCGCCCAGGAAGTCCCACAGGCTGACCTCCTGGAAGAAACCGACCGTCTCCACCACCAGAACCGCGACGATGCCCAGGGTCGTGAAGATGGAAAGGACGCCGCACAGCAGCAGGAAGAGCTCGATGCCGCGCTCCTTGACCCTCTGCAAGCGGCGCCTGGAAGGGGGGCTCGACATCGGCATGGGCAGCCTCTACTCAGGGCGTTGTTTCGCGCCGTAACAGATCGTCGACCGTCACTCCCACCTGGGATCCTTCTCCACCGAACACCGAGCCGGCGACTCTTCGGTCCAGGCGATCCAGCAAAACCCGATAGGTCGTCTCGGGTAGCGCGATGTAACCGACCTCACGCGACAACTGGGCCGCATTCTCCAAGTAAAAACGGACGAATCCCTCCACCTGCGGCTTGTCCAACGCATCCTTGCGGACGTAGATGAAGACAGGGCGGGACAGCGGCTGATACGTCCCATTGCCGACTGTTTCCGTCGTCGGTGCAATTGGGCCAGCTCCGTTGTCGGGGTTCTCGTCGTCAATGGCCAGAGCTCTCAGGCGGTGTCGATTCTCTTCGTAATAGGCAAATCCAAAGAAACCCATGGCCTCCACGTCGGAGGCTACTCCCTGAACCAGGACGTTGTCATCCTCACTGGCGGTGAAATCCCCCCGGCTGGCCCCCTCTTGGCCGGAGACCGCCTGGGTGAAATAGTCGTATGTCCCCGAGTCGACCCCCGCCCCGAACAGCTTGATGGGTCGATCGGGCCAACCCACACGGATCTGGTTCCAGCGAGTCACCTTGCCTTGGGCTTCCGGCTGCCAAAGGCGATTCAGTTCGGAGACAGTCATCTCCCGAGCCCATTCGTTTCCGCGGTTCACGACGACGGCGATTCCGTCGTAAGCAATCGGCAACTCCAGGAATTCGACTCCACTCTGCTGGGCCGCCGCCAATTCAGAGGGCTTGATGGGTCGAGAGGCATTGCCGATGTCGATCTCCCTGCGCGTGAATTTCTTGAAGCCTCCCCCGGTTCCGGAAACTCCCACCGTCACCCGTACGCGGGGGTGAAATTCTCGAAACTCTTCCGCCACCGCTTCGCTGATCGGAAACACGGTACTGGAACCGTCCAAGGCCACGTAGCCGCCGAGTTCGCCAATCTCTCCGGTGGGCGCTCCCCCGCAGGTGGCCAGCCAGACCACTGCCGGAAGCAGGCAAAGCCCCAGCCCCCCGATCATCCAATCTCTCTTGAAACTCTGCGTCAACATCCCTCTATCCTCCTGAACTCTGCTAGCTCGACTCGGATCGATCAAGGGCGTCCCCGGCGCCTGATACACGCGCGGAAGATCCTGGAACGTTGCCGTACTTTCGCGTTCACGTCAACCGTCAGGCAACCGGGCCGCCAACTCCAAGATAGGACCGGGTGGTGAAGGCTGTTTAAGGCCCTCTTAAAGATTCGGTAAATTTGGAGGAACACGGCAGAGGATTGCTCCTCTCAATGAGCCCCGGGCGTCTCGCCCTACCCCGTGCCCTTGCCCCTGCCCCCAAATCTTGCAGCTCCGATGCCGATGGGGACAGGGCAAGTCGTGCTCGACCCGGGGCGCAGGGCTCAGGGCGCAGGTCCGGATCGCAGCGGCGGGCCGGGTTGGGAGTCGCGGCTTCCTCCGCTGGGGACAGGGCAAGTGCCTTTTGACCGGACTCCAAAAAATCTTTACGCTCCTGTAATCCTGTCTGATACTCCGGAATCCATTTTGAATTTGACAGGATTGACAGGTTTGGGGCGCCGAGTTTTGCTCGACCGGTGGACCCCGAGCCCCGCCCCCCGATGTCCCAATCCTTCCTCCGGAATCACGGGCTGAAAGCCGGTGTCACTCGGCCCGAAGCCTCACGTCGAACTTGTAGCCCACCCCCCGCACTGTGACGAGGTGTTGCCCTGCCGGGCCCAGCTTCTTGCGGAGCGAGCGGACGTGCACGTCTACATTGCGGTCGATGATGACGCTGCGGCCTTCCGTGATGTAGTCCAGCAGTTGGTCGCGGGTCATCACCTGGCCGGGACGGGAGGCCAAGGCTCGGAGCAGACGGAATTCCGAGGGGGTGAAGATCAAGGGCCGGCCGTCAACCCGCACTTCGAAACGGCCCGAATCGATTTCGATGTCACCGGCCCGGACGATCCCGTCTCCGACCGGCGGCTCGTCACGGTTGCTGCGCCGCAGGACGGCCCTGACGCGGGAGACGAGTTCGCGCACGCTGAATGGCTTGGTGACGTAGTCGTCCGCCCCCAGCTCCAAACCCAGGACCACATCACTCTCCTCGGAACGCGCCGTCAAGATCAAGAGTGGCAGGTGCTGGGTCTTCGGATCTTGACGGAGGCGCCGGCAGAGGTCGAGGCCCGGCATGCCGGGCAGCATCAGGTCGAGGATCACCAGATCCGGACTCCAGGCTTGAATCCGGCGAAGGCCCTCCTCGGCGGAGGGAGCGACGGAAACGTCGAAGCCGTCCTGCGAAAGATTGTGCTGGATCAGCTCGCGGATGTCCGGCTCGTCCTCGACCACCAGGATTCGAGCTCGCGAGCGACCGTGTTCGAGCAGGTTCAAGAGCGCACCTCCGTCGCGGACGCGTCGGCTGGAACCTCCTGGGGAAGGGTGAACCGGACCCGCGTTCCCTGCCCCAAGCGGCTCTCGAGCCAGATCCGGCCGCCGTGCAGAGCCACGACATGCTTGACGATCGAGAGGCCAATACCGCTCCCCTTGGTCGCCTGGCGCGACCCGGCGACCCGGTAGAACCTCTCGAAGACGCGGTGCTGATCCGACTCGGGAATTCCCATCCCGGTGTCAGCGACCTGGAACTCGAGGTCTCCGTTTGCCGGGACGATCCGCACCTGGATGCCCCCCGTCTCGGTGTAGCGCACGGCGTTGTCGATCAGATTGTGGAGAGCCCGCAGCAAGAGGGTTCGGGAAGCGGTGAGAGTCCGGGTCGAGCCGGCCTCGAAGGCCCAATCGAGCTGTTTGTCACGAATTCTGTCCAGGAAGGACTTTTCCAGCTCTCGTTGGAGTTCCGAAACAGGAATGACCTCTCGCCGCAGACTCAAACGCCCCCCTTCGATCCCCGACAAATCGAGCAGTGCCTGAACGATATCTGCGAGCTGTCGGGCATTGCGCCCGATCTTCTCGACGAACCTGAGCTGCTGTTGGCTCAGCCCCTCGGCCCGGTTTTCCAGGGTTTCACTGTAGCCCTGGATGGCGGTCAACGGCGTCCTCAACTCGTGGGATATGTTCGACACGAAATCCTGACGAATCTGCTCCAGGCGCCTCAACTCGGAGACATCGTGAAACACCGCTACCACCGCCCCTCTTGCGGAAGCCGGCCGGATCGGCGAAAAGCGGGCCGCCAGCGTCATGTTGCCTACTTGAAGCTCCTCGGCGGCTGTGCTGCCGCTTTGCAGTACCGATTCCACTCTCCGCTGAATCTGCGGCTGGCGCACGATCTCCAGGGCGAGCTTGCCGACGGGGCTCTCTCGACAAGCAAAGATCTCGAGAAAGGCCGAGTTGGCGTAACCGATTTTCCCTGTGGGGTCACACACCAGGATGCCTTCGCTGGAGCTGTTCAGCACCGCTTCCAAGAAACGACGCTCCTCCTCCAGGCTCAGCACCAGTTGTCGCCGCTGCTGCGACATACTTCTGAGGCTCTCGGCCAGGCCGGCCAACTCGTCGCGGGCCGAAATGGCGATGCTCGTGTCCAGTCGCCCTTTGGCCATTTCTTCAGCCGCAGCCTCGAGCACTCCGATCGACCGCGTCCAGCGCTGGGCTGCCCAGACGCAGACGAACAAGCCCAGAACGGCCAGGACACCACCGCGCCAAGCCAGTGCCCAACGAAGCTCGGTCAAACGGGCCTCGACCATTTGCAGAGAAGTCGCCAGGCGCAGAACCCCCCGGCCTTCCGGAAGCGCCACTGCGACGTAGAGGAGCTGCTCGTCCACGCTGGTGCTGTAACGGGTGCTGCTGCCCTTGCCTTCGCGCACTGCCTGCTGAACTTCAGGGCGATTCAAGTGGTTGTCGAGAGCCGCCAGTTGGGCGCCGGAAAAAGCCGAGTCGGCCAGGACCTTGCCGGAGCGGTCCATCAGGGTGATCCGGCTCGACAGGCGGGTGCCTGCCTGGTCGACTTTGGCGTCGATATCAGGATCGTCCGCGTCCACCAGCGCTTGCAGCATTTGAAGCTGATCCTCGAGTTGCCGGCGTGCCATCTGAAGGTGGAAACCGCGGAGCCATGATTCCCCCCAAAGATAAAACAGGAAGAGCGCTGAAAAGAGGATCAGCAGGTAACCGGAAATCAGCCTCCATCTCAAGCGCATCTGGCTCTCCAGCAGCGGGTCCAATCCACATTATGTTCGCCGGGCTCCAGGATTGTCGAGGACGGCCCAGCTTCAGGTCCTGATTCCGCCCCGGATTGACCGGTTCGGAGTCCTTCCTTAGACTCGCCTGGACGGGGGATTCGAAGTCATGAAAAAACTGGTTCTCTTCCTCTTTGTGCTGCTCGGCCCCTCTGCCGGAGTGGTGCGTTCGGAAGCCGAGCGCTTGATTCTCGACACCGATGCAGCGATCTTCAACGACGACGGGGCGGCCCTGGTGATGCTGCTGCAGCAGCCGGAGAAGGTCGAACTGCTGGGAATCACCGTGGTGAGCGGGAACCATCTGGCCCGGCAGGGAGCCGAACACCTGCTGCACATCCTCGAGGTCATGGGCGTGCGCGATGTGCCACTGTACATCGGTGCCCAGGAGCCCCTGGCCAACAGCCCGGCACGCGCCCGCCTCTACCAGCAGCAATGGGGCGAGGTTCGCTTTCTGGGAGGGTTTGCCCAGTCCGGAGAACTGGAGCCTCCTCACGGGGGGCAATTCGCCCAGCAGCGCCCCCAGCCGGAAAGCGCAATTTCCTTCATGATCCGGACGCTGGAAGCGTATCCCGGCGAAGTGACGATCCTGGCGATCGGTCCCCTGACCAACCTGGCGATGCTGCTGCAACTGCGTCCCGATCTGGCGGTCAACATCAAGCGCCTCGTCTTCATGGGGGGAAACGCGCGGGTCCCCGGAAACGTGACTCCCTATGCCGAATTCAACTTCTGGTACGATCCGGAAGCCGCTCGCTACGTCCTGCGCTCACCCATCTCTCGGAAGATCATGTTCGGCCTGGACGTCACCAACCAGGCCGCCATCACCCTGCACCATTTCGAACAGGTGGCTGGAAAGCGAACCCCGTTGACCGAAATCTTCGCCTGGGACATGGGAAGCCGCTGGCCGGGGTTCTATCAGAACCCGGAGGCCACGGGTTACATCTGGGACTGCCTGGCCGTCGCCTTCCTGTTGGACCCCAGCCTGTTCCCCCGCTTCGAGGAGCTGCCGGTCGACGTCAGCATCGAGTTCGGCCCGGCCTACGGTGGCACCTTCGTTCCGGCCGGGGAGAGCCCGGCCCGCCCCCTCCGAGTCGCCCTCGACCTGGACTTCGCCCGCTTTTTCCAACTGTACAAAGACCTGCTGACCCGGTGGCCGCCGACGCCCCGGTGACGTGACGCCGAAAGCTTGTCGCAAGGCGATCCAGTTCGGCCCAGCCTCCAATCGTTGGGCCCCAGACCTACGCCCTGCGCCCTACGCCTTACGCCCCTACTAAGGACAGCCCGCACCGAGTTTCGGGTCCTCCGCTTTACCTCGGCCGGCCCTCTATGGCACCCTGCCCGCCGGAAGGAGGCCGATTCGAATGTGGATGAGATTTCCGGGGAGGTTGACGGGGCTCGCGTTCATCCTGGCCGTCGCTGCTTCCGTTTCCGCCGGTGCTGGAGACTGGGAAGACTTCGACGCCTATGTCCGAGAGGGAATGGAAGCCTGGAAGGTGCCGGGTCTGGCGCTCGCCGTGGTGAAAGACGGAGAGACGGTCTTCCTGCGCGGTTATGGCGTCCAAAGCCTGGAGAACGGGGATTCGGTGAACCCCCAGACGCGTTTCGCCATCGCTTCCACCACCAAAGCCATGACCGCTGCCACGATCGGCATGCTGGTCGACGAAGGTAAGGTGAAGTGGGACACACGGGTTCACGAAATCCTGCCGGACTTGAAACTCCACGATCCCTGGATGACGCGCGAATTGACTGTCCGAGACCTACTCACTCACCGCGCGGGCCTCGGCAACGCCGACTTCCTATGGTACGGGCAGGACACCTCCACCAGCGACATCCTGCAACGCATTCGCCTGGCGCCGCCCGCCTACTCCCCGCGCTCCGGCTTCGTCTACCAGAACATCATGTACGGTGCAGCGGGAGAGGTGGTGCGGGTGCTCTCGGGTCAGAGCTGGGAGCAGTTCTCGAGCGAGCGCCTCTTCCAACCTCTGGGAATGGGGGGCACGGGGCCGACCCTGAACTGGCTCGAGGGCCAGCCCAACATCGTGACGCCGCACCACCTGATCGACGAAAGAGTCCAAGTCATAAAAACCGATCGGGTCGCCTCGATCCCGGCCGCGGGTGCCGGCTGGTCCAGTGTCGAAGACATGTCCAAGTGGATGACGTTCCTGCTGGAAGGAGGCGTGGCGCCTGACGGCCGGCGCTTGCTCAGTGAGGAGGCGCTCGAGGAACTCTTCCACCCGCAAGTGGTTTTGCGCCGAGCCAATTTCTACCCCACGGCCAAGCTGACCGAACCCAAGTGGATCACCTACGGCTTGGGCTGGTTTCAGCATGACTATCACGGTCACAAAGTCGACTTTCACACCGGGAGTATCGACGGCCTGGTGGCGATCGTTGGGCTGATTCGAGACCTCAACCTGGGCATTTGTGTCCTCGCGAACCTGGATCACGCAGAATTGCGGCATGCCTTGATGTACCGGGTGTTCGATTCCTTCCTGGGAAGGACGCCGCGCGATTGGAGCAATGATCTGCAGGTTGTGTACGGCGAGCTCCGCAAGCAGGCCCGGGAGCGCCGGCAAAAGGAGGAGGAGGCACGCGTCACGGGCACCAGCCCGTCGTTGACTCTGGCAGGCTATGCGGGTGAGTACCTGGATCCACTCTACGGGATGGTCCGTGTGACACACGCCGCCGATCGACTCAGGCTCGACTTCGGAGACCAGTTGACCGGAGAGCTGGAGCACTGGCATTACGACACCTTTCGCCTCCACTGGCAGCGGGCCTGGATGGGCAAGGATCTGGTCACCTTCACCTTCAACTCCCGCGGCGAGCCGGAAACAATCCGCTTCCCAAGAGGCATGGAGTTGAAGCGAGTTCAGCCGGAGAAGTGAGGGTCGGCGGGGGACGCGAGGACCACGAGACCATTTCAGGGACGGGCGCTTCTTTGAAATGACACAATCTCGAAAATACGAGTTGATTAGATTCTGATGAGACCCCCACGCTCGACGTCTCACGCCCCAAGACCCGTGTCCCGCGTGTCCTGACCCAGTGGAGGAGGCCGCGACTCCCGACACGGCCCTGCCGGGCAGCTCCCGTCAAGCTCGCAGCTCGAACCAAGTCCCGAGACCCAACCACGCCAGCCGCTGCCCTTCGGACCTACGCGCTACGCCCTACGCCCTGCGCCCTGAAACAGGCACCGGCTGGGTCAGCCCCAAACGGTGGGAGGCTTGGCTTCCGACGGATCCTAGGGTGCCGGCTTGGCTGGAACGAGTCGATCCGGTTGGTCAGCCAGGACATAGGCCAGAACGGCCAGCGCGGCCACGTTGAGACGGAAGTCCTGGGGCGAGATCTTGTCCAGTGTGTCGGCCTCGGTGTGGTGCCAGTCGAAGTAGTGTTCGCCCACGGTGCGCAGGCCGAAGCCGGGCACTCCTTCCCGCATCAGCGGAGAAATGTCGGCGCCTCCCCCGCCGGCCACCATTTCCCCCGCTCCGATGCCGTCCAGGAGTCGTCCGATTTGCCGGGCCAGTTCGAGCGCGCGTTGCTGTTCTTCTTCGGTCCCGGCCACCCCCAGGCCGAAGCCTCGCGGGCGTTCCGAGCCGCCGTCCATTTCGATGGCCGCGACGTGCTGTGACACCGCCTCTCCGACCCACTCCCGGTAGGCCCGGGCACCCGTCAGCCCATTTTCCTCGTTGGTCCACAGCACGACTCTGATCGTACGCCTGGGCTGCAGGCCGAGCCGCTTGATCAAGGCTGCAGCCTGCCAGGCCGCGATGCAGCCGGCCCCATCGTCGTGGGCTCCCTGGCCCACGTCCCACGAATCCAGATGCCCCCCCATGACCACGATTTCCTCGGGCCGCTCGCTCCCGGGAATCTCGCCGATGACGTTGGCGGAGGGAGCCTGGCCCAGCAGTTTGGCCTCCATTTTGAGCTGCACTTCGACCGGGTTACCGGCCTGGATCAGGCGGTGGATCAGGCTGGCACCTTCGATACTGAGAGCGGCCGCCGGGATCTTGGGGATTTCCTCGCGGTAGCGGAGGGAGCCGGTGTGGGGAGTCTGCAGGCTGACCGGCCCGATCGATCGAATGAGCGCCGCCACGGCTCCCAGTTCCGCCGCTCGCGAAGCGCCGCTGGAACGATAGCGGACGGTGTTTCGGTAACCGGCCCAGGGGATGTCGTAGAGGACGACCTTGCCGGCAACGACTTCGCGGCCCAGCTGTTTCAGTTCCTCGAAGCTGGACACCACCACGACCGGAGCGGTGATACCCTCCGGTGGAGTGCCCACACTCATCCCCAAACCCAGAACAGGCAGTTGCAGTCGACGTGGCGAGAGCAGCCACAGGCTCTCCCGCCCTCGCACCCAATGCGGCACCTGCACAGGCTGTTGCCGGACGTTTTCCAGGCCGTCATTGCGCATCTGCTCCGTGGCCCAGTCCACGGCGAACTCCAGGGACTGACTGCCGCTGAGCCGGTGGCCGATCCGGTCACACAGGTAGGTGAGTTTTTCCCAACCGTCCTGGTCGACCATGGCTGCGCCGATCAGCCGGCCCGCCACCGCTCGATACTGCTCTTCCAGGGAGGGCTGAGCCCGGAGCGCAGCAGCCGAGAGAGTCGCCAGACACAAGACGAGTATTGTCCGGATCATGCGCTGGTTCATTGAAGAAACTCCTTCCCCCACGAGCTCACCGTTTCCAAGCGATGAAGGCGAAGGTATCGTGCAGTCGGCAGAAAATCAATCAACGATGAGTGAGGAGACGGCGGGAAGGGCCTGGCGAAGGAGTGTTGGTTTGCATCCTTCCCGCCGTGGTGGGAAAGCGGTTCCGGCTGATTCCTCAGCCGGATTGTCACAACGCGCTGACAAGAACGGAAGCACGCGCCGTGCCTGAAACGCGTAAACCGCTACCGAAAAAGGATTTCCGAGAATGTAGCGGCCTGCGCGCGGGGAAGACTTGGGGCATATCACCTTGCCCCAGCACCCTAAGAGGGTAATTTCACGCACATTTCCGATCAGACTCACGCCCCAACCCTTCCTCGGAAGATCACCGGGGGGATGCCGTTGTCACTCCGCCCGAGCCCTACCCCTGGGCTTCCCAAAGGGCTGCCGGTGTCACACCTGCTAGAATATGAGACTTTGCCGCCAGGGGCGGCTTGGGAGGTGAGAGAGGGAGGATGGCCGAGCAAGAGCCCGTTCGCGAGCTACCCACACTGGCCGATCTGGAAGAGGTCGAAGAGAAGTGTCGCAAACTCTGGGAATCGGAGGGCATTTACCGCTATCATCCGGAGGCCCAGGGAGAGATCTTTTCGATTGACACTCCTCCTCCCTACGTCTCGGCTGCTCACCTGCACGTCGGCCACGCCATGTCCTACACGCAGGCGGAGTTCATCGTCCGCTTCCAGCGCATGCAGGGGCGCAAGATCTTCTACCCCATGGGGTTCGACGACAACGGACTACCGACCGAGCGCTACGTCGAACGCAAATACAAGATCAACAAACGCAACACCACCCGCTCGGAGTTCCGTTCGCTCTGCATCGAAGAAACGCGGGAAGGCGCCAAGACTTACGAGAAGCTGTGGCGCGCGCTGGGCCTGTCGGTGGACTGGTCGCTGCGCTACTCCACCATCGACGAGCACTGCCGCCGGACTTCCCAGGCCTCCTTCATCGATCTGTACGAGAAGGGGCACGCCTACCGGGCCGACGAGCCGGTGCTGTGGGACACTCATTTCGAAACTGCCCTCTCGCAGGCCGACCTGGAGTCCATGGAACGGAAGACCAAGCTCAACGACATCGCCTTTGAGCTACCCGACGGCCAGCAGGTCGTCATCTCCACGACACGCCCCGAATTGCTCCCCGCCTGCGTGGCGCTTTACTTCAACCCCTCCGACGAGCGCTATCGCCACCTGCAGGGTAAGCAGGCGCTGGTTCCACTCTTCGGACAGCAAGTCCCGATCCTATCCGACGAGGAAGTCCTCACCGACTTTGGCAGCGGGCTCATGATGGTGTGCACCTTTGGAGACAGCGAGGACGTGGCCCGCTGGAAACGGGACGGACTGGAGACGCGCCTTTGCGTCGAACCCAACGGCAAACTCTCGGATCGAGCCGGAGCGTTTGCCGGCATGCAGATCGAAGAGGCTCGCAAACACATCACCGACAAACTGCGGGAGGCGGGCCTGCTGAAGAATGTCCAGGCCCTGAAGCAGAGCGTCTCGGTGTCGGAGAGGTCGGGGGTCGCCGCGGAGTTCGTGATGGCCCGGCAGTGGTTCATCAACGTGCTGAACCTTCAGGAGGCCATCCTGGAACGCGGCCACCAGTTGCGCTGGCACCCGGAATGGATGGAGGTTCGGCTCCGGGACTGGGTGCGAGGCCTGAAGTACGACTGGAACGTCTCGCGACAGCGCTTCTATGGGGTTCCCTTCCCGGTTTGGTATTGCGCCGGGTGCCATCAGGTCGTCCTGCCGCCGCGGGAGCTGTTGCCGGTCGACCCGATCGAAACCCCTTGTCCGGTAGAGGAGTGCCCTGACTGCGGTTCGAACCAGTTCGTTCCCGAAGAGGACGTCATGGACACCTGGATGACTTCCTCGCTGACGCCGCTGATCAACGCCAACTGGGTCCAGACCGCGGGGCGCACAGGGGACATGAGCCTGCACCCGATGACGGTTCGTGTCCAGGCCTTCGAAATTATCCGCACCTGGCTCTTCTATACACTGGTCAAGTCCCACCTGCACTGCGATTCCCTGCCCTGGACGGACGTGATGATCTCCGGGTGGGGCTTGAGCGAGCAGGGGAAGAAGATCAGCAAACGCGACCTGGAACAGCACACCGACCCGAGCGGGTACAACCGTTACGAGCCCTACTCGGTCATCAAGAAGTTTGGCGCGGACGCCTTGCGCTGCTGGGCCGCCAAAACCAACCTGGGCCACGACTCCCGCTACTCGGAGCGCGAGGTCAAGGAAGGCCGCCGGCTGGTGATCAAATTGTGGAATGCGGCGCGCTTCGCACTCATGAACCTGGGGGACTTCAACCCCCAGTCGGCGCCCATCCCCACGGGCGACCGGACGGTGGAAGACCGCTGGCTGCTGGCCCGGCTGCAGCAGATCGTGGAACAGTCGACCGGCTTCCTGGACAGTTACGAGTACGGAAAAGCGTTCGAACAGCTGGAGCGCTTCTTCTGGGCCACCTTCTGCGACGATTACCTGGAGATGGTCAAAGACCGCTTCTGGAACCCCGACCGCTACCCGGACGAGGCCCGGCTTTCCGCCCAGTGGACCCTCTGGGAGAGCCTGCGCACGATCCTGGGCTTGTTCGCTCCCATCATTCCGTTCGTGACCGAAGAGCTGTATCAGCAGATCTATCGCTCTTGGGAAACTGCGGTCTCGCTGCATGTCACCCGGTGGCCCCAGGGCAATCCCGAATGGGTGACCGAGACACCCGAGATGGAACTGATCGAGACCATTCTCAAAACCGTTCGTTCATTGCGGACGGAACGCCGGATTTCTCAGACCAAACAGCTCTCCGAACTGGTGCTGGACCTGGATGAGGCATCTCCCCGGCGCCAGGAGATGATCCGCAGCATGGAGGTCTCACTCCAAGCCGTAGCCCGCGCCACGACCCTCCGCTTCGCTCCCGCACAGCAGGAATCGGGGATCGAAGGCGTGCGCCTGGAAATCGCCGAGTAGCAGGCGCAGGGCGGCCTGACACCGGTATCGTGCCGGTGATTTTCCGGGAAGACCTGAGGGGCGAGGCCTGAGCCCGGGGATCCGGGGGCTCGGGGTGTACGGTTCGCATCGAAGAGTTTTCCGGATTGGGCCGTACTGAACAGTGATCGAGCGAGAACGTTCGAATCGCTCCGATCCTTTGAAAGGAGAACGAAAATGGCAACCACCGCCGCCGTTGCTGCAGCCGGCGCCGTCGCGAATGCGATCAAAGCCTCGGGAGCGATCGTTCAAATGCGCCCGGTAGACTTCCAGGCCATCCTTGCCCGCGTCGAGGAACCCCTCCTGGTGATGGCCGAGGGCGGGGTCTTTTCCACCAACTACCAATACCTGACCAGCCATCGCGGTCTCATCTTCTTCACGAAGAGCCCCGAGCCATTGTCACTGCCGTCCGGGGCCGAGCTGATCCGAGCCGATAAGATCTGGATTCCCGGTTAGGGCGTCTGTCTCAGAAGGAGTACTTGAGAGCGATTTCGATCTCGCGGGCGCGGGACGCGCCGAAGATTTGCCCGAAGGAAGAAGTGCCCAGACTTCTCTCAGGCTCCTGAAAATTCACGTGGTTGAAGGCGTTGAAGAACTCCACCCGGAACTCCAGAAAGTGCCCGTCGGCCAAGCTGGTGCGCTTGCTCAGCGCGATGTCCCAGGTTTGGAAAGCGGGGCCCTTCAGAATGTTGCGCCCTGAATTCCCAAAGGTAAAGGCGGCCGGTTCGACGAAGTCGTTCACCTCGAACCACTGATCCACCGACGGGCTGCCGTCCAGCACACCCGAGCCGATGCGGTCGGGTCGATCACCGGAGAGCCCGTCGTTGTTGGGGTCGCCGGACAGATCCACGGTGAAAGGGTGGCCCGTGCGGAAGCGGGTGACGCCCGAGATCCGCCAGCCGGAAATCAGCTGCCGCAGAAAGCCCAGTCGGGAGTCGCTGCGTCGTTCACCCCCAAAGGGAAGATCCACGATGTAGTTGAAGAAGGCGCTGAATTGGGGAATCCCTCCCTCGGAGGCCCGCTCCGCTGCCAGGTCGCGCGGGTTGGACACCCGGAAGAACGCCAGATCGTCGATCTGGCGAGTCCAGTCGAACCCCCCCTTCAAAGAAAACCCGCCGGCCAACTGCCGCTCCAGGTCCAGGTTGAGGCGATGCTCGATCCAGGAGCCTCCGCCGCTGACGATGGTGAAGCGGCCGAAGTTGGCGTCGGGACGCCGTTCTTGGATGCCGCCGGGGCCTGGCAAGGGGACGTTGCCGGGGGTCAGACGCGCCACATTGGTCCCCTTGCTGCCGTGATAGCCGAGATCGAAACGCCACTGCTGCCCCAGCCGCTTCTGCAGCACCAGCCTCCAAAACTGATAGTAGGGCGAAGGCAGGTCGGGCTCCACCCCACGAATCAAGATCGCCGGCGCGGCCGCGGTATCGAAGGGGTTGGACAGATCCAGCTCCGGTGTTTCCGTCGACGACACGGCCGTCTCACTCAGGAAGAAGGGATAATTGCGCCCCATGAATCGAACTGCCCACCAGTCGCGCAGGGAGTCGTAGAACATGAAGTAGGAGGCGCGAAGCACCAGACGGTTGTTTCCAAAGGGGCTGTAGGCCAGCGCCAGCCGAGGCGCCCAATTGTTGCGGTCGGGCCGCACCAGGCTTCCTGCTCCCGAGCCCAATCCCAGCCGCTCGGCTTCCGACGTGCCCGAAATCACGACGCGTCCGGGGCCGTTCGGCTCGACCAGCAGCGGAAAGAAGCCACCCAGGGGACGGATCGAGCGGTGCGGCTGGTAGTAGGTGTAGCTCACCCCCAACTCGAGGTTGAGCCGGGGCGAAACCCTCCAGTCGTCGACCACGGAGAACTGCAAAACCGCTCGCCGCATGTCGACCCGGTCCGACCCGTTGACTCGCTCGGCCTGGTCGGGAAAACCCAAAAGGAAATCTGCCAGTGCGTCTCCCGTGAAATTCCCGCCAAATGAAAAGGTGCCACGACGGTCGTCCCCTGATCGGAAGTTGTTCAGCTGCCAGAAGGTGGCCCTGGCGTCGAATTGCAGATTGTGGTCCACCAGCGCGTAGCCTAGGTTTCCGCCGAAGCTGAAGCGATTCTGAACGGAGGCGTCGGGAGAATCGCCATCTCCAAAGCGAGCGTATCCCGAAATCCGCAAATCGGGGTACCCCTCGTCCAGCGGATCCTGAATGCTCAGGCCGGCAATGCCCAGCGATTCCAACAGGCCGCTTTGCCCCGCGTGGGAGGAGAACTCCAGCCCCTTCGAGCGCCCAAAGTCGAAGCTGAATTGTCCAGTGACGCGGTCGGAAAAATTGCGATTCAACGACAGCTCGAGTTCGTGCTCCTCCTCGGTTTCAAAGCTGTTGAACTCCGGTAGCTCGCGGGCGCCGACTCCACTTCGATCCGCGCTGCTATACCGGCCCAACAGCTTGGTGTCGTCGTTCAGCTTATAGTCGGCGCGGAACAGAAGAGTGTCCGCATCGTTCACGTCGGGGAGACTGTTGACGAAGTTGCGTTCCGGGTCGCTCCGGTTGGGGAGCGGAAAGGCCGCCAGCAACCGCTGCGACACGGGGTGGATTCGCTCCGGCGGGATGACGTTTCCCGAAAATGGCCGGCCCGTGAGCGGGTCCTGCAGGACCATGTCCAGCTCGGAAAAATCTCCCCCGCGCTGTGCCAGGCTGGGCACCCGCGACACGAGGGTCGAACCCCGCACGATTCGTAAACCTTCATAACTGCCGAACAGACTGAGCCGGGATCCCACATCGGTGCCCAATTGAAAGCCGAACTGGTTGCGTTTGAATTCGGGCAGCGGCTCACCCACCGGATCGAAAAAATTGCGCGCGTCCAAGTTGTCGTTGCGGTGATACTCGTAGATCGACCCATGGAAGCGCCGAGGTTTGCGGGCCTCGAACGGGTTGAACGTCTCTGCCGCGCTGCCCCGGCCGCTGGAGCCGAACGGCTCGCTCAATACCCGGTAACCACCAATCGATTGGAGCTCCTGGACCTCCGAGGGAGTCTCTTCCCGGGATCCTCCGTCCGGTGCCGCGGCTGGGGCGGGCGGAGCACCGGCACCACTGTCCTGGAAGCCGGGGGGCGCGGCTGCCGGCACCGGTCCCACCACGGGTCCGAGCATGATCGAGGCGAAAACCACGAGACGACCGGCGCGCGATCCGACCCCTCGTCCCATCACAACAACAGCTCCCCGTCCACTTGCATGCGTCCCAGCGCGAAGGTCACGTTGAGAGGGGTCTGCAGGTCTGGCAACTCGAGCTGGAACAGAATGCTGTCCCCCGCTCCCTGGACGATCTCCCTGCCTTGTACGAAGCGGGGAAACACGAAGCGGGCGCCGATTCCGTCGTTGGCAGGCGGAAAGTACTCCCTCAGCCGCAGCCTGGGGTGGCGACTGGTGGAAAGAAACGCCTGATTCTTGATCATGTCCGCGGTCTGGGTTTGCAGGTAGCGTCCGATCTGATTCTCCCGCTCCGGATCGTTGCAACGAAAGGAGACCGTCACCACGATCCAGCGGTGCATCGAGACTCCCAGCCCGTCGGCCAGCAGTTGATCGAAACGCCGCTGTTCCCGACGCTCCAGTTCATCGTAACCGTGATTGATCTGCTCGATTCGGGCCAGGGCCTGCCGGATGGGAAGCGCCGACAGAAGGCGGACATAGAAGGTGTCGAGGATCTCCTTCTCTCCGCGAACCCCGCTTCCCACACCCTCGATAACGTTCGTGAAGGTGACCTGCCGGGCCCAGGGAGAGTCGTTCAGAAGCTCGATCGACTCTCGAAGCGTCCACTGGTGAAATGGGCGTTGCAGCAGCTGCAGCGAGGCGGAGTTCAACGCTCCCACCATCAGCAACCAGATCAGCGCTATCGAGCCTTCTCGCACCTATGACCCCTCGCGGGACCCCATCCCGCAGCTTCGAGGCGAACCTCTACTCTTCTCAAACGCCAGTATAGCAGTAGGGTTCCGAAAAACTGTGACCAGGATTTCCGAAATACTGGTGAATGTAACGCATGCGAGGCGGACGCGTGCTGGCCGCGGGCCCCTTCCGGTTGCGGCCCTCGATCAGGAGGGACGACCGCGTCGCGAAGGCCAGGCTGCCGCCACGACCGCGCCGGTTCGAACGCCCCCGACGACCGTCTCGACGAGCCGATGCGGGGCTCGCTCTCGGAACGTCGACACAGGGACCGGGCTCTGCAACGGTACGGCTTCTTCGTCGGCGCTGCAGAACCCGTCTCCCACGATCAGTGGGACCTCCAGCTCGAGCCGCACTAAAGCGTGCACTCGAGCCGCCGCGCCGCTCAGCTTCAAGCCGCGTGCCGTCAGCCATTCCACCGAGCCGCTCGTCCCTCGGGAACGGTTCGCCCACTCCGGCAGAATCATGGGCGCCAGCTCTCCCCATTGTTTCATCACGAAGGCTTCCGCCTGCCGCGCGTCGGTGGGATCGGCGCCCGCCAGCCGCATCTGCTGCTCCGTCCAGCTTCCCAGCAGGGCGGTTCGGATGTCGAGGGCCTGCAAGGCACAGAGGATTTCAATGGAGAGGACGCGAGCCACGTTCTCCACCACCTGGCGCAGATGCCGTGCCGCGTTGGCGGCCATCGAGACGTGATCTTCGGCGTTGGCCGAGGTGGGGATGGAATCGACGGACGAGGGATGGCACAATACCTTGTTTTCCGCCACCAGAGAAGCCGCCGCGTACTGCGTCAGCATGAAGCCCGAGTGCAGTCCCCGCGCGCCCAGAGCGAGATTCCCGGGCAGCCCCCGGTTGTGGTCAGGGTCCAATAAGAGCTGAATTCGCCGTTCGGCAATGCTGGCGAGCTCGGCCACAGCGATTTTGAGCTGGTCGGACGCCAGGGCCAAGGGCTCCCCGTGAAAATTTGCGGCGGCACAATGCGTGGTCTGCAGCGTGGACTCGACGTCGGAGGCTGGCAAATGGCTGGAATCGAACTGAAAACTGCCGGGATAGTGCCCGAAGAACAGCGGGTTGTCGGTCGCGGAATTGATTTCGATTTCGACCACCCGCCGCACCTGAGCGATCGCGTCCCAGACCGAGCCGTGAACCTGAGGAATGGCGCGAATGCTGTAGTCGTCCTGGGCCTCCCCGATCAAAGCACTCCGATTGTGTAACGTGCCCTCCTCGAGCAGATGAACCATTTCCCAGGCCGTCAGGATCTGACCCGCATGGGGCCGCACCGCTCCCACCCGCGCCTCGAAGGCTCGCGTCAGCCCGAACAGTGCTTGATGGGTCAGAGACCCCCCCACGTTGGCCGTTCGGTAGAGCTGGCCGGCGTCATGGGAGGCCAGTGCCAACAGTGCCGCCGCCAGGACCGCACCATTGGTCAAGGAGAGCCCGTCCTTGGCTCGAAGCTCCGCGACCTCCAGAGGCTCGACTCCGGCCAGCTGCATGGCCTGCCTGCCCTCCAGCAGAACCCAGGGATCCTCCTTCCAGCGCTGGAGCCGGTCCTCCCGGAGGCGGTATTCGCGGGGGTCCTGGCCATCCTCCCACCAGCTATTGTCGGCCTCGCGGAGCACCCAACCTCGCCCCTCTCCGACCATCACCAGGAACAAGTGGGCCAGCGTACAGAGATCGCCGGAACAGCCCACGCTCCCCTTCTCCGGGACGTACGGCACGACGCCAGCATTGAGCATTTCCTGAAGCTTCCAGACAACGGCCTCGGAAACTCCGGAATTGCCTTGAGCGAAGGTTCGCAGCCTCAGCAACAACATGGCCCGGACCACCTCGATGGGGAGCGGCCGCCCCAGCCCGGTGGCGTGGGAAAAGAGAATGTTGCCCGATAGCAGCCGGGCATCTTCCGGGTCGTCGAAAACGAATCGCCGGAAGGAACCGAAACCAGTGGTCACGCCGTAGACCAGCTTCCCCTCGGCCAGACAGCGATCCACCTCATCGCGGCTCTCCCGTACGGCGTCCAATGCCGCAGGGTCCAACTCGACCTTTCGATACTTGCCGCTGCGCCCGGGACGGCACACTTCGACCAGCTCTTGGATGGTCAACCAGCCAACCGACTGACCCTCGCGAGGCTGGCGGCTCTCCTCCAGCCATCGCGCCAGACGGGCCAGCAGCTCCCCGGCGGGGACGTCCGCGGACTCGGTGATGACCGAGGCCAGGTCCTGGAATGGGAGTGCGGAAACCACCACCGGTTTCCGCTCGTCGAAAACATGGTTCGAAGCCATGATTACTCCACGGGATGTTTCGGATGACCAGCCCTGAGCGCGGGATCAGTGCTCCGACGGCACAGACCTGCTCAGCATGCGGAAGAGACGAAGGTCTGGAGGTTCCGCCAGTAACTCGTCGGCACGGGAGAGCACGGCCTGAATGTAGGGCATTTTCAAGTGCTCGTCCAGATCCCTCTGGCTTCGCCAATTCTCGTAGAAGACGAAGGTGGCCGGGTCACCGTGGGCTTGATGAAGATCGTAGTTGATACATCCGGGTTCGCGCCGCGTGGGCGCGATCATGGCGGACAACGCTTGTCGCAGCGCTTCTTCTTTTCCTGGTTTGGCCCGCAGCAGCGCCACCACCGTCACGGCTTCGTTCATCTCGCTGTTTTCCTCCAGATCTGCACCGCACCCGACCTGCTTCGGGTCCGCCCGAACCGGATCCCCATTGTATTCGAGCCGAGTCGATTTTCCAGCAGCCCGCCACGGGGGGGTGTCCTGGCCGGCCATCATGCGGTCTTCCGCCGGCCTCGAGAGAGGCGGAAATCGCCGCAGCGCACTCTCACAGTTTGGCGAGGTGGCCGAGGATGAAACGGCGCAACACCTCGAGATCCGTCGTGGCGGGTATGCCTTTGGGGAGTGCCGGCATCTCGTCCCTCCCCAGGAAGGCCACGATGGGCCGCTGGTAGCGCAGCGCC
>JBFKLX010000048.1:0-28331 GCA_041630155.1 Acidobacteriota bacterium
GTCGACCAGGCCCGCCACGATTGGATCCTGAGTATCGATGCCGATGAAGTGCTGAGCTCCACGCTCGAGGAGAGCCTGTCCGCCTGGAAAGCCGCCGAGGGAGAGGAGTCGATGGCCGGGTACCGGGTGCGACGCCGAACTTGGTTCCTGGGGCGCTGGATCGACCATACGTCCTGGAGCTCGGACTGGCAACTGAGGCTTTTTCACCGGGCTCGCGCGCAATGGGAGGGCGGCCGGGTCCATGAGTCGGTGCGACCCTCGGGACCCGTGGGACGCCTGGATGGGGTACTGGAGCATTACACCTACGCATCGGTCTCCGAGTACCTGGCCCAACTGCAGAACTTTTCCAGCCTGGCGGCCGCTGACGCATTCGACGCTGGGCGGCGCAGCAACTGGGGCAGCCTGCTCCTCCTGCCTCCCTGGGAATTCCTGCGCAACTTGCTGGTGAGGCGGGGTTTCGCCGACGGTATTCCCGGCTTGGCGGTATCGTATCTGTGCGCCGTATCGGTGTTTTTCAAATACTTGAAGCTCTGGGAGCTGGAGAAGGAGCTGGCCGGTCCCGAGGTGAAATCCGGATGAAGCGGTCCTTGAAACTGCTCTTCCTGGACACGGAGCCTTCCTGGCGCGGGGGGCAGGAACAACTGTGGGGCTTGATACGGGGACTGCAGCAGCGGGGGCACCGGGTCGTCCTGGCCGCTGATCCTCGTGCTGTCCTGGCCGAGCGAGCCTCGGGCGCCGGGATCGAAGTTCTTTCTTTCCGGCAGCGTCAGGAACTCAGCCCGGCGGCGTTCCGCAGCCTGCTCATGGCGCTCCGGAACGAGAGCTTCGACGTCGTACATTCGAACACTCCCCGGACCATCGCCGCCGCGGGCCTGGCCGGCGCCTGCTGCCGCAGGCACCCGGTCCGGGTCGCTGCCCGGCGAGTCATTTTCCCGCTCAGGGGCCGATCCAGCGCACTCAAGTACAACCACCTCGTGGATTGCATCATCACGGTTTGCGACTACGTTGGGAAGGTTCTCATTCGAGGGGGAGTCCGCGAAGCTCAAATTCGAACCGTCTATGAAGGGGTGGACCTGTCGGCGCTGGATGCAGTCGAACCCTCCCGCGATCCTCCAGACTTCCCGGGGCCAACTCTGGGCGCCTTGGGGGCGCTGACGTCCGAGAAGGGACACGACACGCTCCTGGCTGCCTGGGCCCAGGTCTGCCGTGACTTTCCCGGATCACGGCTGACCCTCATTGGAGACGGCCCCTGCCGGCCCGCCCTCGAAGAACAATCACACCGCAGCGGCCTGGACGGAAGAGTTCTGTTCATGGGCTTCCGCAGCGACAGTCTGGCGCTACTCAAGAGGCTCGATCTGTTTTGCCTCCCCTCCCGATCCGAAGGACTCAGTTCGGCACTGCTCGAAGCCATGGGTTGCAGCCTTCCCGTCGTGGCCACCTCGGTGGGTGGGACACCGGAACTCGTGGTGGACGGGCGGACCGGGCTGCTGGTGCCTGCAGGTGACCCGCAGAGGCTGGCAATGGCCATCCGGAGGGCCCTCGCGGATCCCTCAGCGGCAAGGGCCATGGGAGACCGGGGACGGCTGCGGATCGAGGAAAAATTCACCCTGGAACGGAAAGTCTCCGAGACAGAGAACGTCTACGCTGAATTGCTCGCCTCCCGAAACATCGGGTAAAATAGAGTTTTTCGCTGGAGATCCGACGGTCGGCTGGAGTCCCCATGAAAGGCATCATTCTGGCAGGAGGGCTGGGTTCCCGGCTCCTTCCCCTCACCAAAGTCACCAACAAGCACTTGCTTCCGGTCTACGACAAACCGATGATCTATTATCCCCTGGAGACTCTCGTAGACGCGGGGATTCACGACATCATGGTCGTGACGGGAGGCAACAACGCCGGGGATTTCCTCCGGCTGCTCGGAAACGGTCGAGAATTCGGTTTGCGGCACCTCCATTTCGCTTATCAGGACGGCGAAGGGGGCATCGCCGATGCCCTGGCGCTGGCCGAATACTTCGCTGATGACGATCCGATCTGCGTGATGCTGGGTGACAACATCATCGAGAAGTCCATTCGCGCGCAGGTAGACAGCTTCGGGAAGCGGGGGAAGGGAGCTCGCATCCTCCTCAAGGAGGTTCCCGATCCCCAGCGTTTTGGTGTGCCCGTCCTGGAGGGAGACCGCGTAGTCAAGATCGTCGAGAAACCCGCCGTCGCCCCCTCCAAGTACGCGGTCACCGGGATCTACATGTACGACGGCCGTGTCTTCGAAATCATCAAGGGACTCGAACCCTCGGCGCGCGGTGAGCTGGAGATCACCGACGTGAACAACCAGTACATCGCCTGGGGGGACATGTCTTACGATATCCTGGATGGATGGTGGACCGATGCCGGAACCATCGACTCCCTCATGCACGCCGCCAGGCTGGTTGCCGAAAAAGTCTCCCATTCCAATCGGCTGGTCGTTTCGGAAGGCTGATGCCGAAAACTTGGGCTGAAGCCTTACCCTGATCCTGAGAGGCAGAGGATACTGATGCGCATTCTGATCACGGGCGGAGCCGGTTTCATCGGTTCCAATTTCATTCGCCACCTGTTGCGGGCGGACCCCGAGGTCGAAGTGCTGAACCTCGATGCCTTGACCTACGCGGGCAACCTGGAGAATCTGGCGGACCTGGGGGAGGAACCTCGCCATCGTTTCGTGAAGGGTGACATTTCCAACCCGGAGATTGTCGAGGCCTGTTTCCGGGACCCTCTCGACGCCATCGTCAATCTCGCAGCCGAATCTCACGTCGATCGAAGTATTCTGGACAGCTCCGATTTTCTGAAGACCAACGTCAGGGGAACCCAGGTCCTGCTGGAGGCGGCGCGAAAGTTCAAGGTGCCGCGATTCGTGCAGGTGTCGAGTGATGAGGTGTACGGTTCTCTCGGGGAAACCGGCAAGTTCACCGAAGAGACGCCCCTGGCTCCCAATAGTCCCTACTCGGCAAGCAAGGCCGCCGCGGATCTGTTCGTTCGCTGCTATCATCAGACCTATGGATTGGACGCCGTCATCACGCGCTGCAGCAACAACTACGGCGGCCATCAGTTCCCCGAAAAGCTGATTCCCTTGATGATCCTGAACGCCCTCGACGAACGGGAGCTTCCCGTCTACGGCGATGGGCTGTACATACGCGACTGGATCCACGTCAGTGACCACTGTCATGCTCTAGATTTGGTGCTGCGTCAGGGGCGGGCAGGCGAGGTTTACAACATTGGGGCGGACCAGGAACTGAACAACCTGGAAGTCGTTCACCGCATTTTGGACACTCTCGGGAAACCGGCCAGCCTGATCCAGCACGTCCAGGATCGTCCGGGCCACGACCGCCGTTACGCCATCTCGAGCCGCAAGCTCCGGGAAGAGCTGGCGTGGCAGCCGCGAATCGCTTTCGAGCAGGGCCTGGAGGCGACGGTCCAGTGGTATCGGGAGAATCGGGACTGGGTCGGACGAGTCCGCAGCGGAGCCTACCGCGATTACTACGACCGCCTCTATCTTCAGCGAGATCGGACGCTGGCAGGGCTTTGAGCTCATGAGAATCGCGGTCACCGGGGCAGGAGGGATGTTGGGCCGGGCCCTGGTCCAAATCTTGGGCGCCCGTCACGATCTCGTTCCTCTGGAGCGAAACGACCTCGATGTGTCCGGTCTGAATGCAGTGCGCGAAACCGTGGGGCGGATCCAGCCGGACTGGATCGTTCATGCCGCAGCCTACACCCGGGTCGACGATGCCGAGCGAGAGCCCGAGGCCGCCTGGCGGACCAACGCCCTCGGGTCCCGAAACGTGGCGGCGGCGGCGCGAGAGGCGGGGGCCGCTATGCTCTACTACAGCACCGATTACGTATTCGATGGGCGCAGTCGGCGGCCCTACAGCGAGTGGGACGCCACCGTTCCCCTCAACGTCTACGGCCGCTCGAAGCTGGGTGGTGAACAAGAAGTGCGTCACCTCTGTCCCGCTCACCTGATCGTCCGAACCAGTTGGCTGTTCGGCCCGGGAGGGAGCCATTTCGTGGGTAAGATCCTGGAGCATGCCCGCCACAATCGGCCGCTCCGAGTGATCGATGACCAGGTGGGCAGTCCCACCTACACGCTCGATCTGGCTGCTGCCTCGCTCCAGCTTCTGGACGCGAACGCCAGAGGTATCTTCCACGTCACGAATTCCGGGAGTTGCAGCTGGTACGAGCTGGCGTGCACGGTCCTCGAACTGGCAGGTCTCGAGGTTCCGATCAGTCCGATCCCGACCTCCGAATTCCCGACTCCGGCAACTCGGCCAGCCTACACCGTCCTGGGGCGATCCTGCTTCGAGGCGATCGGAGCCCCGCCCCTGAGGCCCTGGCAGGAGGCGGTCGCCGATTTTCTGGAGCGAG
Source organism: Acidobacteriota bacterium (assembly GCA_041630155.1). Taxonomy (GTDB): domain Bacteria; phylum Acidobacteriota; class UBA6911; order RPQK01; family JANQFM01; genus JBFGHG01. The sequence goes on from JBFKLX010000048.1 coordinate 4,390, forward strand.
ACGATGTCTGAACGCCTGGTCGCCAGGAACAAGAAGGCCTACCACGACTACGAGATTCTGGACGAGTTCGAAGCCGGAGTCGTGCTCCAGGGGACTGAGGTCAAGGCCCTGCGCGAAGGGCGGGCGAACCTCAAGGAAAGTTACGCTCGCATCAGGGAAGGGGAGATCTGGCTGGAAGGGTGCCACATCAGTGCCTATGCGCACGGCAACCGGGCCAACCACGAACCGACCCGGCCGAGGAAGTTGCTCCTCCACCGCCGGCAGATCCGGCAACTCGCCGGCAAGGTGACCCAGAAAGGGCTGACGATCGTGCCACTGGCTCTGTACTTCAAGGGTGGAATCGTCAAGTTGAGGATCGGTCTGGCCCGAGGCAAACGCCTCTACGACAAGCGGGAAACGGCACGGCGAAAAGCGATGACAAGAGAAGTGGAAGCAGCACTGAAAGGGAGGCGCCGATGAAAGTCCGCGTGGTGCGAACACCATGGCATTCAGTTCAGTGCGACAGCCTGCTGCTCCCCCTTTTCCAGAACGACGACTTGGAGAGTGGCCTCGTGGGGGAGGTCGACGAGCGTCTGGACGGCCTGCTGTCGGAGCTGACGGAGAGCGGCGAGTGGAAGGGAAAGGCGGGCCAGGTCAAGACCCTCCACCGCCCACCGGGGTTTTCCGCCGGCAGGCTGATCCTGGCGGGAGCCGGCCCGGGCAACGGGGGCAATTCAGAGGCGCTTTCCAGCTGCGTCATGCAGGCGGTCTTCCAGACCGGCTCGGCAAGAATGAACTCCCTCGCTGTTTGCCAGCGGCGATGTTTCGAGCCGGCTCGGGCTGCCCAGGCGTCCGTGGAAGGAGCCCTGATGGGCACTTTTCAGCCGGATGAGTACAAGACTCGGGACCGCCGTTCCGCCCGCCTGGAGGAGTTCCTGTTCCTCGGGCGAGGTCCCCTCTCGACCGAGAAAGTCGAGGCGGCCCTGCAGCGTGGGACGGTGCTCGGAGAGGCGACCAACCTGGCCCGGCATCTGGTCAACCAACCCGGCAACCGTTTGGGTCCGGAACAATTGGCCGAGAAGACCCGCGAGCTGGGCGAGAGAATCGGATTGGAAGTCCAGATCTTGACCGAATTGGAGTTGCAGGAGGAGGGGATGAACGCTCTGCTGGCCGTGGCCCGGGGGAGCGACGAGCCGGCCCGCTTCATCATTCTGCAGCACCGCAAAGGCCCATCCGATTCGCCGCCGGCAGTACTGGTGGGGAAGGGAGTGACGTTCGACAGTGGGGGGCTTTCCTTGAAAACGCCCGAGAACATGATTGACATGAAGTCGGACAAAGCCGGGGGTTGCGTTGTCTTTGCCGCCATGACGGCAGTGGCCCGTCTGCAGCTGCCCGTGAACGTAATCGGACTCATCCCCACCGTCGAGAATCTTCCCAGCGGCAGGGCTCAGAGGCCGGGCGACGTAGTGCGCGCGCTGGGCGGGATAACGATCGAGGTCATCAATACCGATGCAGAGGGCCGGTTGATCCTGGCCGACGCTCTCTCGTTCGCACAACGCTACCAACCCGCCTATATCGTTGATCTGGCGACTTTGACGGGCGCCTGCATGGTCGCCCTCGGCCAGTCGCGCGCCGGTGCTTTCTGCAATGACCAAAGGCTCTTCGAGAGAGTCGAAACAGCAGCTCAACACTCAGGTGAGAAGTTGTGGCGACTACCCCTGGATCCGGATCACCGCGAGCAACTGGAGAGTCATATCGCAGACCTCAAGAATACGGGGGCTCGCTGGGGTGGCGCCAGCATTGCTGCGGCGTTCATCCAGGAGTTCGTCGGCGACGTGCCTTGGTGCCATCTCGATATTGCTGGAGTCGACGTCTTCCCCGACAACTTTCCGATCAAAGGGCCGACCGGCTTCGGCGTGCGCACGCTGGTGGCGCTGCTGGCCCTGGACCTCGAGCAGGAGGCTTAGCGGCCCGAGGCGCGCAGTGCCTTCGCCCGGACTGTCCCGTCAGGGCTGCTCCCTCACGCTTCGGTTCTTTCCTGACAGAACTTCATTCGATCACGATGGGGGCCGCGGGGAGCTGCGCGGGCTCTGGCTCCGGTTCTGTTCCCTGGCAGTCGCGGTAAGCAGCCGTCACCGCCAGCATACTGATCATGATCGTGAAGATGCTCCCGATGAAGAAGAACAGGATCCCCAGCAGGTTGATTCCCACCAGCAGGAGAGTGAACACGGAAAAGCCGAAGTAGTCACGGGCAACCAGGCGGCGGCTGGACTCCATCGCCTGCCAGAAGTCCTGACCCTGGTCGAGGATGAAGTGGAACGTGAACAGGTACATCGAGAAAATCACCACGCCCGGTACGATCAGGAAGACCAGCCCGACCGCCGAGAACAAGAGGATCAGCAAGCCGCTGAGGAAAGTGGGCAAAAAGGCCGACAGGGTCGCGTTCAAGTCCTCCTGCAAGCGAACGGTCCAGCTGGGAGCCTCCGCAGCCGGATCGACCTTGCCGTCCCGCACCCGCCGCAACCCCACCGCTGCGGTCAAGGCGATTGCAGGGCCGTAAAACAGACCTTGGCTCAGAGTCAGGACGAGAACCGCCAAAAATCCCACCAGCAGGTAGACTCCGACATCTTCGACGAACCAGTCCCAGCCCTTGCCCAGCCAGTACGAGCCGCGAGCCCGAGTGGGTCCGGGAACTCGCTCTGCAGCGGAGTTGCTCATGCCTCGTCAGTCCTCCATTTGTCGCCGCCGGGCCGCCGCCGGGCGCTCCGACGATTCGTCTCTACTCTGCACGTACGTGTCTAACCGCCCGATAGTTCCATCAGGCCGCGCCCTTGTCGCTATAATCGGCTCATGCTCTCCTGGGAAGCCCAGCAGCTCCAGAGCGAACTGGCGCGTCGCGAACGCAGGGTCGCCGCCCAACCGGAGCGAAGGCTCCAACTGAACTTGGCCCTGGTTCCGCATCGACTCACTTTCGAGCGAGCCTGGGGCACTCTGGATTCGCGGGAGCGGGTCGACACCGGCGACCTGGAGGAGTCCCTCCGGCTCTTGATCGACGCGTCCGCCGAGCCCCAACCTCTGTGCCTGGAGACGCTGCTCGAGCTGCGCCGGAGGCTTCACCCGGCCGACCCAGTCTCGAATCTGCGCGACGGCGCCGTGGTTCCGCTTTTTTCCGGCCATCAGCCGATCCCTCCCGCCTCCATCCCCAAAGCGTTGGAACGCCTGTTCGAATGGCTGTCCAGCCCCGCTTTCGCCGAGATTCATCCCAGCGGGCAAATGGCTCTCCTTCAGGCTCGTCTGCTCGAGATCCACCCGTTCGAAAATCAACCTCAGATCCTGGCGTCCGTAGCGTCGGCCGTGCTCCCCATGGCCACGGGGCTCCTGCTGCCCGTACCCGTCAGCAATCCCCAGAGCTGCCTTCGGTATTTGGAAGAGGCTGCGAGGTTCTCTACAGAACCGCTCTCGATCTGGAACCTGCGAGCCTGCCTTCGAGCGTTCCAACTGGTGGATTCGATCACTTGCTGAGGCCCAGCCACTTGACGCCTTGGAGCAACCATCGTCAGAGGGTCGCTCCCTTTTCGCTCGACCCGGTGAAATTCTGACCAGGAAGGTCGCGACCACAGCATGGAACTCGCCGCGGAAGTGGCCGAGTGCGGGGGAGAGCGATCGCCTTCCAGGCGATGCACCCAGACCGGAGTTCCCATCGAAGTCGAGTCGCTTCTTCTGGTCAGGTTTTCAGGATTGGGATCGGAGAACAGGTGAGACTGGAGAGCGGCTGATGGGGACTCCCCCCGGAAGCCTCTGAAAGGCGACCTCGGGTCCAATCCTGTGGGGATCACGGATGGAGGAGGCGATGCGCGTCTTCTTCCCGGGTGAACTCCTCACCCCTTGTCAACATCTTCTTTGAGGCCGTCTCCCTCGTCCGATTCGAACTCTTTGTGGATGTATTTGATCACGTGTTTGGAGATCAGCAGGTTGGGTTCCGACTCCCGGTTGACCTTGATGCACCGCTTGTCATACCACTCGATCACGCCCCGAATCACTTCGCCATCCGTGAGGATGACGACCATGGGTGTCTTGGCCGTCATCTGCTTCAGGTAATAATACTGTTCGGCGTTGGTCTGGTCTGGGGGGACCCTCTTCTTTTGAGCGTTTGAATATTTTGCCGGCCCGCTGTCCCGTAAATCGGTCAGGGACGGTCGAATCAGTTTACGGTTAACCATCTGTACCTCGTGTCTCGCTTCCATTCCGTGTCGAAGCTTGTGAAGCCTCTGAAACTTCTAGGTCATGGTGCAGTGGAACAGACTTGCGAGAAGCTTGCAGAAATGACTCCCAAATATTTTAGCACAGGTCCGCTTTTTGACAAGAGCGAATCCCCTCTCCTACACTGGAAACGGCATGTGGCGTTGGGTACTCTCGGGACTCCTGCAAATCGTATTGGCGGCTCCCTGCCTGGTCGCTCAGCAGTCTCCTCCCCGGCCGGACAAACCCAAGCTGATTCGCAACGACCAGATCACCGAACCCGTCGAACCGGAGGTCGTGACTCCTGATCCAACCGAAGCCAGGCGCAATATGGCGGTTGGGGATTTCTATTTCAAGAAGGGGAATCTCAAAGCCGCCCGGGAGCGGTACCGGGAGGCGGTCAAGTACGGCCCCAAGATTGCGGAGGCCTACGACAAACTGGTCAAGACGCTGGAACAGCTGGATCAGTGGCAAGAGGCCCTGGACGCTTGCCGGCAATTCCTCGCCAACAACCCCGACTCCGATCAGGTCGAGGAGTTCCAACGAAAAGCGGAAGCACTCGAAGAACGGCTGGCCGGTTAGCCGCGCCTCTGCTCGAACGCGCGAATCTTCTCTTCCTGCTGCAGCGTCAGCCCGATGTCGTCCAAGCCCTCGAGCAGGCACTGGCGCCGGAACGGGTCGATTTCGAACTCCCACTCCGACCCATCTGGGTCCCTCACTGTCCGGTCTTCCAGGTCCACCGTCAGGCGATAGGCCGGCTGCGACAGCGTGCTCTGAAGAAGCTGCCGGACTTCTGCTTCGCCCAAGCAGACGGGCAGCATGCCGTTCTTGAAGCAGTTGTTGTAGAAGATGTCCGCGAAAGAAGGCGCGATCAGCACGCGGAAGCCATAGTCCTGTAACGCCCACGGTGCATGCTCGCGAGAGGAACCACAACCAAAATTGCCGCCCGTCAGCAATATGGTCGCCCCCTCGAAGCGGGCCTGGTTCAACGGGAACTCAGGGCGCGGCCGGCCCCGTTCGTCGAACCGCCAATCGTAGAAGAGAAACTCGCCGAAGCCAGTGCGTTCGATCCTCTTCAAGAACTGCTTGGGAATGATCTGATCGGTATCGACGTTGATGCGGTCCAGGGCCGCGACCAGTCCGGTGTGTTTCTTGAACGGCGTCATGACGGGCTGCCTCGATTCCACTGCCGAACATCGACGAAATGGCCCGCGATTGCGGCGGCTGCGGCCATGGCGGGGCTCACCAGGTGGGTCCGGCCTCCCCGGCCTTGCCGCCCCTCGAAGTTGCGATTGGATGTGGAGGCGCAGCGCTGACCCGGCTGGAGCACGTCCGGGTTCATCCCAAGACACATGCTGCAGCCCGATTCACGCCAGTCGAAGCCGGCTTCCCTGAAGATTCGGTCCAGACCTTCGCGTTCCGCCTGAGCCTTCACCTGTTGGGAGCCGGGGACGACCATAGCCTGCACGCGCTGGGCGACTTTCCGCCCCTGGACGAGGGCGGCAGCCTGGCGCAGGTCTTCGATTCGAGAGTTGGTGCACGAGCCAATGAACACTCGGTCCAAGAGGATCTCCTCGATGGGTGTGCCAGGGGTCAGTTCCATGTACTCCAGGGCCCTTTGAGCGGCGCGCCGCGCGTTCTCGTCCGAGAATTGATCCGGGTCGGGAACCGTGCCCGTGACGTCGGTGACCATGCCCGGGTTGGTGCCCCAACTGACTTGCGGCGGGATACTCGAGACGTGCAACTGGACGGTCCTGTCGAATTCAGCCCCGGGATCCGTGGCCAGCTTGCGCCAGGACTCGACGGCCCGCTGGAAGGCCTTTTCCCGAGGCGCGTGAGCTCGGCCCTCCAGATAGGCGAACGTAGTCTCGTCCGGGGCGATCATTCCGGCCCTCCCGCCCGCTTCGATCGACATGTTGCAGACCGTCATGCGCTCTTCCATGCTCAGATCCCGAATCGCCTCGCCCCGATACTCGATCACGTGGCCGGAGGCGCCGTCCGTCCCGATCTGCCGGATGATGTAGAGAATGATGTCCTTGGCGGTGACACCTGGAGTACGCTTCCCCTCGATTTCGATGGCCAGGGTCCTGGGCTCGAACTGGAGCAGGCACTGGGTCGCCAGCACGTGTTCCACTTCACTCGTGCCAATCCCAAAAGCAAGGGCGCCGAACGCGCCGTGCGTCGAGGTGTGACTGTCTCCGCATACGATCGTCATCCCCGGCTGCGTCAGGCCCAGTTCGGGTCCGATCACGTGCACGATCCCCTGATGAGGGCTGTGCAAATCGAACAAGGACACGCCGAAGTCGCGGCAGTTTCGCTCCAATGCCTCGATCTGAGCGCGTGAAACGGAATCGGAAATGGGGCGGCTCCGCTCCCAGGTAGGCACGTTGTGATCCATCGTGGCGAAAGTCAGATCGGGCCGGCGGACCCTGCGGCCAGCCAGCCGCAACCCCTCGAACGCCTGGGGAGAAGTCACTTCGTGTACCAGGTGTAAATCGATGTAGAGAATGGCCGGACGGCCTTCCTGATGGTCCACTACGTGGCTCGTCCAGATCTTCTCGAAGAGCGTTCTTGGCATTTCTCCTCACGCACTGCTGCCGGGCCCGGGCCGGAAGGCTCTAAAATGGGGAGCGGCAATCACCATCAGGCGGAGGCGACCTGGCTCTGTCTGTCCTCCGCGCGCCTCTGCTCGTACAGGGCTTTGTTGACCGCGTTCAGGTAAGCGCGAACACTACCGTCGATGATGTCCACGGATGCGGCCTTCCCGGTGTAGCTGCGAGCTCCGAATCGCACGTGCAGGAAGACTTCGCCCAGGGCGTCCTTGCCTTGAGTCACCGAATTCACCGTGTAATCCAGCAATTGGCCCTGCCGGCCGATGATCCCGTCGATGGCTTTGAAGGCGGCATCGATCGGGCCGTCTCCGTGTGCCGACTGCGTGAAGGTCTCGTTCTTCTTGCTGAGCTGGACCACCGCGTGCGAGAGCTTCTGATTGCCACCTGAGGAGTTGACGAAGTCGAGGTGGTATGTGTCGGGGATGATCTTCATCCCGTCCTGAACGATCGTGATCAGGTCTTCGTCGTAGATCTCCTTCTTCTGATCGGCCAGTTTGGTGAAGAAGAAGTAGGCGCGTTCCAGCTCTTCTTTGGAGAGGTGGTAACCCAGTTCCTTGAATTTCGATTTCAGCGCGTGGCGCCCACTGTGTTTGCCCATCACCAGCGTGCTGCTCAGGAAGCCCACCGATTGCGGCGTCATGATCTCGTAGGTCAATGCGTGCTTGAGCACTCCGTCCTGGTGTATGCCCGCCTCGTGTGCGAAGGCGTTCTTGCCCACGATGGCCTTGTTGGGCTGGACGAAAGTGCCCGTCAGATTCGTCAGCAGGCCGCTGGAACGTGCAATCTCCTCCGACACGATGTCGGTGTGTAATCCGAAGCTCTCCGTGCGGGTCCGGAAGGCCATCACGATCTCTTCCAATGCCGCATTTCCGGCTCGTTCGCCAATCCCGTTGACAGTACATTCCACCTGGCGGCATCCGTTCTGAACACCCGTCAGGGAGTTGGCGACCGCCAGTCCCAGGTCGTTGTGGCAGTGGCAGCTGAAGATCGCCCGCTCACTGTTCGGGATCTTGGAGATCAGGGCTTTGACGAAAGGCCCGTATTCATGAGGAACGGCATAACCGACCGTGTCGGGAATATTGATGACTGTGGCGCCGTGCTCGATGGCTGCCGTGAACAAATCGGCCAGATAATCGATGTCGCTACGGGTGGCATCCTCGGCAGAAAACTCCACGTCCTCGCACAGCTCGCGCGCCAGCTTCACGGACTCCACGGTGGCCTTCAGCACCTCCTCTCGGGACAGGCGCAGCTTGTACTCCAGGTGTATGTCGGAGGTCGCGATGAACGTGTGAATGCGCGGTTTGCGAGCGTGCTTGATGGCTTCCCAGGCCCGCTCGATGTCTTTTCGGTTGGCCCGCGCCAGGGCCGCAATCGTAGGCTTGTGGATCTGGGCCGCGATGGCTTGTACGGCCTCGAAGTCGCCATCGGAGGCGATGGGGAATCCGGCCTCGATGACGTCCACGTTGAGACGCTCCAGCTGGCGGGCCATCTTGAGCTTTTCCTCCAGGTTCATGGAGCAGCCCGGTGATTGCTCGCCATCCCGTAAAGTAGTATCGAAAATGTGAACTTTTTCGGACATCGGCAGCCTCCAGAGGTGAGCTGAACGAAACTCAACAATTAGCAGATCCCGCGGCGGCAGTCAATCAATGAGGGCTTGAGCTTCCCATCAGGCGATCAGTCCCTCCTGGCGTGGTCCTTCCAGCTGCAGATCTTTGACCCCTCTTCCGAAGATCAGGAAAGTGAGGGCTACTCCCCCCAGCAAGAAGGCCGGCAGCAACAAGGCCGCACGCAGTGACACCTGCTCCGCCACGGTTCCCGTGATCAGGTCGCCCAGAGGCATGCCGCCCCGAAAAGCCAGATAGAAGATGCTCATCACGCGGCCGCGCATCTCCTCGCTGGTCGCGAGCTGCACCAGCGAGGTGATCGAGGCGAACAAAGCGATCAGGCACATCCCCGACAGAAACAGCGCCGCACAACTGAGGACGAGGCTTCCCGAGAGGGCGAAAGCTGCCAGCAGGCTGCTGAAGACGAGCTGCACGTACAAGGTGAACAGCCCGCGCTTTTGAAGCCCCCGCAATCCCGCGTAGACCAGGGCCCCGGTCACGGAGCCGGCGGCCGAGACACTCATCATCATGGAGTACCCTGAGGCTCCCAGGCCGAACAGGTCCTTGGCGAAGGCGGGCAGCAGCGTCAGCAGGGGCACCCCGCAGAAGGTGCTCGCGAAGCCCAGAATCGTCAACTGCCAGAGCGAACCCGTGTCCCGGACGAAGGTGAGCCCGTGGGTGATGTCTTTCAGGACCGAGCGGCCCGTTTTGCGCGGCACGAAAGAGGTTCGGATCATGTAGAGCGAGACGATCACCGCCAGGAAGGAGAGCCCGTTGATCCCGAAACAGAAGGCTGCCCCCAGCGAGGCCAGGGCAGCGGCCGCCAGCAGCGGTCCCAGGAAACGGGCCAGATTGAACTGGATCGAATTGAGGGCGATGGCGTTGGGAACGTCCTGGCGTTTGACCAGTCCGGGAATCAAAGCCTGATAGGCCGGTCCACCGAAAGCCTGCCCGGTTCCGGCGATGAACACCAGTGCCAGAATGTGCCAAATCGCGATCTGATCGGTCACCAGCAGTGCGGTCAGGACGAAAGCACAGGTCATCTGGGCGTATTGGGACAGCAACAGCAGGCGCCGCCGGTCTGAGCGATCGGCCAAAGCGCCGCCCAACAGCGAAAAGAGGATGTGCGGAAGCTGTCCCAAAAAGCCGGTGAGGCCCAGAAAGAAGGGGCGTCCGGTCAGTTCGAGCACGAGCCAGGACTGCGCGACCATCTGCATCCAGCTGCCGGTCGTGGAGGTGAACGCACCCGCCCAAAGGAGCCGGAAATCTCGGTACCGAAAGGCTTGAAAGGTCCGGCTCAGAAGTGTGGGTGGGGGGCCGGGGCCACCGCCCGGCTGGGCCGACTGCTCTGTCATGACGGAGGACGTGAGTTGACGGTTCCGACTCTTTTCAGCTCAGCCGCTCCCGCGCCAGAATACCGGCGCCCACGATGCCTGCGTCGTCTCCCAGGGCGGTTCCCACGATTTTCACTTTCTGGAGATCTTTGGGGAAAACGTACTGAACGAAGGATTCCTTGACCCATTCGACCCAGGTGTCGCCCAGTTCGGTGGCCAGGCCGCCGCCCAGCACGACACAGGGAAGGCTCAAGACAGTGACCATGTTGGCTGCGGCGATGCCGGCGAAGTTGGCAGCTTCCCGGACGACGCGGCAGGTGACTTTGTCCTTTGCCTTGACCGCTCGGGCGATCACCTTGGAGCGGACGCGAGAGTAGTCGCCCTCCACCATTTTGGTGATCTTGCTGGGATTGTTGGCCTTGATCAGTTCCACGATGAGGCGGGCGATATTGGTCCGGCTGGCGCAGTTTTCCACAGTTCGGCGGCCCCAAGCCGCCCCCGGATGAAGGATGGTATGACCGATTTCTCCGGCGGTCAGGTAGTGCCCGTAGTAGAGCTTCCCCCCCAGCACGAAGGCTCCGCCCACGCCCGTGCCCATCCAAATCCCCATAGCGTCCTGGAAGCCCTTGGCGGCGCCCGCCTTCACTTCGCCGTAGACCGCTACGTTGACGTCGTTGTCCACCACCACCTGCATCTCCAGCGGCTCTCTCAACGCCTTGGCGACATTGAACTTGCTCCAGCCCAGATTGGGAGCGTCCAGGACCAGGCCCTTTTCGACGTCGATGGCGCCGGGGCCGCCGATTCCCAGGCCCCCGATCTCATCCCGTGGAACCTTGCCTTCCTCGATCACATCGTTGGCCATTTTGACGATCCGCTTGAGAACCTTTTCGCCGCCCTCGAAGGACTTGGTCCGTTTCTTCAGGCGGGCCAGCACCTTACCCTTGGCGTCGATCACGCCGGCGCTCATGTTGGTACCGCCCAAGTCGACACCGACGTAGCACTTGCCTTTGTTCTTGGCCATCCCTGACTCCTTTGTGCGTGTGAGGATCTGCCCAGTGAGTGCGAAATCCCTGTTTCGAATTCGGCCAGGCCCCCTCTGCTTGTCGAGGAAATCTCGGCGGAAGTCTAACCAGCCTGCGGGGAAGGGTCAAGCTGCAAAGTGGCTTCGATTTCCGCGGGGATCACCCTGACTTCGCATGAGACGTCGCCGCCAGGCGTTGCTGGCGCCGGCACCGGAAAAGAGTCGCGACTGAAAGTCCGCCGCCCCTCGAAAGCGCGTCCAGAAGCCCGAGGGAGGGCGTGACAGTCTCGCTCTTCCCCTGCGCGGTGATCGGGCCGTACGGGACCTCTCATGAGAACGCAAGGTGACCCATCTCACCGCTCCCGTCCCCGAGTCGCGAATAGAATGTGACCCGGTTGGGCTTACCCTCCATCAGGGGGCAATTACTTTGTTTGAGTGCCTTGAAACGAAAGCGGTGTTGTCCGTCCAGGTTCGCAGGATTTGCATCGCGGCCGGCCTTGGCTCCCTTCTTTGCGTCCTGCTCCTCTGGGCCGTCGGAGACGGTCCAAGCGGGGCTGCCGGGATGACGGCTCAGGACTTCAGGGAGCGCAGCAGCTGGGTATTCACCGCCCGCGTCGTGGACGCGCATTGTTTCGCCAGCGATGATGGGCGGCTGATTCTCACTCGCTACCGCCTCGCCGTGGACACCACGCTGAAAGGCCGGCACCAGGAATGGGCCGAGGTGGTGGAGTATGGCGGCCGGCTCGGAGACAAGGAGTTGTTCGTCTCGCACGGCGCGCGCTTCCGAAAAGGCGCCGAATACTTGATCTTCACCCATCGAGACTCGCAGGGACGCCTGCGCACTTTGGGCGGCGCCGAGGGACAGTTTCAGATCTGGCGGGATGGCCGGCACCACCGCATGCTGAGGGTTTACCCGCACCATCCCTTGAGTGACTGGTTCCAGACGGTCGCCCCCTCGGGTCTGGTGCCCCTGGAACAGGGAATGCAATTGCTGTCCCGGCAATTGGAAAGGCCTCATGAAAGCCGTTGAAGTCACGCCCGCTTGCCAGGCCCGCCGGTCAGGGCTGCTGCTGCTCCTGCTCGTCTCGCTTCTGGCGCTGTCCCAGAGCGCCTACCTGATTCTGACCGGAGATCAGCGTGAACCCGTTCTTTGGGGTGAGGCCAGCCTTCCCGTCCGGATGCAAGTCTGGAGGGGGTTCACGGACCAGCTGCCTTCAATCGTCGCAGGCAGTCGACCCAAGATTGCTTTCGAAGCGGCGCTCAACGAGTGGGTGGGTGTCTCTTCCATTGCGGTGAGTCTCTCGGAAACCAGCCGCAGCCTGGTCGGTCAAGACGGTGTCAACCTGATCACCATCAGCGACGACCCGACCCATCGGGACCTGATCGGCGAAAACCTGGCGGTCGCGCTGATGTGGACCCTATCCTCCCGGATCATCGAGGCTGACGTTGCTTTCAATCCCTCTCCGCCGTCCCCCTGGAGCACGATCGAGGACAAGGATGATTTGAGTCTCCTGGACGTGGCCGTGCACGAGTTCGGGCACACGCTGGGAATGGAGCACTCCGTGGCCCGCAGCTCGCGAATGTTCTTTCAAGCGGGAGCCTTCAACTTCGGTCTTCATGGCCTGTCCTATGACGATCTGGCAGGCATCAATCTGCTCTATCCCCTTCCCGGGCTCGACCGCCTCACGGGATCGATCGCGGGGACGGTGACGCGCGACGGCCAACCCGTCTTTGGAGCCTTCGTGGTGGCAGCCGATCAAACGGGAGCGCTGGCAGCCAATGCCATCACACAGCGGAACGGCAGCTACCGCATCGACCGGCTGCCGCCCGGGCTCTACTCCCTTTACGCCGAACCGCTGGACGGACCCACGACCCCGCTCAACCTGGCTGGAACGCTGGTCAGTCCCGCGACCGATCTGGTCACCGATTTCCTCCCCGCTTTCCATGGGGGCTCGATGGCGCCAACGGTCGAGCTGTCCGCCGGTGCCTTGCGCTCCGGGGTCGATATCGCCGTTTCCCGCGGCAATGTGTCCGTCGACCCGGAATTCGTTGGAGTCGTCGAGAAGCTGGGTTCCGGCATCCGTGCCACCAGTACTCCCGCAAGTGCCTTTCAGGGCAGTTCCCCCCACTTCGTGGCGGCGGGAAAAGGAGTGGAACAACTTCCCGAGCAGCAGGCATTCGTCCTGCTGGGGGCGATCTCAACCGACGGCAACGTGGCCCAGACTCTGTCCAACGGAAGCATTGTCTTCAAGCTGTTTCCGATGACGATCGCCGACGACGTTCCCAGAGGAGATTACTCCGCCTTTTTCAGGAGGGGCGCGCAGTTTGGCGTAGTCACCGGCGGCCTTCAAGTCTTCTCGCCCTTCCGCTTCCTCCAGGCATTCGGGCAATTCGCTCACATGCCGGGTATCGCCGGCTCCAGTGCGATTCTGGTGAATTTGCATCCCGAGCTCTCGGCCCAGGGCCGGGTGACCTCTCAAGGCAGCACCCCGGGGGCCTTGGACCTGGAGGGGCTGCCTCCGGCAGGGGCGGGTGGCGCAATGGAGTTCGATCTGCTGCCGGCGGGCGCTCTGCTGGCGCGCAGCCGGGGGCCCCAAGAGTTCAGAGGCGCCATGCTCGCCGAGTCGACGCGCAGCCTGGGAGCGGCGGTCTTGGTGGAAAGCCCATTTGGGACCACTGGTTTGAACCCCAGCCCACCGCTGCAATACTTCGTGGCCCCCGTCGAAGTCGCTTCCGGTGGCCAGGGCGCCGACACGGGCCTGGCGCTGGCCAACCTGGACGAGAGGGGAGCGCTCGTCTATCTGCAGCTCCAGGACAGCGCCGGCCGTGTGTTGGGAGAAGCCGTTCAGGAGCTGGCTCCGCGAGCACACCTGTCCCGATTCGTTCGGGAAATGATCCCGGGCGCCGTGCCGCCCGACTTCAAGGGATCGGTAGCCGTCACTTCGAATCGCGCTCTGATAGCTACGGTGATTCGAACTTCACCGGGAGTCTTCACGACTCTTCCAGTCATCCAGAACCGGGTCGCACCGCAGAGAGTCTTCCCTCAATTCGTTCAATTCGGCCCGCTCAGTTCGGAGCTCATTTTGGTCAACCCTTCACCCACCCGGCCCGCCACCGGTGTGGAGGTACAGGTCAGGGGTCAAAACGGCCTGCCGGCGCCCGTGACCCTCAACGGCACGTTTCACCCCAACGGCCGCCTGACTCTCAACCTCCCTCCCCTGGGCAGTACCCGTCTGCTCAGCAGTCAGACCGAGGTCATCGGCTGGGTCGAAGTGTCCTCCCAGCCGGGGGTGGGAGGAGTTCTTCTCTACCGGTCCGCGGAGGTCGGGACTGCCGGGATCGGGGCAGGTGCAGCCTCTACCCAACAGGTGCTGCCAGTCCAGCGAATCGCCAGCCAAGCCCTAGACATGGGGATTGCCATCGTGAACCTGGAGCCAGGGCCGGTCCGGGTCACGCTGCAGGCGAATGACGCCGCGGGGACCCCGGCCGGCAATCGGCGCGAGGTCGTCCTCGGCCCCTTTCAGCAGCTCGCTCGCTTTCCCAACGACGGGGAATTGAACCTGGGTCTGCCGGACGATTTTCTCGGCTCGCTGTGGCTTGACGCGGATGGCCGGATCGGTGTCACTGGAATCCTCCAGTCGCCCGGCGTCCTGACGACTTTGCCCACTTTCAATCGCCAGCTTCCCATCATCCCCGCGGACGACCTCTGAGAAACCCTCGTCAGCCCCCGCCCCTAGCTGGACCCGATCTCGCTGACGCTGCTTCACTCTTTTCACACCGGGCCGACCCCGATAAGATAGCGCCACGATGGTCAGCTCACAGGAAATCGAGCGTCGTTATAGCGCGGTCCGCGCGGCAATGGAGGAGGAGGGCGTAGATGCCCTCCTGGTCTGCGGCAATCAGTACTCGGGGTTCGAGGGAGCCGTTCGCTATCTCTCCGGATTCGAGATCGTCCACCGCTACGCCTACGTCCTGGTGCCTCTGGTCGGCGAATGCGACTTGATATTCCCGCGCGAGGCTCGCTGGATCGGCGACAAGAAGAAGCCATGGGTCCAGCGGCATCATTGGCCCGATGTCCCGGGACGCTGGCTGAGCGAGCGAGTTCGGGCAAAGGGCTGGGAGCGCTTGGCGGTTTATGGGGCCGACTTCGTTTTGACCGTTCGCGACTACCGCGAGCTGCAGGAGGCCCCGGTTGAGCTCGTTCCCTTCGATCGGCAGTTCGATCTCGCCCGTGCCGTCAAGAGTCTGGAAGAACTCGACAGCGTCCGAGACAGCATGCGCATCATCGAAGAGGGATTCTGGGCCCTGCTCGAGGCGTTTCGTCCCGGTCGCACCGAAGCGGAGATCATGGCGCCGGCCGTCGAGCTCTTCTTTGCCGGCGGAGCGGGGCCCCGGATGATGAACATTGTCTTGTCGGGGAGCGGAGGGGAGGCCGAAGCGCACTTCAAAGTCCCCGGCAGCCGCATCGTAGGACGCGATGACCTGCTGCTCTACTCTCTCGAGATCACCGGCCTCGGGGGGTATTGGGTCGAGTTTTCACGGCCGTTGATCGCCGGTACCCTCAGCCCCCGCACTCAGCGCATGGCCGACATCTATCCCGAAGCGCTGGAGGCGGGGCGGCTCCAGATGCGGGACGGCGTGCCCGCTCGTGAGGTCCACCGGGCGGCGGCCGAGGTCCTTGAGAAGAGAGGTTTTGGTTTGGGGCATCTCTCGGGACATTCGATTGGGATGACCATGATCGAGCATCCCGCCATCGGAGCGGAAACCGAAACGCTGCTGCGCGAGAACATGGTGCTGTCCTTTCATCCTCAGGTCGTCGACCCCCAGGGGGAGTGCTGCCTGTACACGCAAGACACGTTCCTGGTGGGGCGCCAGGAGGGGATCAGTCTTTCCCGGATCCCCTGGCAGGTCTTCACCGGCCGGGAATCGAGGCCCACGGGAGCAGGTGCATGAAGATCTGTGTCGTCGGCTGTGGCGCCATCGGCAGCATCTTTGCCGCTCATCTGGCCCGGCTGCCGGCCGCGCAAGTCTATGCGTACGATCTCAACCGGCAACACGTCGACGCAATCAACCGCCAGGGCCTGCGGCTCAGCGGCGCGGCCGAATTCACCAGCCGGCTGCAGGCCTGCAGCGATCCTTCCCAGCTTCCGACCGCCCACTTCGGCCTGGTGGTCACCAAGAGCATGCACACGCGTGCCGCGATTCAGCAGACTGCCCATCTGTTCGGGCCGGAGAGCGCCGTCTGCTCGGTTCAGAACGGCGCCGGCAACGAAGAGATCCTGGCCGAACACGTGCGTTACGTCATTCGGGGAACGACCTTTCCCGCCGGGCATCTGGTCGAACCTGGTCACGTCTGCTACGACATCAGCGGGGAAACCTGGATTGGTCCCTTCGAGCCGTCGGCCACTCCCCTGGAAAAGGTGAAACGGCTGGCGGATCTGCTGAACGAGGCGGGTCTGAAAACGCATGCTTTGGAAGACGCGCGCGGCGCGCAATGGACCAAACTGATTTTCAACGCCGCGACCAACCCCGTGGGCGCCTTGACCCAGTTGCACCACGGCGCGGCAACTTTCTTCCCCTCGACCAACGAGCTCTTCGAACGCCTGATTGGGGAGGGTGAGGCGGTGGCCGCGGCCCTGGGGATCGAGTTGCACGGAGATCCCCGCGAGATGGTCCGGAAAGGAGCGCAGGCTCCCGGAAAGCACAAGGCGAGCATGCTTCAGGACGTACTCGCGCGCCGGCCCACCGAGGTCGATTTCCTCAACGGCGCCATTGCCCGCTGGGGCCGCCAGACCGGTGTCTCCACCCCACTGAACGAAGCCATGTGGGCGCTGATGAAAGGCCTAGAGCACTCCTGGACCGATCCCTGAACAGAGATCGGGACCCTGGGTTCGCGCCCGGTCTGGAGGGCCCTCCCATGCACCGGCTAGGCTGCCAGCAGCCCGGCCACCAGTGCTGACACCACGGCCAGCGGGATCACATATTTGATCCAGTAATACAACCAGCCCGGCAGTTGCCGTCCGGCCCCTCTGCTCATGTCGTTCAACAGCGCGACCCGGCTCGAACACCATGCCAGCGCGAACACGGAGAGCACCGCTCCCACGGGCTG
The DNA here is from genome assembly GCA_041630155.1 of Acidobacteriota bacterium. Classification (GTDB taxonomy): domain Bacteria; phylum Acidobacteriota; class UBA6911; order RPQK01; family JANQFM01; genus JBFGHG01. Next base: position 21,288 of record JBFKLX010000048.1, read on the forward strand.
CATCACCGAGCCCCAAATGAGATCGCTTCCGAACAAGTACCGCAGGCTGAGCATGGACGGCACCGCCAGCAGGCTCTCGGCCACGAAGATTGCGAACAGGACGCGCCGCCGGCTCCAGTTCCATCCGTCCTGCATCGCAGCGGCCAGGACCTGATAGGCAGCTACCAACGAGAGCATCGCAATCAGAAAAATGGCGAGAAAGAAGAGCGCCCCGAAAAGGCCCCCCAGGGGTACGCGTTGAAAGACTTGGGGCATGACCACGAACAGCAAGGGAGGTCCGCTCGCCAGGTCGATGTCGAAGGCGAACAGCGAGGGGACCACCACCAGGCCCGCGATGAACGCCGCCGAAGCATCGGCTAGCGCTGTTCCCACGGCACTTCGCGGGATGTTCTCATCGGCTCGCATATAGCTGCCGTAAATCACCATGAAGGTGCCCCCCAGGGCCAGCGAGAAATAGGCCTGTCCAGTGGCCGCCAGGAAAGTGGCGCCCGTGAACTGGGACCAGCGCGGAGTCAGGTAGAAGGAGAGCCCCTCCAGCGCCCCTGGAAGTGTGAGTGCCCGCACGATCAGGACCGCCGTGATCGCGAAGAACAGCGGCGTTACGAGCCGGCTGACCCGTTCGATTCCCCGCCGCACGCCCCAGTACATGCATCCGCAGCCCAGCCCCACGGTCACGAGCAACGCACCAGCCTGGGGCCAGAGGCCCGCCGTCAGCCACTCGAAAAAGGCCGACGCCTCGGTGGGCGGACTGCCGACGAGATAGGCGGCGCCGTAGAACAGGACCCATGCAATCACCACCGCGTAGTAGGAGGCCGCCATGGTGACGGTCAGCAGCAGGAGGTAGCCGAAAGCACCCCCGCCGCGCAAACCGGCCCTCTGGAAGGCTCCCAATGGCCCCCGCCGGGTTCGCCTGCCCAAGGTCCATTCGACCATCAAACCCGGTATTCCGAACAGGACGACCACGGCCAGGTAAACCAGCAGAAAAGCGCCACCGCCGAACAAGCCCATCATGTACGGGAAGCGCCAGATATTCCCCAGGCCGATGGCGGCTCCCGCAGTCGTCAGAATGGTTCCCCAACTCGACTGGAAAGTCTCCCTCGGTTCTTCCGTCGCCAAGTCGGTGTCCTCTGGGTGCATTATTCGGGCTCCGGGTTTCCTCCCCGGGACGGCGTCGGTTGGGGCCGGCGAAGAATCATCCGGAGGCGTTCCCCGGCCTGGATCAAAGCGCGGGATTGGCGGCGGTGCCAACGGCCCAGGTCCGGATGGCCCTCCGCTTGCTGATTCAGCAGATAGTGGCAAAAACCGCCGTCTCGAATGTCGGCCAGCACCCTGCCGATGGTCCGGCGCAAGTCCTCCTCCGGGCCCGGCGCTTCCTCCCAGTTTCTGGCCAGGCCCACCTGGCAGGCTGGAGAGGCGTGCGTTTCGATCATTTCGTACAGCCCCTCCCGGGAGGCAGCGGACAGGACTTCTCCCAATTCTCCCGATCCATGCAGCTCCATGAGGGCCGCTTCAGGTGGGTAACCCGCATCGACCAGACACTCGAACGCCAGCTCCAATGCTCGAAAGATCAGTGGAAAGGTGAAATGCTCCGAAAACAGATCGAGCTCGGTTTCGATGGCGGCGCTCACTTCCAGGGCTGCACAGCGGGTGATCCCCAGCGCGAAGGAGAGGGCCAGGAGACGGTCCCGGGCGTGCCCCGTCCAGTCGTGCTCGACCGACACGAAAGCGGGAACTCCCCAACCGGCCAGGTACCGGCTTCGCAGGTAGCGTCCCGGCATCCGAGGGGCCAGCATCATCAGGTCGACCTGGGGAGGGGCCGAGATCAGGCCGTAGCGCAGGACGAATCCGTGCGCTACCACCAGACCGTTCCCCTCGAGCAACCCTGGAGCGACCTCGCTGGGGAACACCTGGGGCTGAACTTCGTCGGGGAGCAGCAGCAGTACGAGCGAGGCCTGGCGGGTCGCCTCGCCCAGGGAGAACACTTCGAAGCCGTCTCCCCGAGCCGTTTCCTCGTAGCTGTCGTGGCGGTTGCCCACGACGACCGAAACGCCGCTGTCCCTCAGATTGAGGGCCTGGGCTCGGCCTTGTATGCCGTAGCCCAGAACGGCGACACGCTCCCGTTTCAGAATCTCCGGATTGGCGTCCATGTCGTAATATGCACGCATCGGGGCCCTCCCAGCCGTGCCGCAACGGTAAAGGGCGAAGCCGCTACCGGTCAATCCTGGTGTCTGCCACCTGGCCAGTCATCCGCCAGGGATCGGATTGCAGGGGAGGGAAGCGTCCGCGCCCTGAGCAAGCCCCCAAAGCTCGCCCGCGACCTTGATTCCCGCCCCGTGCCCCGGTCCGTAAAGTCATGGCAGTTGCAGTGACGGCCCGCCCCAAGTTACAGTGTAAAGTTTTGGGCTCGAACATCGAAGCCGACGGCCAGCCCGGCGCTCGCCACTGGGAATTAGGGATTTGGTGCTCTCTTTCGAGCTTCTCGGGGTTGAGATTTGAGCTTTCCCCGTGCCACCGGAAAGCGGCCACGGGACCAAGGGGTTATTGAGCGATGTTAGCCAGTCACGTCCGCAAAGGGATGATTATTCTGTACAACGACACGCCCCATCGAGTGATGGAGTTTCAGCACCGGACGCCGGGAAACCTGCGGGCGTTCGTTCAGGCAAAGCTGCGCAACCTGATGACCGGAGCCTCCATGGAGGTGCGCTTCAGCGCCACCGAGTCGGTGGAACGGGCCATTCTGGAGCAGCACGAGATGGAGTATCTCTACTCCGATCCCGAACTCCACCATTTCATGAACACCGAAAACTTCGAGCAAATCGCTTTGGACAACGAGGCTCTGGGCAGCGGCGTGGACTACCTGGCCCCGGGGATGCGCATCGTGGTGGAGTACTTCGACGGCCAGCCGATTGGGGTCGATCTGCCCTCCACGGTGGACTTGACCGTGGTCGAAACCGAGCCGGAACTCAAGGGGGCGACCGCCTCGGCCAGCTACAAGCCGGCCACCCTGGAGACGGGTGTGGTCGTGCAAGTCCCGCCCTTCATCAAGCAAGGTGACAAGGTCCGAGTCAATCCCAACGACGGCACCTATCAGGAGCGCGTCAAGATGTGATCCGCTCTGAAGGGCTGAGCCCGTAGCGGCTCCGCCGTTCCCACTGCAGTCGGTTCCGCTTTGAACCACGGCCCATTTGCCTGCCGTGGTGAGCGCCGGTTTGGCTGAAGGCGAAGAAAGCGTATCGCTATGCTGAAATCACTCCCAGAAAATTTGAAAATCGAGGGCGGAAGCGACCCGGCCGCACGCCGCGAGGAGATCCGAAATCTCGCCATTATCGCGCACGTCGACCACGGCAAGACGACGCTGGTGGACGCCATGCTCTGGCAGAGCGGCATCTTTCGCAGCAACGAGCAGGTCGAAGAACGCGTAATGGACTCGATCGATCTGGAGCGAGAAAAGGGCATCACCATCATGGCCAAGAACACGTCCGTGTCCTATCGGGGCGTCCGGATCAATATCGTCGACACTCCGGGGCATGCCGACTTCGGTGGTGAGGTGGAGCGGACCTTGAAGATGGTCGACGGGGTCCTGCTGCTCGTGGATGCCAGTGAGGGACCTCTGCCCCAGACTCGATTCGTCTTGCGCAAGGCCCTCGAGGCGGGGCACCCGTCGATCGTGGTCGTCAACAAGATCGACCGCCCGGATGCGCGTCCGGCCAGGGTTCTGGACGAGATCTACGACCTCTACATCGACCTGGATGCCAGCGAAGAGCAAGTCGAGTTCCCGGTTCTCTATTGCAACGCCAAAGCGGGTCACTGCCGCACCAGCCTGGATGGGGACGATCAGAGCCTGGAGCCTCTTTTCGAGCAGATTCTCCGGACCGTTCCCCCGCCCCGGTTCGACCCGTCCGCCCCTCTCCAGATGCTGGTGACGAGTCTGGATTACGACGATTACGTGGGACGCCTGGCCATCGGCAGAATCTTCAACGGGAATCTGGCAGAACGCCAGCGGGTGACGCGGCTGGCATTGGACGGAGCGCCGACCATCGTGGAGGTCAAGGGGCTGTTCGGCTATGAGGGACTTCGCAGGACACGCCTCGAGGATGCCGGGCCCGGGGACATCGTCGCCCTTTCGGGCATCGACGAGATCAGCATCGGCGAGACCCTGTCCTCCCTGGAGGATCCCCGGCCGCTTCCCCCGATTCGGATCGACGAGCCCACCATCGCGGTGGTGATGTCTGTCAACGATGCGCCCATGGCGGGCAGGGAAGGCAAGCACCTCACCTCTCGGAAAATCAAGCAGCGACTCCAGCGTGAAGTCCTCACGAACGTCTCCATTCGAGTCGAGGACACAGAATCTCCCGACGCGTTCCAAGTCTCGGGACGAGGCGAACTCCAGCTGGCCATTCTCATCGAAATGATGCGCCGCGAGAATTTCGAGTTGACGGTGGGCCGGCCGCAGGTCCTGACTCGGAGCATCGATGGCGTTTTGCACGAACCCATGGAAAACCTGGTCGTGGACGTGCCGGAAGAATACATTGGCGTCGTCACGGAAAAGATTGGGATGCGGAAGGGCCGAATGACAAAGATGGTCAACCACGGAACGGGTCGCGCCCGCATGGAATTCCGAATTCCATCCCGAGGGCTGCTCGGTTTCAGAACCGAGTTTCTGACGGATACGCGCGGAAACGGCATCCTGACGCACGTCTTCGACGGCTACGATCCCTGGCAGGGGGAGATCGCCCACAGGGGGAGCGGCTCTCTGGTGGCGGACCGGCCGGGAAAAGCAACCGCTTACGCGATTGAGCACCTGCAGCCGCGCGGTGAACTCTTCGTTGCTCCCGGCGAGGAAGTCTACCGGGGGATGATCGTGGGCGAAAACGCTCGGCCACAGGACCTGGACGTCAACATCACCAAGGAACGGAAGCTGACCAACATGCGGTCCTCGACCGGTGAAGAGCTCGTTCACCTGGTCCCTCCACGACGCATGAGTCTGGAACAGTCCCTGGAGTACATTCGGGAGGACGAGGTCTTGGAAGTGACGCCCCGCGCTGTCCGGCTCCGAAAGCGCGTTCTGGCGGCTCTCCGGCGTGCCTGAGAAACTCGGTTTCGTCCTTCTCACTGTCATTTTCGGCATTTTTCGGTTATAAGGAACAAGGATTTGGCGGAAGTGTGTCTTGGGGAACGACGACTTTCGATTCTATTCCTACCGGGGCCGCAACAGACAGTGGCCGGGTTGCTCGTGCTTCGGACCGATGCACAGTGCGGCCGGCGGTGAGGCGGCATCATGATCATTTCTGGTAGCGAAAGGGCCTGCCGGCGTGCGGGTTCGTGCTTACTCCTTGCAGCTCTGACTCTCGGCGCGGGTTTGGCCCGCAACTCTCACGGGGCCGCCAGTGCGCTCCCTCCGCCGGATGTCGCGGATCCGGTTCGGATTCACCCTGCGGAGTTCGTGGCTACCCTGCTGTCCGCACCCGCTGAGAAGGGCGAGCGCGCCTTGCGGGTGGAAAACGCGTCCCAACTGGACCCCCGAGCAGTGCTCTTGCTGAGATCCGCCGACGGCCGCACCCAGGAGGTCCAGTGTGTCAAGTCGGTGCGTGAGGACCGTGTGAAGCTGACCCGGCGGCTCGCCCACGACTTCCCCACTGGAACACTGGTGATCCAGGCCAGCCTGGTCAGGGATCGTGGGGTGGTTGCCAGCCTGCTTCAGGAAGCCGACGATGGCGACGCGGTTTTGGTCCTGACCGACGCTTCGGCAGTCGACGCCCTTCAGCGCGTCGTACTTCGAACCCCTGACGGCAGGACCCGAGAGGCGCACTGCATTCGATGGGTGGAGGGCAACCGGGCTCGCCTGGCGGGCCAACTCCGAAACGAGTTCCCGGCCGATGCGGCCGTCGTTCAGGGCGATCTGGTGGACGGGGAACCCGCGTTGGACCAGCCTTGCTGCTGTGCCGGCAAGGGAAATTGCTGCGCGGAACGTCTGCTGGGCATGCTGCCGCCTCCGCCCACCCCACCCTCGCCGCCGCTGGAAGTCGCTTGTGAGGGGTCGACAAGAAACGTCGTCCCGGGTGGATCGGCCTCGGTGCGGGCACTGGTCTCCGGTGCCGATGAGGATGCCGTGAGCTTCTCATGGACACTGGACGGCGATCCGGTGGGGGTGCCGGGACCGACGCTGGAACTGTCGCCGGTCGATCTGGCAGCGGGCACCCACTCACTCCGGGCAATCGTAACTGCTGCCGATTCTCGTACAGCCAGCTGTGAATACGAATTCACCGTGGATCGCCGGCCCAACCGTGACCCCCTCTGCGCCGTTGTCGTAGAGCCGGGCACCCTCGTGTCAGGCGAACAGGCTCGAGTTTCGGCCAACGCCACGGATCCCGACGACGACCCCTTGACCTACGTTTGGGCGCTGGACGACCAACCACACCCCGACACCACCTCGTCCTGGAACTGGGACACTTCGCCACTGAGCGGCGGCACCCACCTGGCACGCGTGGCCGTCAGCGACGGGCGGGGCGGACTCTGTTCCAGCGTGGGCATTCTGTCGGTGCGGGAGAGGATCGTCGTGCAAATCGACGATCGGGCCGACAACCTGGCCAAGGCGCATTTGGACGAAATCGCACTCAAGTTGCAGGGCAACCCGCAGCTGAGGGTCACGATCACCGGGCATACCGACAGCAGGGGCTCAGAAGCGGTGAATCGGAGAGTCGGCTTGCGCAGGGCCAGCCTGCTGCGCGATTACCTGATCAGCCAACACCAGATCAGTACCTCGCGTATTGAGATTCGCAGCGCCGGCTCAGACCGACCCGTGGCTTCCAATCTCACCGCAGAGGGACGCCAGCGGAACCGCCGCGCCGAGGTCGAACTCTACGTGCCGGGGTCCTAGCCCGGATCATGCCCCAGCTTTCTGCTGCGGCGCCGTGATCATCCGCGTTGACTGCGTTGCCCGCCCTCGGCCTCCTCGACGGAGTGCACGACTACGCCTCCGGGGGCCTCGGGCGTAACGCCTGGTCAGCGCGGCGCTTCCGACGCCTCGCGACGAAACCTGGTGCA
>JBFKLX010000049.1:0-28310 GCA_041630155.1 Acidobacteriota bacterium
GGAGTTGGTGGGAGTTGTGGGAGTGCCCTGTCCCCGGTGTCCCCGGTGGGTGGTGTCCGGCGGGTGTTGTCCCCTGTCCCCGATGCCCTGTCCCCGATGGGCGTTCACCGTGGTTCGCGTTGTGTCCCGAGGGAAAATGCCCTGTCCCCGGTTCGCGTCTCCGGTGGGGAGTGGGCTCGTCCTCGGTGCTTGCAGGAGGCTTTCGGCGGCTCGGCCTGTAGGCCCGGGAGGGTCTGACGGGCGCTGCCACCGCTCTCCTGGATCGGGCCCGGGCTGATCCGGTTGTGTTTGCGACGCCTGGCGACGGCCCCTCCTGAGACTCGAACTCGGGCGCGCGCAAACCCCGCAGCCGTCGCGATCTCAATTGACTGGTTCACCGATTTCACGTATAAACCCGACGAGAGTGAGGGGACCCATGAATTGCCCTCATGAGTGTCTCGTTCGGGGCACGCTCTGCTTTTGTCTTAGATTTTTCGCAATTGGGACAGTCCTGGCGCCTGCGCCGGGGGCGGAAGCCGAAGGAGGATCGATGAAACGGGTGATCACAATACTTGCCGTCGGAGTGCTGGCGACGGCCGGTCTCTGGGCGCAAGCGCAATCCAGCACGGCCGACTTGATCGGCGTGGTCAAAGATGCCACCGGAGGCGTGCTGCCGGGTGTCGACATCACGGTCCGCAACGTCAACACGGGCTTCACCCGCGCGGCGGTCACCGACGACGTGGGAAGTTATCGGATTCCGCTGCTGCCCCCCGGTGAGTACGAGATTCGGGCGGAGTTCCCCAGTTTTCAGACCAAGGTCTTCCAGGGGGTGACCTTGACGGTGGGACAGTCCGCCAATCTCGATATCACGCTGGAGGTTCAGACCAGCGAAACCGAAGTCACGGTCATCAGCAACGCCGACGTCATCGAGAAGCAGCGCACGGTGCAGTCGGCCACCATCAGCCAGGTCGAGATCAACAACCTGCCGATCAACGGGCGCAACTTCCTGGACTTCGCCCTGCTCACGCCAGGCGTGGGCGATCGGAACATCCTGACTACCGAGGCGGCCGTGCAAGCGCCCACCTCCGGCATCTCCTTCGGAGGACAAGACCAGCGCAGCAACTACCTCACGGTGGACGGCGTGGACAACGTCGATCCCATCTCCAACTCGGTGCGATCCACGCTGAGCCAGGAGGCCATCCAGGAATTTCAGATCAACCGCAACACATTCTCGGCGGAGTTCGGCCGGGCCCGGGGCGGGGTGATCAACATCGTCAGCAAATCGGGTGCGAATCAATTTCACGGCTCCGGGTTCTTCTTCTTCCGGGACGATTCGTTCGACGCGCGCAACACCTTCGCGCGCGAAGCCGACCCGTTGTTCGAGCGATATCAGTACGGCGGGACGGTGGGCGGGCCCATCGTCAAGGACCGGACGTTCTTTTTCGCCAGCTATGAAGGCCTGGATCGCGACGAATCGCTGTTCGTGACCTTCCTGGACGACCCGACCATCTTTCAACCCACGCCCTCGCAGCTCGATCTTTTCGGCTTTCTGGCTTCCACGGGCGTCCCCTCGCTGGAATTCCTGTCGGCGGCCTTCATCGACCCGCGCTTCGGGGCTCTGCAGACGCTGGAGAGCAACTTCCCGACGACCCTGAGGATCTTCGAGCGCGAGAGCGGCACCTTTCCTTTCCAGGCCGACTCGGACACCTTCTCGGTCAAGGTCGACCATCAGGCCAGCCAGAACAACCAGATGGTATTCCGGTTCAACTTCAACGATTCGTTCACGGACAACGCCAACTTCGGCGCTCTGGAGGGAGTCAGCAACGGCGTACAGTTCGACTCTCGCGACTATGCGGTGGTGTTCACCGACACCCACATCTTCAGCCCCAGCACGCTGAACGAGTTCAAGTTCCAGTTCGCCAACCGGGATTTCGAAGTCCTCACCAACGATCCTTTCGGCCCCCAGCTGACGCTCTCCGGGGTGGCGGAGTTCGGCCGGGAGTTCTTCAACCCCACCGGATACAACGAGAAAGTTTTCCAGTTCACGGAGAACCTGACGCTGATTCGGGGCGGGCACACGCTCAAGGTGGGCGCCGACTTGAACGTGCTGGACTTCGACGGCTTTGCGGCGGTCTTTCTGGGGGGCCGTTTCAGTTTTGGCGAGCGCATCCCGCTGGCCTCCATTCTGGATGCCCAGCTGGGCCCGGGAACCACGGCCGGCTTGATTCGGCAGTTGAGCACCCCGGTGGCGGCCGGCGGCCTGGGACGCCCCGATTTGGCGCCCAACCTCCTGGCCCCCATCTCGACCCTGCAGTCGTTCAACTTCGGGCTGCCCATCAGCTTCCTGCAGGGATTCGGGGACCCCTTCACCGGCTACAAATATCCGCAACTGGCGCTGTATCTGCAGGACACCTGGAAGGTGCGGGAAAATTTCACGCTCAACCTGGGAGTTCGCTACGACATCGACTGGCGGACCGAGACGACCAACGTAGTGAACAACACGCCCCTCTTCCAATTCGAGGACGCGGCCGTCGACGACCGCAACAACTTTGCTCCCCGTTTCGGCTTCGCCTGGGACCCGGGAAACAACGGCCGGACAGTGATCCGCGGTGGCTACGGAATTTTCTATCAGAATTTCTTCCAGGCCATCGCGTTCGTGTCGCAGGTGCTCTCGGGGCAGATTTCGCAGGTGTTTTTGCCCCTGACCGGACTCCCGCAAATCGGGATTCCCACCACTTCAGCTGACATTTTCGAGCAGGTCTGCCCGAGTGGCGATTGCCAGGCCGGAATCAGCGGTCAGCAGGCGCTGCAAAACCTGGGCATCACGCCGGGCACAACTCCTTCGGTAATTCTTCCCGGGGCCGGCGACGTGGTGAACCCGTACAGTCACCAGGCCGGCCTGGGAGTCGAGCAGGCCCTGGGGCGCGACTGGTCGATCAGTTTCGACTACAGTCTCAACAAGGGCGTTCACCTGATCCGTTCCCGGGACATCAATGTCAATCCGGTCGGACCCAACCAGTTCCTGGGACTGCGCGACCCGCGCTTCATCCAGATCAACATGATCGAAACCAGCGCCAGCTCGATCTACCACGGCTTCGCGGCCAACCTCAAGAAGCGCTTCTCAGGGAACTTCTCGTTCAACCTCGCCTACACGCTGGCCAAGGCGATCGACGACACCACCGACTTCATCACCCCGCTGCAGCCCAACAACCAGGCCAACCTGGCCGGGGAGCGTTCGCTGTCGACTTTCGATCAGCGGCAGCGGCTGGTGTTCAGTGGAGTCTTTCAGAGCCCGTGGCAGACGGGGCGGGGCAACGGCTTCGTCAAGAACCTGCTGGGGGACTGGGTGGTCTCGCCCATCATCACGGCCGCCAGTGGCAAGCCCTTCAACCTGCTCAACGGATTCGACCGCAACAACGACACCCACGAGGAGACCGACCGGCCCCTGCAAACGGATCTCACCCAGGTCGGACGCAACACGGGCGAGGGGCCGGACTTTTTCGCGACCGATCTGCGGCTTTCGCGGCGGTTCCGTTTGACCCGTGAGGACACCTATTTCGAATTCATCTTCGAGGCTTTCAACTTGTTCAACAACGTGAACTACTCGGGCGTCAACAACGTGGTCGGCTCGGCCCTGTTGGCCGACGCCCGCGTCCAGGGCAGCGCCAACATTCCGTCCAACCGGCCGCTGGGTTTCACGTCGGCTTTCGACCCGCGCCAGATTCAATTCGGCATTCGGTTCGTTTTCTAAAGGCGGAGGCAACGTCAATGAGAGTTACGAGAACAGCCATTCATCTTCTGCTGATTCTGGGCCTGGCCGGGGGCGCCGTACCGGCGCAGGACGGTCAGCCTCCCGTCAGCTTCGTCAACACGATTGCCGTCGGCGACAGCGTGGCGGCGGGATTCCAGAGCGGGGTGGTCCGTTCCGAAGGCCAGATCGCCTCTTTTCCGGCGCTGATCGCCCGGCAGGCGGGCACCTATCTGTTTCTGCCGCTGTTTCCCGCCCCCGGAGTTGGACAGGAAATCCGCCTGGTCGACGGGGTGCCCGTTCCCGGTCCTGTGACGGGGAGCGCCGCCTCGAGGGGCTTTCCTCTGATCGTCCCGCAACACATCGCCATTACGGGACAGGGCGTGTTCGAGGCGTTGACGGTTCGGCCCGATTTCGCCAGCAGCGATTCCGCCCTGGTCTTCCCCAACCTGGTTCTGGGCGTGCCCCTGACGGCGCTGTTCGGTGTGCCTCCCGTCAGCCAGATCGAACTGGCGGTGGGGCTGCAGCCCACCTTTACCATCTTCTGGCTGGGTCTCAACGACGTGCTGGGAGCGGCCCTGGCTGGTGATCCCTCCCTGGCCACGCCGATCGAGGCATTTCAGGCAACCTACCCCATGGCGGTGGGAGCTCTGCTGGCCTTCACGTCCACCCGGATGGTGGTCGCCAACATTCCCGATGTCACCGTCATCCCCTTCCTGACTCCGGCCGAGGAAGTGGCGGCGGCGGCGGGAGCGCCCCTGGAGGTGATCGGGCCGGTTTTGGGGATCGGGCCTGGCGATCTGGTGACGGCTCCCGGCATCCCCCTGGTGAGCGCGATTCTGACGGGCCAGATGGCGCCTCCCTTGCCGTCCAACGTGGTGCTGACGGCCGCGGAAGTGGGCCAGCTCCGCGTGCTGGTGGCCCAGATGAACGGCTTCATCAGCGCCTTGGCCGCGCAGCTCAACATTCCCGTCGTCGATGCCAACGGCGTGCTCAACGACTTCGATCAGAATGGCGTGCAGGTGGGAGGCCGGCTCCTGACCACCGATTTTCTGGGAGGCCTCTTCACTCTGGACGGAGTGCATCCCACCAATACTGCCCACGCTTTGACCGCCAACGCCTTCATCCAGCGGATCAACGAGTTCTACGGTCTGAGCATCCCGCTGGTCGACGTAGCGGCCGTGGCCGCCCAGGATCCGCTGGTTCCTCCAGCATCCGTGGCAGAGCCGTTCCCCCGTCTCATCATGCCCATGGGCTCGGAGGGATACCAGGGATTCATGAAGACCCTGGGATTCCCGCTGCGCTCTCGCGAGGGAGTCGGGCGGGTGGATTCTGGAGAGGACCCGCTGCCGGATGCGACTGCCGGCGTGCTCGAGCTGGGCTGGGAGGAATTCCTGGAGCAGTTCCGAATTCAGCTGGTCCGGCCGGGACCCGTGACGCCCCCCGAGTCCTGGCGGAAGGAGCAGCCGGAATCCGGCGTTCGAGACCGCAAGTAGGACGATCTCTTTTCGGGCTCGGTGAGCACGCAGAAAAGCTGATGGGTTCCGGCTGTCGGCCCCTGCTGCCCGAGGTGAGTCCGGAACGGCGCGGCGAGCGTGCGAATCGCTGCAAGCGCAGCCTGCAGACAAGGTGTGGCGGGTGAACTCGGGTGCTGGAATCTGGTGAGGCCGGCTGGCCGGGTCGCAGGGCCGGCCCGAACTCGTTGTATAATGCTCTGATTTTGAGGCGCTGTTCGGAGAGTTCCGGGCAGCGCTCTAGTTTTTGAGATTGGGGACCTTCGGTCTCCCAGCGATGACGGAATGCTGACAAGGAGGATCAATGAACCCGAAGGTTCGACACCTGTTCACGTCGGAGTCGGTGACGGAAGGGCACCCCGACAAGATTGCCGACCAGATCTCGGATGCCGTCCTGGACGCCATCTACCGCGAAGATCCCCAGGCGCGCGTGGCCTGTGAGACCCTGATCACGACCGGGCTGGCGGTGGTCGCCGGCGAGATCACGACCAACTGCTATGTAGAGATTCCCGAGGTCGTGCGGCGCACCATCCGGGATGTCGGCTACACCCGCGCCAAGTACGGCTTCGACTGCGATACCTGCGGGGTGGTCTGCTCACTGGACAACCAGTCGCCCGACATCGCCATGGGTGTCGACGCGGGAGGGGCGGGAGACCAGGGGTTGATGTTCGGGTTCGCCTGCAATGAGACTCCCCAACTGATGCCCATGCCGATTCAGCTGGCTCATCACCTGACCAAGCGCTTGAGCGAGATGCGCAAGTCGGGCCGCATCAAATGGCTGCGGCCCGACGGCAAGTCTCAAGTCACCATCGAGTACGACGGGATTCAGCCCGTCCGGGTCGACGCGGTCGTGGTGTCGACCCAGCACAGCGACAAGGTGGCCAACGAGGAGATCCATCGGAGAATCCGCCAGGACGTGATCGAAGCCGTGATTCCGACCGAACTCATGGACGCTCGGACCAAGGTCTACATCAACCCCACGGGCCGCTTCGTGGTGGGCGGGCCGCAGGGGGACTGCGGTTTGACGGGCCGAAAGATCATCGTCGACACCTACGGTGGCATGGCGCGCCACGGCGGCGGCGCTTTCTCGGGCAAGGACCCGTCCAAGGTGGATCGATCCGCCTCTTACATGGCTCGCTACATTGCCAAGAACGTGGTGGCGGCCGGCCTGGCCGAACGAGCCGAGGTGCAGCTCGCCTATGCCATCGGCGTGGCCGAACCCGTGTCCGTGATGGTCGACTGCTTTGGTACCGGAAGAGTGCCTGAAGACCTGCTCACCGAGCTGATTCGCGAAAACTTCGACCTGACTCCCAAGGGCATCATCGACGCGCTGGAGCTGCGCCGTCCCATCTTCAAGGCCACGGCGGCCTACGGACACTTCGGGCGGGAAGAAGCGAACTTCACCTGGGAGCGGACCGACAAAGCGGAACTGCTGCGCACGGCGGCCGGAGTCGCCGGCGCCCAGAGGGTCTAGGCCCAGAGGTCCGGAGTCACCTCCTGGAACATTGAGATTGCCGGTGGGGGTGCAGATGTCTCGCAGAAACGGTGTCTCGGGGAGCAGAACGCCTGCCCCGCTCTCCCTTCGCAGCCAGTCCGTCAGTTGATCCAGAAGTCGTCTTCGCGCCGCCGCCGTTCGTTTTCGTACACCTTGAATTTGCGGCGCAGCCGATTGAGGCGCCAGCGATAGTACGCCTGGCGGAGGTTGGACGGAAAGAGCCATCCCTTCAAGTAGAGAAAGGCGAAGATCATGCCGCCCAGATGGGCGACGTGGGCGATGTTGCTGCCCGGAGAGTTGATGGCCGACAGGAACGAAATCGCCCCCAGGATCGCCACCAGATACTTCACCTTGATGGGGATCAGGAAGTACAGGTACACGAGCCGGTCGGGAAACAGCATCCCATAGGCCATCAGGATCCCGTAGATGGCGCCGCTGGCGCCGATGATGGGGATCGGGGAAAAGGGATCCACCGCCACTGACAGCAGGCCGGCTCCGACCCCCGTCACGAAGTAGAAATGCAGGAACCGGCTGCTGCCCAGGTACCGTTCCATCTCGCTGCCGAACATCCAGAGGATCAGCATGTTGATCAGGATGTGCCCGAAGCCGCCGTGCAAAAAGAGATAGGTGAAGGGCTGCCAGAGGTAGAACTGGCCCAACACCAATGCCGGGACCAGGCCGAAGATTCCCTCGATTCGATGAGCCAACATCTGGAGCACGAATACCGCCACGCAGGCGATGATCAGCGTTTTGACCCGCGGCGTGATCCGAGGACCGATCATCGGAGAAGGTCCGCGCTGATAGTGCATCGTTTCGATGATACCAGCAACTGCCGGGGCCGCCAAACCGCTCGGGGGGGCGTGGGCCTGCCTGCCGCTGGGGGGCTGCGCGGAGCCCCGCCGCAACCTGGCCCAACTCTGCCTGCGCCCTGCCTCTTGCTCCCGCTGGGCATTCTGTTAAGATGGTCGCGGCGAAGGAATTAGCATCATGAAGTGGTCTCACGTGCGCAATCGGTACAGGCTCATGACCGGTTACCTCACCGGACAGCCGAAACTCCAGGCATACCCGATCACGTTGATCGTCGAAAACACCGCCAAGTGCAATTTCAAGTGCCCGATGTGCCCCCGGGAATTTGGCTACTACCCGCCCGAAGATTTCGATTTCGAGCTGTTCAAGGAAGTGATCGACCAGGTCAAGGGAAATACCGAACTGGTCTTCCCCTGGGGTGGGGGCGAGCCGCTCATGAACCCCGAACTGCACAAGATGGTCCGCTACTGCAAAGACCAGGGCATCTACAGCGTGGTATCCACCAACGCCAGCTTGCTGAGCGACGACAAGAGCCGGGAACTGATTCGGGCCGGGCTGGACAATCTCATTTTGGCCTTCGACGGGACGACCCCCGAGGTGTACGAGACTTATCGAATCGGCGGCGACTTTCACCAGGTGCGGGCCAACATCCTGCGTTTCCTGGAGATCAAGCGCGAGATGGGGGCAGAGGTCTTCACCGTGCTGCAGATGGTGCGCCTGCCCGAGAACCAGCATCAGGTCCGTGATTTCCAGCGGATGTGGAATATCGAAGGGGTGGACGAGGTCCGCATCAAGGAGGACGAGATCGTGATCCCCGAGGTGGCGCTCGAGGAGCGGATGCAGCACGAACGCCGCCGCCACCCTTGCTACCAGTTGTGGCAGGGGCCCGCCACCATCAACTACAAGGGAGATTTCTATCCCTGCTGCCACACCTGGCAGTCCGAACCGATGGGCAACGTGAACGAGCAGACGGTCCACGAGCTGTGGAACTCCGAGAAGATGGAAAAGATGCGGGCCGCCCATCTGCGGGGTGACTTGAGCGACTATCCGGACTGCATGAACTGCCATGCTCCCAACCCCCGGTTGCCGGTGATCCTGGGGAGTTTCCTGGTGGACATGTTCAAGATCCGTACCTGGATCCCGAAACTCGAGAAGCTGGCATTTTTTTACAAGGTCCCACTCTTCGTCGACCGCTGACCGTGGCGCTCGGAAATGGAATGGAGAGCTCTATGAACATATTGCTGATCCGGGGAAAGCCCACCTTCATGGACATGATCGTGGGGATTCCCATCGGCTTGGTCTACATCGCCCCCATTGCCCAGCGGCGCGGCCACCACGTGGAAATTCTGGACCTGGCGCTGGAAAGGGAAGCCGAGGCATTGCTGCAGGCAAAGCTGCAGGAGCGGCATTGGGACTTGGCTGGCTTCAGTTGCATGACCGCCGAGTTCGAAGGCGCCGAAATCGCCGCCCGCCAGGTCAAAGCCTTCGACCCCGGCATTCGGACCATCTTCGGCGGCCAGCATCCGACGATCGTGACCGACGAGGTTCTGGCCAAGGACTACTGCGATTACGTCTGCATGGGAGAAGGGGAAGAGACCTTCTCGCAACTGCTGGAAACGCTGGAAGCGGGCGGCGACTCGAGTGCGGTCACCGGCCTTGCGTACAAGGATGAAACGGGGGCGCTGGTCAAGAATCCGCCCCAAGCTCCCATCTGGGAGGTCGACGAGATTCCCCTGCCGGCCTATGAACTGCTGGACCTGGAGCGATACGCCACGGCCGAGTCGGCGCGTTACACTCCCCGTTACAAACGGGCCATTCAGATTTTTACCAGCCGGGGCTGCCCCTGGCACTGCACCTATTGCCACGACCTGTTCGGAAAGCGTTTCCGCGCCCGCAGCCCCGAGCACGTCCTCTCTGAAATGGAAATGCTGTACACGCGTTACCAGATCCAGGAGTTCATGATCGAGGACGACATCTTCAATTTCGACATGGACCGGGCCAAGCGAATCTGCGACCTGATCGTGGAGTCGGGAATGCAAGTGGCGCTTCAGTTCGGCAATGGGATCCGGCTGGAACGGATCGACGAGGAGCTGGTCCGCAAGCTGGCCCAGGCGGGCACGCACCACATCGCAATCGCCATCGAGTCGGCCAGCCCGCGGATTCAGAAGCGCAGCAAGAAGTACTTGAAGCTGCACATGGTCAACGACGTGGTCGGGTGGATGCGCAAGTACGGCATCAACACCTTGGGCTTCTTCATGATTGGCTTCCCCACTGAGACAGTTGAAGAGATCAACATGACCATCCGTTTCGCCTGCCGGACGGATTTGGACGAAGCCCTCTTCAGCATCGTCATCCCCTATGCGGGCACGGAGCTGAGCCGCGAGATCATGCGAGACGGCTTGTACGACGCCAATCGTGAGATGGATCATCTGCACGAGGTGGCCAAGATCAAGACCGAGGATTTCGATTTCGACACGCTCAAGCGGCTCCAGCGAAAGGCGTATTTGCACTTCTTCCTGACCCGTTTTCGGTTCCTGCGGATGCTGCCCAAGCTGTTCAGCGTCCGTTCCAGCAAGAAGTATTTGAAGGCCATTGAGAGGAACTTCTTGCCGCAGTTCCTCTCCAACGAGGCATCTCGGGTCAATTGAGTCGGTTCTAGGCGAGCGGAATGTACCCGTATCCGGACTTTCCCGATCAGGTTTACGTGGAACTCACCAACGTGTGCAATGCGCGTTGCACGATCTGCGCCACGCCGGCCATGCTGCGCCGGCGCGAGATCATGCAGATGCCGCTGTTCCGCAAGATCGTGGACGAGTGCGGCCGCTTCCAAGCACCCAAGCTGCTGCCCTACCTGCACGGCGAAAGCCTGCTCGTCCCCGGCGTGCTGGACTATTTCCGGTACGTGCGTCAGGGGGCGCCGGGAACCCACCTGAATCTCACCACCAACGGGTCGAAACTGGATCGGGAACTGGCCGAAGTCATCTTGCAGGAGGATCTGATCGACAGCCTCATCGTGTCGATCGATGGGGGCGACAAGGAGACTTTCGAAAAGATCCGCCTCAACCTGGACTACGACGAGGTACGCCGCAACGTGCTGCATTTCATCCGGCACCGCGACGCCCTGGGGAAGAGCAGGCCCAAGGTCTCGATCGCCATGGTCACCGTCCCGCAGAACAAGGCCACCCGGGCCAAGCTGAAGCAAGCCTGGACTGAAGCCGACGAAGTCCGTTATTCGGTCTATTTCAATTGGGCCGGAAAACTGAGTGGCAACGGCCGGACGCCGCACAAAATCAATTTCTGCGAGCGGCTGCAGCACTACATCACCATTCTGGCCGACGGGCGGGTGGCGATGTGCTGTTTCGATTCCGAGGCGGAATATACGGTGGGTGACGTGTCCAGGCAATCGATTCACGAGGTTTGGCATTCGGAGGCGTTCAACGAGAAACGCCGGCTGCTCTACGAGCGGAGTTTCGATAAACTGCAGCTGTGCGCCGGCTGTGACTACATCAACCACCCTCGATGGGTGAATCCGCTGGCGCGCCTGCGCCCGCGCATGATGCGCCGCTTCCCGGAGTTGACGGCTGCGGCCGAAAATCTCTACAAGCGTTGGCTGATGTGCTGAGGACCGCGTTGCGATGCAGAAGCAGGAAATGACGACCTATCCCTGGCAGCGTGAAGTGGGCGAGGATCTCGGCAAGGTGTTGCTGCTCTACCCCATCACGGGGATGGACGTATTCGGGGTCAACGTGGGCCTGCCCCTCTCCTGTCTCTACCTGGGGACCGTACTGGAAATGGCGGGCTACCGGGTGGAGATTCTCGACGAACGGCTCACCACCACCTTTGCCGAAGACGTTGCCGAGGCGCTGCGCCGGGAGCGGCCCGTTCTGGTCGGCATTTCCAGTATGACGGGAATGCAGATCCGGGGCGGCCTGGAAGCGGCTGGGGCCGTGCGTGCCGTCGATCCCAGCGTTCCCATCGTCTGGGGTGGCGTCCACCCGACCCTCTGCCCCGACTCCACGCTGCGCGACCCATTGTGCGATCTGATCGTGCTGGGCGAAGGAGAGATCACCCTGGTCGAGCTGACCGACTGCCTGCGCCAGGGGGGAGATCTGTCCTCGGTGGCGGGAATCGGCTACCTGCGGGACGGCCGGCCCCAATACACCGCTTCCCGGCCCATGATCCAGGATCTGGACGTGATTCCCCGGCCCAACTACGACTTGCTGGACATGCAGCATTACTTCACCACGGCTCCCTCCACGTCGGAGCCGCAACTGCAGATCGTGACGAGCCGGGGATGCCCCTTCGATTGCGAATTCTGCTACAACCTGAAGTTCAACGAGCGGCGTTTTCGCTATGCTTCCGCCCAGCGGACGGTCGATGACCTCGTCGATCTGGTGGATCGCTTCCAGGTGCGGGCCATCTTCATCGAGGACGACTACTTCTTCGGCCACCCCGGCCGGGTGGAAGAGATTTGCGACCTGCTGATCGAAAAGGACCTGAACCTCTTGATCCAGGTGCCTTGCCGCGTGGACTACCTGTACCGCCGCAGCCCGGCGATGCTGGAGAAACTCCATCGGGCCGGCTTCAAGGAACTCTGGATCGGAGTCGAATCGGGCTCGCCGGCGCGTCTCGAGGAGATTCTGAAGCGGACCGACCTGCAGCAGGTGCGCGAGGTGAACCGGCTGCTGGCCGGCTCCGACGTCTACGCCAAATACGGTTTCATGGCCGGATTCCCGAATGAAGAGCGAGAGGAAACCCTGGAAACCGTGGATTTCATGTTCGAACTGCTGGCGGCCAACCCCAACGCCGGGGTAGCCCCGGTGGCCATTTACACCCCCTACCCCGGAACGACCCTCTACGACAAGGCCCGGCTCGTCTACGGCATGGAGTTCCCCGACACGCTGGAAGGCTGGAGCCACTTCCACTTCGGCCAGAACAACAACCCGTTCCTGTCCAAGCGCCAGAAAAGTTTCATCACCAAGGTCAACGTGATGAGCCGTTTCTTCGAGCGGCGGGCATTCGAGCGCTTCAGCGAGAATCGATTCAAGCCGTTGCTGATGCTGCTCTTCGACTCTTACTACCGCTGTTTGCGGTTGCGGCTGCGCTGGCGCTTCTTCGAGTTCATGCCGGAGATCCGCCTGATTCGCTGGCTGGAGAAGGTGTATCTCCGCATCTTTCACAAAGTCCAGTTGTCCAAGCTGAACCGGCGGGACGCCACCGTCGAGACCCCCTGAGCGCCACATGAAGACTCGGCCTCCGTCCGGCGACCCGCGCGATCGACCGCCCGCGGAGTCCCGCAGTGGGGGGCGCTTCTTGCTGGTCGTGCTGGTCCTGGCGTTGACTCTCCCCTTCCTCTTCAAGCCGTTTCACATCGACGATCGGATTTATCTGGAGGTGGCGGACAACGCTCGGGAGAATCCACTCTACCCCTACGACTACCCCCCGGTTTTCGAAGGCCTGGTCACGCCGGACGCCGCCAGCCACAGCCATCTTCCCCTGACTTCCTACTATCTGGCCCTGCTGGGGTGGCTGGCCGGGGGGAAGCCGGAGTGGTTCTTCCACCTGGGGTTCCTGGTGTTTCCGCTGCTGGCCGTCTGGGCCTTCAGAGATCTGGCGGTGCGATACACGCGCTTCCCCACGGCAGCCGCCTGCCTGCTGATCGCCGGCCCCGGCTTCCTGGTGCTCTCGCATAGCCTGATGACGGAGGTTCCACTGCTGGCCTTCTGGCTGCTGTCGATTTCCCGCTTCATTGGGCTGGCCTCGGGTGAGGGGCGACGGGGGGACTGGGTTTTGGCCGGATTGGCCCTGGTGGGGGCGGCTTT
Source organism: Acidobacteriota bacterium (assembly GCA_041630155.1). Lineage (GTDB taxonomy): Bacteria > Acidobacteriota > UBA6911 > RPQK01 > JANQFM01 > JBFGHG01. The sequence continues at coordinate 13,366 of JBFKLX010000049.1, forward strand.
GATCTCGCTGCTGAGCCTGGCCCTGCTTCTGCTGCTGGGTGCCTTCCTCTGGGCCCAGTGGCGCAGCCCGAAGCTTTCCTCCGAGGTGCGGTGGGGGCTGTTACTCCTCCTGCTGTTGCCACTGGTCGTGTGGGTTGGCTGGTACGTACGCGGCTACTTGCACTATGACCGCCTGCTGCTGGTCCGAACGGTCCTGCACATGGACCAGCGGGCAGCCTTCTCAGCGGCCCTGCTGGGGCAGAAGCTCGCCAGCCTGGTGCTGAATCTGGGCGGGGCGCTCCTGTTTCCCGCCGCCCTCTGGTTCGGCTTCGGCCGCGCCCGCAGCCTCTGGCTGCTTCCGGTGCTGGTGCTGGCGCCCCTGGCCGCTCCCTGGCTGGCCCCCGAGTCCTGGACCCGCAGCCAAGTCTTCCTGCTGACGCTCTTCGCCGGAACGGGGCTCCTGACCCTCTGGGGCGTGTGCAGGGAGTTGGCTGCCTTGCGTCCAAGACTCCGGGAGAGCGGAGCACCTGAAGGGGTGGCAGCGGAAGAGGCGGAAGGGGGCGGGGAACCGGTCCGGGGACAGCCCCTGGGATGGTTGTTGGGACTCTGGTTCGCGGGCATCTGCGCCTCGGCCCTTCTCCTGTATCCGAGCGGTGGGGTGCGTTACTCCCTCCTGCTCGCACCGCCGCTGATTCTCCTCTGGTTGAAGGCGCTGGAACAGAAGGTGTACTTCAGCGACTATTTCCTGAGAAACCTGGTCTGGCTGGGGGTCTTCTTGACGATTCCTTTTGGGGTCTCGATCGCCTACGGCGACTACCGATTCGCCCGGATGTATCAGCAGGAGGCCCGGCAACTGGTGGCCGATTACGGGCGGCCCGAGCGGCAGGTCTGGTTCACGGCCGAATGGGGTTTGCGGTACTACCTGGAGGAGTCAGGAGCACGCCTGCTGCCTCGCACCGCCCTGGGCCCTCGCCCCGGAGACGTGATCATCAAACCACGCGTCGCCTTTCCCTGGGTGACACTCTTCGACGGCCGTTCCCATACGCGGCTGCTGGAACAGCGGCCCACCCGGATGCAGTTTCCGATTCGTCTGCTCGACTTCGAATCGCACGCCGGATTCTACAGCACCGGTTGGGGCATCCTGCCCTGGAGCTGGGCCGACGGCCGCCGCTGGGAGTGGTACAACATCTACGAAGTGCTGAAGGAGTACGAAGGCCCGATCCCGGAACAGGAAAGGCACTGGTGAACAGAGGCTTGGAGCGTGGGGCATGAGGCAGGGGGCTTGGGGATTGAACGACCTTACTCCCTGAGCCCTACGCCCCTGCGCCCCTGCGCCCCCTCGCGGAGCTGAACGGATGTCTCTCGAGCGCACTACGCTGCAACTCTCGGTCGGTCACTTCTGCGTCGACTGTTACTCCAGCATGCTCGGCGCGTTTCTGCCCTTTCTCCACAGGCAATTGGGCATTTCGCTGGCGGAGGCTGGGGTTCTCGGAGGCGTGTTGATCCTTTCGGGGTCATTGCTTCAGCCCGTGTACGGCTACCTTTCCGACCGGCTGCAGCACCGCGTCTTCGTGGGGCTGGCTCCCGCGGTGGCGGGGGTGTTCATCGCTTCGCTGGGGCTGGCACCCAATTTCGGAGCGCTGCTCTTACTGGTCCTTTTGGGAGGTGCGGGCATCGGGATGTTCCACCCGCAGGGGACCGCGATGGCCTCCAGTTCGGACCGGAATCCGGGTTTTCAGCTCTCATTCTTCATCACCAGCGGGATGATCGGCTACTCTCTGGGGCCCTGGCTGATCACGGAGGTGATCGAGCGCCTAAGCCTCGAGCGCAGCTACTGGGCGGCTCTGCCGGGTGTTCTGGTAAGCGTGCTGCTGTTGTGGCGAGGCCCGCGTCCGGCGCGTCGCGCGGTGCGGCCTCGGACGCGGGATCTGTGGCGGCAGATTCGCGGACAGCTGCGACCGCTGCTGCTGCTCTTCTGTCTGGTGGTACTGCGGTCCTCGGTCCAATTCAGCCTGGTCTCTTTCCTCCCGCTCCTGTTCACGGGCCGCGGCTTTCCCGAACTGGCCAGTGCGCAACTGCTGTCGCTCTTCATCTTCGTTGGGGGAGTGGGAGGATTCGTGGGCGGCACCCTGATGGACCGCCTGGGCAGCAAGCGGGTGATCGTCGCCTCGGCTCTGCTCTACGCGCCTTTGCTGCTGGGATTCCTCCTGACTGGCGGAAGCCTCTCGATCCTGCTGCTGGCCCTGGGTGCGGCAGCACTGTTTCTGACGCTTCCCGTCAACGTGACACTGGCCCGGAGACTGATCCCGCAAGGTGCCGGCACCGTCTCGGCCTTGATGATGGGTTTCGCGTGGGGAATCGGGGGAGTGGCCATGCCGCTGGTGGGTGTCGCCAGCGACGCCTTCGGTTTGGAGACGGCCCTGACCGGGCTGGTCGCCGTCAACGTCGTGGCCGTCCCGCTGGCCTTGTGGGTCCCCGGCGCAACTCGGGCGCCGGCGAAGGAACGCGCGGAAGGTCCCTCTTCCGGTGGCGGCCTGGAGGGGGGGCCCGGCCTTTCAGAGCCGCGCTGGCGGGAGGAGGGACCTTCCCGATGATCCCGCGGCAGGCCCCCGCTGCGCGACCGGTGCAGTTCCGGCACCGGCTCTCAGGCCGGCCGGAGTGTCCGGGCATGCGCTTGCAAGGCAGTCAGAAATTCCGGCGGATAGCGTAGAGAACTGGACGTCAGCCGGTCGATGAAACCGGAAACTGCTCGCAGGGAAAGGTCCCTGGGATCCCTCACGAATTGGGCTATGGGAGGTGCGGCGACTGCCTCGGGCCAGCTCGAGATCTCGACACCGGCCCTTCCGGATGCGGCATCACCGAAGGCGGCGTCTGGCCACGATCGATCGGTTCGCAGAGGGAACGGGCGCCGACGCAATTCTCCAGCGGCGGGTAGCCGGTCCAGGACTCGGCCCAGCCAGCCGGCGGCCGGGACCGACACAGCGTTGCCAACCAGCTTCCAGCGAACGGAGCGGCGGCAGACCTGTTCGGCCGGCTGGGTCCAACCGGCAGGAAAGCCCTGAAGTCGCTCGGCGTCCGCGATTCCAGGCCGGACGATCCGACCGTCCGGCATCCAGATCGCGGGAGGGGAGGGAATGCCGATGGCCGAGCCTCCCTTGAGCGTGGGCACGGCATCGACAGCCCAGCCCAATCCGCGCACTCCTTCGGTCCAATAAAACCCACAACCCACACCCTCCACGTAGGGCTTCTCGACGGGAACGGCTTCGTCCTCGAAGAGGGCAGGCCAGGGCGGGCAACGCCGGCTGCCCAGCAGGAAGACTCGGCGGCGGCGCTGAGGCAGGCCAAAGGCCCGGGTGTCCACGACCCGGTAAGCCCACCGGTATCCCAAGCGCTCGAGTTCCGTCACCAGGAGATGGATCGCCCGGCCCTGCTGCAGCTGCAGCATGAACGGGACGTTCTCGATCAGCACGTGCGGAACGTCGCTTCTCTCCAGCAAGCGGAACAGATGAGCCACCACCGAACTCTTCCGCCCGCGTATGCCGTTGGTGGTCCCGGCCTGGGAAAGATCCTGGCAAGGGAAGCCGGCAGTGAGGAGTTCGGTCTCGGGAGGCAGCTGCTCCAGGTCGCGAACATCGGATACGAGCGGTATGGTGGGGAAGTGGTGTCGCAACACGGCTCGGGCCGCCGGTTCGATCTCACAGAACAAGGAGGCCTCATGACCGGATGAGCAGAGTCCCAGTTCCAGGCCGGCGATGCCGGCAAAGAGCGCCGTCACGTTCATCTGCCGCGCCGCCTCGAAAGTGCTTTCTGCCGCTGTCCGTCGGGGAATCCAACCGCCTGCATGCAGAATCAGCATAGCAGTCGGGTCTGAAATCCTTCTCTGACGATGCTCCGCTTGAGAGGTTCCTCGAACCGAGCCGGTCAACGGCCCATCAGGGCCGCGATCCGTTGCGCTGCTTCGGTCGGATCTTGGTGCTCCCAAATCCGCACGACCCTCCACTGCAGCTCTTCCAGACGGCGGTCGGTGTCGCGGTCGCGGCGGCGGTTGGCGGCGATCTTCTCCGTCCACCAGCGGGAATTGGTCTTCTTGGGCAGAGTGCCATGCAAGGGACATCCGTGCCAGAAACAGCCGTCCACGAACACCGCAACCCGCGGGCCGGGAAACACGATGTCGACGCTTCGGCGGGACCCGGGAATCAGATGAAGGTGCAGCCGGAAGCGCAGACCCAGACGGTGCAGCGCCGAACGCAGCGCGATTTCCTGAGGCGTGTCCCGCTGGCGGGTGGCGCGCATTCGCCGGGATACCTGAGCCGAAGAGGCTGGCGGAGTCGCCGATGAGCGCGGGGAAGACACGCCCAGAGTGTCACATAGGCCCGGCGCCTGACACAAGCCTGTGGGACGCGGAACGTCTCAAGTCCTGCCGGCCCGCCTCCGCAGTATGTAATCGGAGACGTGTTGTCCGTAGCCATCCAGAAACGGCTCCAGAAAGTCGGTTCCCCGGATGGTTCCCCGGCAGGAGGGCGACTCACAGAAACATTCGAAAGCGGGCATCTGCTCATTGCACATGCCGGCATAGTCGAGGGTGATCTCCTCTCCGGGCCGAATCGAGCGGCGCGCCACTACGTCCAGGCCCTCCAGCCAGCAGTTCGGGTCGCAGGAGTGGTTCAGCGGACGCCATTTCTCCGGATTCGGGTCCCAGATGCTCCACACCTCTTCGGTGAGCGGGCAGGCGTAGCGTTCGAACCATCCTTTCCGCCTCTCGTCCCAGTACCGCTCGACATGCGCTCGGGACACCAGGTGAACCGGCTGCTCCTCTCCCTGCTGAACCACTTCTCCGGCTTCGATGGGTCGCGTGCAGAAGCTGGCATACCCGCGGTCCGGGGTCCACTCGACCGCCCATTTGCGCTGGCGAGAGTCGCGGCGTTTGAAGGCCGCGCGCAGGATCTGATCCAGGAAGCCGCGATGACCGGCTGGATCATTGAGCAGCACGAAGTCGGCGCTGCCAGCGTCCTTCTCCCGGTAAAAGAGGCCGCAGTTGGGGTTGATTTCCAGCATGAACAGCTCTCCGGCCGGGTTCAGGCGGATGTCGCAACGGCCGTAGCTGACGCCGTTGAGTCCCAGAAAGAAGAGACGCGAGATCTCACGGAGCCGAGCGTCCAGTTCGGGGTCCCGGCAGGGGACGCAAGCCATGTCGTGAAACTCGACCCACTTCATCTCGAAGTGCTTGAAGCTCTCCCCCTCGGGAAAGCGGAATTCGACCGGCTGGTAGGCAGTCGGGTGGAGCGGATCGTCCGGGTTCTCGGCCACCAGCACGGTGAACTCGCGGCCTTCGACGAATTCCTCGATCAGCGCCGCGCCGAACTGCTCGATCATGATCGCGGCCTGCCCATGGAGGGCCGCCACTTCCTCCACACGTGATTCGCGGGTCATGCCGATGCTGCTGTAGCTGCTGGGATGCTTCACCAGAAGCGGGAAGCACAGCCTGGCAGCCGCTCGTTCCACTCCGGCCGAGTCCGAGGCGAAGGCATAAGCCGGAGTCGGGATCCCCCAGTAATGGCAGACGCGTTTCATGGCTTCTCGGGAGGGCTCGTAAAAGGCCGGGTTGGCTCCGGTGTAAGCCTGCCGCAGCCGCTCCAAGGTCTGGACCACTTCGATCCCCGGGCGATCCTCGTCCCAGGCGCCGTCGCACAGGTTGATGTAGACGTCATAGCCTCCGCGCGAGAGCTCGATCAGCTGCTGCACCGCTTTGGACTTGACGAGAAAGACGTGGTGGCACTCGTGCCCCTCCAGGTACGGGGAGGGGTCGCAGGGAAGGTCGTACTTTCCCAGAATGGAATCGGATTGCTCGTAGGAGTCGTCGAGAATGCAGATTTTCATGTGTGAAAAGCTCCTCAGAGAAGCGCAGGATAGTCAGGCCGGCTCGATCGGTCAATGCGGATTTCCCAATTTTTCTGATGGCCTGCCCTGTTGTGCCGAAATCGTTTCTCGACCGAACCTTGCGGGGTTGAATCGGGTTTGAGTCCGACCGCTGGAAGGGCTACATTGGAGGAGCCGGTCGGGCCGGCGCGAAAGGAGACGAGTGACCTCCGAAACCAGCTCAATGAAGAGTTCGAAGGGCCCCGTCACGGTCCAGGCGCCCCGCGGGACGCAGATTTCCTGCCGGGGTTGGCATCAGGAAGCAGCATTGCGCATGCTGATGAACAACCTGGACCCGGAGGTGGCCGAAAAACCGGCGGAGCTGATTGTCTACGGCGGGGCCGGTAAAGCCGCTCGCAACTGGGAATGCTTCCACCAGATCGTGGCGACGCTGCGGCGCCTCGAAAACGACGAGACGCTGCTGGTGCAGAGCGGAAAGCCGGTCGGGGTGTTTCGCACACATGAGGAGGCTCCGCGCGTGCTGATCGCCAACGCCCACCTGGTGCCCCGCTGGGCCACTTTCGAGGAATTCCAGCGGCTGGACCGCCTGGGGCTGACCATGTATGGGCAGATGACCGCCGGCAGTTGGATTTACATCGGCACCCAGGGAATCCTGCAAGGCACCTATGAGACCTTCGCCGAGTGCGCCCGGCAGCGCTTCGGAGGCTCGCTCGAGGGGCGCCTCGTGGTCAGCGCCGGCCTGGGCGGCATGGGTGGCGCCCAACCCCTGGCGGCGACCTTCAATGGCGGCGCCTTTCTCGGTGTCGAGGTCGACCCGGCTCGCATCCAGCGCCGGGTGGAGACCGGCTATTGCGACCGCATGTCCACGGATCTGGATCAGGCCCTGAGCTGGGTGCTGGAAGCCCAGAAGGATAAAAAAGCATTATCTGTAGGATTTTTAGGGAATATCGCGGAAGTTTTACCTGAGCTGGTTCGCCGGGGAATCGTCCCGGATGTCCTGACCGATCAGACTTCGGCTCACGATCTCCACCTGGGGTACATTCCGGCGGGCTACTCTCTGGAGGAGGCGGCACGACTGCGAGAGGCGGACCCTGACGACTATCGGGAGGCCGTGCTGGATTCGATGGTCACTCATGTCGAGGCCATGCTGCAGTTGCAAAAGCGGGGAGCCGTCGCGTTCGACTACGGCAACAACCTCCGGGGACAGGTGGCCGACCATCGCGGCTTGCAGGACGCCTTTCAGATTCCGGGGTTCGTTCCTGCTTTCATCCGGCCCCTCTTCTGCCGCGGCTCGGGGCCCTTCCGCTGGGCCGCCCTGTCGGGTGATCCTCAGGACATCTACGCCACCGACCAGGCCCTTCTCGAGACTTTTCCCCAGAAGGCGGCCCTGGCGCGCTGGATCGAGAAGGCCCGAAGCCAGGTGCAGTTTCAAGGCCTGCCGGCTCGGATCTGCTGGCTGGAATACGGCGAGCGCGCCGAGATGGGGCTGAAGTTCAACTGGCTCGTCAAGAAGGGTCGCGTGCAGGCTCCGCTGGTGATCGGGCGAGACCACCTGGACACCGGTTCGGTGGCCTCTCCAAACCGGGAGACGGAGGGCATGCGCGACGGCTCGGATGCAATCGCCGACTGGCCTCTCTTGAACGCCCTGCTCAATACCGCCTGTGGCGCCAGCTGGGTGTCGCTGCATCACGGGGGCGGAGTGGGGATCGGTTACTCGATCCACGCCGGCATGGTGTGTGTGGCGGACGGCACGGACTCCGGGGACCGGCGGTTGGAGAGAGTCCTGACGGCCGATCCCGGCAGCGGGGTCATGCGCCACGCCGACGCCGGCTACGAAGAAGCCATTCGGATCGCCCGCCAACGAGGCGTCGATCTCCCGATGGTCTCGGAGTAAGCGCCCCGGTCACCACACGAGGAATTGGAATCACCGGCCAGGATGGCGGGCGCCTCGATTTCCCGGAGCCCGAGAACCGTATGCCACTACTCACCAACATCGGCCAATTGGCGGTGTGCCCCTCCCAGGGTGGACCATCCGAGCTGGGCCTGATCGAAGCGGCCGCGTTGGCCTGGCGCCGGGAGCAGATCCTCTGGGCCGGCTCCCAGCGCGAGCTTCCCGAGGAATTCAAGGCTTTCCCCAGCCACGACGCCGGCGGCGCCCTGGTCGTACCGGGCCTGGTCGACTGTCATACGCACCTGGGCTTCGGGGGCTGGCGGGCGGATGAGTTCGAGCAGCGGCTCCTGGGCGCCAGCTACCTGGAGATCGCCCGGCGCGGAGGAGGGATCGCGTCCACCGTCGCCGCCACTCGGGCCGTATCCCAAAAAGCCCTGCTGAGCCGGTGCCGGGAGTTCCTGAGTCGAATCGTCCAGCTGGGGGTGACCACCTTGGAATGCAAGAGTGGCTACGGACTGGACTGGCCCAGTGAGCGCAAGCTCCTGCAAGTCTACCGCGAGCTTGCCGCGGAAGGCCCCGTGCGGATCGTCTCGACCTTCCTGGGCGCCCACATCGTGCCCCCCGAGCTCCGGGCCGACCGGCAGAGATACGTTGGCGCGTTGATCGAAAACATGATTCCGGCGGTTGCCCGGCAGCGGCTGGCGGAGTTTTGTGACGTGTTCGTCGAAGAGACGGCATTCTCGCTGGAGGAGGCGCGCCGCATCCTGATGGCCGGCAAGCGCCACGGACTGGAGTCCAAGCTGCACGCCGACCAGTTGAGCGAGGGTGGAGGAGCCCTGCTGGCGGCGGAAGTCGAGGCGGTGTCGGCCGATCATCTGGAATGCATCTCCGAGCAGGGAATTCAGGCTCTTGCCGACCGGCGGGTCGTGGCCGTGATGCTGCCTCTGGCGGCGCTCTACCTGCGACAGACTCCCTTACAGGCTCGCCGCCTGATCGATCAGGGCGTCCGGGTGGCGGTGGCCACCGACTTCAATCCCGGATCGGCGCCCAGCTACCACCTGCCTTTGGCTTTGATGCTGGCCTGCACGCTGCAGGGAATGACCCCGGCCGAGGCCCTCAGGGGCGCCACCATCGAAGCGGCACGCGCCTTGCGCCGAGGCGACCGGATCGGATCATTGGAGGCGGGAAAGGCCGCCGACTTCGTTCTCCTGGACGCCGAGAGCGTCAACCACTGGCTCTATCACTTCCGCCCCAACAGCTGCCTCCAAACCTGGATCGGGGGGAAACAGGTTTACCAGCGAGGAGTGGCGACTCCTCGCTCCTAGGAGCGCAGGGGCATGAGGCGTGGGGCATCGGGTCTCGGGGCTTGGGGCGTGTGCAGCGGGTTCGCTCATTCGGACGCTCTGACGTCATGATCGATAGGACTTTGCGCCGGTCGGGAGAATCGGCCTCCGAAGGCAAATTCGAAATGCTGCTGTTTCTGTTCCGACGGGCCAAAACGGCTGGAACACTCATCGGTCTCCTGCGCTCCCATCTCAGAGACTCCCTTTGACCCACGCCCCCACGCCCCTCTGCCCCATGCCTCTCCAGTTGTGTTATGCTTTTGCGTTTTCGTGGGAGGCTCGGTCTTGGGGGGCTGGGCGGGAGGAATTTGCACCTTGTCCCAACAGGCACTGCGGGTGCGCAAGTACGGGGGGACTTCAGTGGGTTCTCCCGAACGCATTTTGAAAGTCGCCGGTGACCTGGTGGAGTCCCATCGCCAGGGGGTGGCTCAGGTGGTGGTGGTGTCGGCCATGGCCCACCAGACGGACGAGCTGGTGCAGCTGGCGCTGCAGGTCAATCCCCGCCCCAGAGCGCGCGAGCTGGACATGCTGCTGACCACGGGCGAGCAGGTCTCGATCGCCCTGCTGGCCATGGCGGTTCACCGTCTCGGCGCCAGCGCGATCTCATTGACGGGGGCCCAGTGCGGGATCGTCACTGACGACAATTTCTCGAGCGCCCGCATCCAGGCCATCGACACGTCCCGCATCCGCCGAACTCTGGAGGAGGAGAACATCGTCATCGTGGCCGGGTTCCAGGGAGTGACGCCAGATCAACAAATCACCACCCTGGGGCGGGGAGGCTCCGACACGACGGCAACTGCTCTGGCGGCTGCGCTCCAAGCGGAATCCTGTGAGATTTATACTGATGTAGATGGAGTTTACACGGCGGATCCTCGCATCGTACCTGAGGCCAGGCTCTTGCCCTGGATCAGTTACGAGGAGATGCTGGAGTACGCCGCCTCGGGTTCTCAGGTTCTTCACCCGCGCTGTGTCGAAATCGCCAATCGGCACGGGCTGCCTCTGAAGGTTCGTTCCAGCTTTCACCAGGGCCCGGGCACCACGATTGTGAAGGAGGACGTCTTGGAAAAAGTGGCCATCACGGGAGTCACCAGCGACCGCAAGATCGCTCGGGTCTCCTTCACGCGAGTGCGCGACGTACCCGGCATTGCCGCCCGCATCTCTCGCCGTCTGGCGGATGCCGGCCTGAACATCCGGCTGATCATCCAGGGAATTCGACACGATCAGACCAACGACGTCTCGTTGATCATTGCCCGCGAGGACGTGCAGAGGACCACGGACGTGCTTCAGGACGTGGCGCGGGAGGTGGGCGCCGACCAGGTGCTGGTGGACACCGAGATCGGCAACGTCTCGATCATCGGGTCCGGGATTGCCAGTACGCCCGGGGTGGCAGCACGCATGTTCCAGGCCCTGGCGGACGAGGGCATCAACATCGAGCTGATCAGCAGCTCCGAAGTGCGCATTGTTTGTATCATCGCTGCCGACCGGTTGGACGATGCGGTACGTGCCATCCATCGGGAGTTCGAGCTGGAGAGCCTGGAGAGGGAACCGAAAAACTGAGGTTCGAATCGGGGCGGACCCTCGAAGTGAACCCTCGAAGGGGAACAATGAGCGGAGAAAGCGAAGCGATTCGGGTGGCGGTGGCCGGCCTGGGAACAGTCGGCCGGGCGCTGTTGAAGTTGCTGGCCGATCAACGAGAGCGTTTTCAGCAGATGGTCGGCCGGCCGCTGCGCGTGACGGCAGTGTTCGACCGGAGCCTGGCCCAGAAGGGCCATCTTCTCAGCGACGAGTCGATCCGGGCCACGGACGACCTCGAGGAATTTCTGCAGACCCCCGCCGACGTGGTCGTGGAGCTCATCGGCGGGCGCCACCCCGCACTGGAGATTCTGGAAGGTTTCCTGGCTCGGGGAAAGGCGGCCGTCACCGCCAACAAGCTGCTTCTAGCGCGGGAGGGGCGGCGTCTGCTCGAGCTGGCCCGGGAACGCGATACCCGGCTGGGCTTCGAGGCCACCGTGGCCGGCGGCATCCCGATTCTCCGAAGCCTGCAGAGTTCGCTGTTCGCTGACCGGATCGTCTCCTTGAAAGGCATTCTCAACGGGACCTGCAACTATATATTGTCGGAGATGGCGTCCCGCGGGCGCGATTTTCAGCAGGCCGTGGACCAGGCCCAGACCCTGGGGTACGCCGAGGCCGACCCGACTCTGGACGTCTCCGGTCAGGACGCGGCCGACAAGCTGGCGATTCTGACCGCATTGGCGTTCGGTCTGTGGCCTGAACCCGAGCAGATTCCCACCCAGGGCATCACCGAGCTGCAGCCGATCGACTTGAGCTTTGCGCGCCGCCTGAATGCCACGATTCGGCTGTTGGGGGTGGCTGTTCGCCGCGCTTCAGACCTGCAGTTGAGGGTTTCGCCTTTCCTGGTCGACAACCGGCTGGCACTGGCTTCGGTCAGCGGGCCGCTCAATGCAGTGGAGGTGACGGGTGAGCGGCTCGGACCCGTGGTGTTCGGAGGTCCGGGGGCCGGAGGCGACGCCACGGCCGTCTCGGTGGCGGCCGATCTCTTGAACATCGCCCTCCAGCTCACCCACGCCGAATCGCGACCCACATCCCGGGCGCGGCCTGCCGAGGTGGAGACGGTGGCGGTCGACCAGGACGTTCATCCGTACTATCTGCGCTTCTTCGTGCGCGACCAGCCGGGAATCTTCGCATCGGTTGCGCGGATTTTGGCCGATGAGGACATCAACCTGGAATCTGTCTTTCAGGAGAGCTGGAACGACCGCTCCAACCTGCCCTTCATGATGTCGGTCGACCCGGCCCCCTATGCCCGCATGGAACGCGCCGTAGAGCAGATCGCCCGCCTGGAGTTCAACCGGCTGCCTCCGCTGCTGCTCCCGATCCTGCGCCCGTCTTGAGGAGCGATGTGAGCCGCGCGCTCCGCGTCGAGACCCACCTCGATTGAGATCCGCTGTGGAGACCAGCCTCAGCCCTCGGCCGGCGGTCATCCCCGTGTCAACCCGAGGCGGGCAGACGCACAGGACTGATGCCGGAAGACGTCGCTACTGGACTGGAGCGAGTCGGGCCCTCACGGCACCCTCGAGGTTGGGCGCGGCTGCTGACCAGGTTATGAACAGCCTGGGAGGATCTTTCCTGGCATCAAAATCCAGGGCGCCGCCTACGATCAAGGTGAATTCCGGAGCGACGCCGGCCGCTTTGAAGAACTCCTGGGCACGATCGAAGTGTTCACCACCCCAAAATGCAACATCATCCGCGCTGAGTTCACTCAGATCTCGAACTGGATTGCCCTCGGATGTAAAGAACCAGATGTCTTCATCCCAGCTCGAGACCAGATCCACAACTTCCTGGGGGGCGGTGATGGTGACAATGTCTTCGAGGGGAGGCTGATCAAAGTAGTTGATTCTCCGAGTGATGATCCCAAACTCATCCGGATCACCTTCCTCAGTCACGCGGCAACGGGTCCAGTTGTTCCAGGAGTCGGTCCTTTGATACTCAAACCTGCCTTCGTGCTCGAGCGATCCATCTTCAAGGTAGGTTTTCTTGGATTCAGGCCTTCCGTCTGAATCGAATTCCGTAATGACTTTGATTCCCTGGGGAGAAATTTCTGTGGTCGAGCTGGGGTACGGCGCTTCACGATACGCATACCTGGTGACGTGCTCCTCATTCACATCGTACCGATGAACCGCTTCAACAATGCGCCCCTCCTCGTCGAAAACGAATTCCCCGGTCTTGAAGTTTTCAGGAACCCGATACTCCTCCCACCGGGTAATCCTGGTTCCGGAACTATCCGGATGGTAGACCCGTTTCCGAACCAGTTGACCACTTTCGTCGTAAGCTTCACCCGTCAGTGGAGTTCCCTGGTCGTTGCATTGGATTTCATAACGGTGGGTTTCCCTTCCATCAGGGTCCCGAGCGATCTGTTTCACCATCTGGCCCTGGTCGTTGTAAGTGTATTCCAGGTGAAGAAGTAGCCCGTCTTCATGGAAGAACTCTTGAACCAGCCAATTCCCTCGCCGGTCGAAAGTCGTCTTCCGTCTTGCCACCTCCTGCCGGCTGGGGCGTGAACCAGTGAAACTGTCGGTCGATTCCTCCACCGACTGGACTGGTCCTCTGAGGGCTGCGAATTCTTTTTCGGTTGGACGAGCTCTTGAATCGGTGCAACTCACCAGACAGAGAAACAGCATGGAAAACCAGGACAGGCAGTTTCGCATGGTTGACCCCTTCAGGAATCTTAGTCAAAGCGCACGACCGTGTCGAGGTGGAAGAGATTGGCGCTCCGCTAACGTGCCGCCAGGACGTGCCGCTGTCCGAGTTACGCGAACAGCATCGCGATTTGAACTTGCCGTGCCGGGCGCAGAGCTACTCCCTGCGATCCGCGTTCTTCGATTGGCTGGGCAGGACATTTGGGGACGAGGTCGTGATCCAAGCCGCCAACGCCGTGCCAGCGGGCGAACTCTCCGACTATGAGAAATTCTTCGGGCGACCCTTTGAAGAGCTGGAGCTGGATTGGCGCAAGGCACTCTTGGCAGAGTACCGAGCGATCCCCGAAGTCGACGAGCTCGCCAAGAAGTATCGCCTGGAGTCCCCCACCCAGTACCAGCGTGTCTGCTCTGCAGGAAAGGACTTTTGACTTCTTCCGAGGAGTGCTGGCTCACAGCGGATGCAAATCTGGACTAGGTGCTTTCTTGGGCCTTACCCAGTCTCGGCCTCCCGCTGCTCCAAGCTTTTCAATTGTTTGCGGGGATGGGATTCCTGCGTGTCTTCGAGACCGGGTTTGACATTGCGCATTGTCCTCCGGATAATCACGGCACTTTGGTGCGGGAAGCGAGCGCCTTTCACTCGCACGGCTATCTGGCGTAGCCTACTGCTGATTCCAGCCAGTTTGGAACGACATTGTCCCGAGGGCTCGTGGCCGCTCGACTGAAATCTCTTGGTCCCGGGGGAGCGTGATGAAGGTTCTTAGTACTCCGATTCGTAAATACGGTGACGGGTGCGGGCGGGGCTCTCGAGGCGAGGTCGCGAAGAGAGGAGGGGGCGATGCCGGAGCATCGTCGACGACGAACGACAAAGAGATCGCCCGAGACCCCCGTGCGCCCGAAGGGTTGCGGGCGAGCCCCCAGGTGCCCGGCGCCTCGGAGCAGGGTGGCCCACTCGGTTTCCGGGGGCCGGCTGCTGCTTCGAAACCCCCGCAACATACGTTGCTGTATTCGTGGATCGGGGTACTGAGGAGATGCCTCACCTCGAATACGGGGGAACGGAAACGAAACATAGGCGATCGAGGCCCGAGGCTGGGGCAGACCGCAGCGCCGGAGACAAAACCCCCTGAGCTTGGAAGGATTCGAGATTGGAATCGTGGCTTGCAGGCCTGGAGCAGGGCACTTTCGTGGATCGTGTCGCTGCTCACGATCTCAGCGCTTCTGCAGGGACTTGCCCTGGGCCAAACCGATCGTGACGCCCTGATCAGCCTTTACAACTCGACGGATGGAGACAACTGGATCGACAACACGGGGTGGAAAGATCCGCCGACTTCGGGGGACGGCTTCAACGACGATCCCTGTAGCGAGCCTCGCTGGTTTGGTGTGTTTTGTGAGGGTGGAAGAGTTACCACACTTCAACTTCGCTCAAACGGGTTGACAGGCCAAATCCCGGTTGGAATCTGGCAACTTTCGGGGTTGCAGGAACTCAATCTCTTCGGCAACCAGCTTACGAGTGCCATCCCCTCCGAACTGGGTAGGCTGGCCAGCCTGCAGATACTCAATCTCGGCCGCAACCAGCTGACGGGTGTCATCCCCTCCGAGCTGGCCAACCTGGCCTGCCTGCAGCGACTCTGGCTCTTCGACAAC
>JBFKLX010000050.1:0-28171 GCA_041630155.1 Acidobacteriota bacterium
GACGGGGCGGGTGGTGGTGACGGGAGTCGCGCTGCCCAGCGCGATGCGCCGCTACGTCAAGGACGGGACGGTCCGCCAGTTCGTGCTCTGGAAGCCCGTCGACCTGGGCTATCTGGCCGTTTACGCAGGCGTGCAGCTGGCTCGCGGCGAGCTGAAAGGGGACAGCATCGACGCCGGCAGGCTCGGCCGGCTCTCCGTCCAAGGCACTGAAATCCTGCTCGGTCCTCCCCTGGTCTTCGACGCCGGCAACATCGACCAGTTCGACTTCTGAGAGACCGCAGGCCCCTGTTAGCGGCATTGTTCAAAGCTGAACGGCTGCAACGCGAAATCCGATGTGGTCGTAACGCCGCTCGGGTTCGAACCGCAATCGAAAGGCCGACCGGCAGGGCCAGCCTTCGTCGGCCCAGCACCCGCCCCGGCGAACCCGAGAGATATCGCCCTCTCTGCTCCTGGTTGCCGTGCTCTTCGCGGAGTACAAGTCGGGGTCCGTGCCACCGGGAAGTCTCACGTGGTACCAGTCGCGGCACCACTCATAGGTGTTGCCGTGCATATCGTGCAACCCCCAGGCGTTGGGGGGGTAACTGCCGACTCTTGCTGCCCCATTGAGCGACGGCCCCTCATCGGCTCCGTTATACGGCTTCCCCTTGAAGTTCGCCTGTTTACTGCTGAGCTTGTCGCCAAACGCCGTGGCCGTCGTCGTCCCGGCCCGGCAGGCGTATTCCCACTGGGCTTCAGTCGGCAGCCGGAACTCCCAATCCCTGGGGAGAACGCCGAACTGGTGGCCGCGTTCGGTGAGTCTCTGGCAGAACGTCTCCGCCTCCGCAAAGTTGACGTTGCCAACCGGGAAGTCATCCCGCGCGGGCAACTCCGCCGTCAGTTCGCCGGGCAGCTTTCCGATGACCCGTTTCCACTGACCCTGTGTGGCCTCGTACTTGGCCATCCAGAAGCCTCTGGTCAGGGTCACCTCGACCTGATCCTCGTCCGGTCGGCGTTCGGGTTCGCCGGGTGGGCTTCCCATCACGAACCGGCCGGGAGGACACCAGCAGAGCATGATGGCGTCGACTTCGCGCTCCTCGCCGGCGTTTCGGCCGCGGAAGGACGAAGGCGGCCGCCGCGCCAGCACCGATCTCGATACTGCCGCCGACGCGGTCGTCAAAGCACCCAGCAGTACTGAGCGCCGTGTGATTCGGCTGCCACCGCTCCTTCTGATCTGGCCCACGATTGGCCCCAGTTTCTGCGAGCATCACAGAAGAAAGCAATGCCCGCCTGACGTCGAGCTCACGGGCGGCGGCAAGCGAAGTTTGGGGGAGTCCTGTTCAGCGACACGTCAGGTGTCTGTCTGTTTGCCACCAATCAGAGCTCGCAAAACTAACACCGTGCACACGGTAATGGCTAGGGAACCTGAGTACAGAAGCACATTGACGGTGTTCTCACGGCCTGCACTTGCCGAGAAGCCGGCGCCCGCGATTGGCGTGGCGCCGCTCGTACCCCAGATGGCGGCTAGCAACAGTGAAACCCAAATCGCGTAGAGCCCATAGACCCCGAGCCAATAGCACCAGCGCGCTGCCGCTGCCGTTTGGTGAAGATACTTTTGAACGAGGCCGAACACCACTAAGACAAGCGCATTCTGCATTGCAGCCAGATGTGCCGAGAGCGCCATTCGAGGATTCGCAAACTGCTGCAGGACGAATCCATTCAGCAGGCCCAGCAGGAAGAGGAGAACACCCGCGATCAAGAAGGGCCTCGTGTACTGTTCATACAACTTCATATCGGAGGTGACACCCAAATATGAGTCTACTGACCCGTGTCGTCCCTTTGTCCTGGAGCAGTTTACCAGCAGCAACGCCCAGCGAGAGACAAGGCCGCCGGATTCTCGGAGAGCCGGGTCACTGGAGGCTTCCCCACTCGTCGAACTGACCCAGTGGGGCCACGGAGGGGCTTCCCGGACTGCGGTGAGAGATGTTAGCCTGCAGGGAGCGGTTCCGCTCTCGATCAGAGCGAAGGACCTGGACGGCGACCCCGCTGGCGAGTGTCCCTCAGGTCCCGCCCGGAGCGTGCCCCATGGCGGACTTCAACATCACGGAACTGGACCCAGACTTCGACTTTGGGAATCTTCCCTATTGGGACGTGGTGATCGTTGGCGCAGGTCCGGCCGGCCTGGCGGCCAGCCTGACCACCGCGCACCGCGGACTGACGACCCTGGTCATCGAGGCCAAGGAGCGGGCGGGCGGCCAGCCTCAGTTCCTCTACCCGGACAAGCGCATCGTCGACGTGCCGGGGTTTCCCGACGGCATCACCGGGGAAGAGCTGTCGGACCGAGTCTACCGGCAGGCCGTGGATGCCCTCGTTCAGTTTCGCTTCAACGAAGAACTGACCGCCATCGAGGATACCGAGCAGGTCGAGAAGGACGACCCTTTGAAACGGGTGGTCACGAACAACGACAGTTACCTCTGCCGCAAGGTCATTCTGGCAGTCGGTCTGCTGCATTACCCTCGCAAGCTACCGGTGCTGGAGGAGTTGGGCTCCCGCAAGGTCTACTACAAGGTCCCCAGGATCGGGGATTACGAGGGTCAGCAGGTGGCCGTCGTGGGTGGGGGTGATTCGGCTCTGGACGCGACGCTCATGGTTCTGGACCGAGGCGGCCGGGTCCTCCTGCTGGTGCGCCGGGAGACCCCTACCGGAAAGGCGGATTCGCTGGCCCGCGTGCTGGCGGCAGGGGGCGTCGTTCGGGGGTCAACCGAGATCGAATCCGCGGGCTTTGCAGGGGACCAGCTGATGCTGACGCTGAGCGACGAATCTCGCTTGCTGGTCGACCTGGTCATCGTCCAGATCGGATTTCTCTCCGCCAAAGAGACCTTTCGGCGCCTCGACATCCGACTCAACGACGACGACAGCATCGCCATCGACCCCTATTTCGAAACGAGCCGCAGAGGCATCTTCGCCGTCGGCGACGTGCATGGCGACATCAAGCTCATCACGGTGGCCTGGGCGGAAGGAATTCAGGCCGCCATCTACGCCTTCAAGGAGATTACCAGCCCCTTCTGGCTCAACGAGAAGCGGCTGCGTGACTACAAGATCGCTCTGATTGGGGAGAAGATCGCCCAGGCTGCGGCGCTGCCCGGCAAGTCCGTTCGCAAGAGAGCCCGTTGAGCCTTGCAGGGTTACGCGAGAGTCAGGCCTTGTAGCGCTCGTACTGGCCGCTCAGGCCGAATTCCCTGGTGCGCGCCAGCAGCGTAGCCACTTCCTCTTCCGGCAAAGGCCGGAAAGTCCTCGCCGCCTCCAGAGCCTGCTCCAGCACCTTCATCGAGGTAATTCCCGTGCAGACGGTGGACACCGGGAGGTTCATGGCATAGTGCAGGCACTCGGTGGCGTTCACGGCTCGGGTCTGCAGGATGGCTCCGGTGCGGCTGCCGCCCCCCAGGGGCTTCATGGCGATCACTCCGATCTGCCGGGAGTTCAACACCGGAAGGACCTGCTCCTGGAAGCTGCGATAGTGCGCGTCCATCAGGTTGAGGGGCAGCTGGACGGTATCGAAGGGGAAGTCGTGCGCCAGCATCTTCAGGTGGATGGCGGGATCGCGGTGGCCCGTGAAGCCCACGTAGCGGACCTTGCCCGCTTCCCTGGCCGCCAGCAGTGCGTCGGCCGCGCTGTCCGGCAAGAAGGCCTTCTCGGGGTGGTCCGGTTGAATGACTTCGTGAATCTGCCAGAGATCGAGGTAGTCGGTCCCCAGCCTTCGAAGACTCCCCTCCAGCATCTCGAGCGCGGCCTTTCGCGACCAGCCCTGCCGATGGCAGCAGAACTTGGTCATCAAGAAGACCTGCTTTCGTTTGCCGTCCTGGCGCAAGGCCTTCCCCATCCGCTCTTCACTTCGCCCCCCGTTGTAGTCCCAGGAGTTGTCGAAGAAGTTCACGCCCGCGTCGATGGCGGCATGCATGATGCGGATCGCCTCGGACTCCTGAACGTGGCCGTAGCCAATGTGGGCTCCTCCCAGGGTGATCAGGGAGACCCGCTCCCCGGTCTTGCCAAGGGGGCGGTAGGGCATGACTCCCTCCGCCAGTAGAGGCCGTAGCAGCGGGACCGAAGCCAGTCCTGCGATTGTTTCTCTGAGAAAGCCCCGGCGGTCTGTTTTCTTGCCCATGAAGTGCTCCCGTCTCTTGGCAACGCTGTTGGCTCAACCTAGCAGCCGTGCGGCGGATCCGTCAATCGCAGCGGCGAGCCGGCGAGGCGAGGCCGTGCCTTGCTCAACCCTCCCGAATTCCGATCAGTCGCGGTTCCAGGAACTCCAGCACTCCCTCGGCGCCCCCTTCCCTCCCGAATCCGCTCTGCTTGACTCCGCCAAAAGGGGCATGAGCGGCCAGTGGGCGGGGGTGGTTGATTCCCACCACCCCGGCTTCGATCCGGCCGGCCAGCCGGCGCGCCCGGCCCAGGTCGCGCGTGTAGAGATAGGCGGCCAGGCCGTACTCGGTGCCGTTGACCAGGCGAAGCGCCTCTTCTTCACCGGAGAACTCGATCACCGGCAGGAGGGGAGCGAAGAGTTCGGTGCGAGCGATCTCCATCTCCGGCCGTACGCCATCGACCAGGGTGGCGGGGTAGAAGCGCTCCGGCAGGTCGGCGCAGGCCGCCCGGCCACCGCAAACCACCTTCGCCCCCCGTCGCACGGCGTCACGGGCCAGGCGTTCGGCGTTGTGTGCCGCCTCGGGACGGATCAGGGGCCCCAGGTCGGTATCGGGACTGTCGCCGTGACCCAGCCGGAGCCGGGAGAATCTGGCTGCCAGCTTCTGCACCAGGGCGGCATGGACGGGACGTTCCACCAGGAGCCGATTGGCGGCGATGCAGACCTGCCCGCTGTTGGCGCAGCGGAGCCGGGTGGCGTCGCGAGCCGCCGCGTCCAGGTCGGCGTCGGCGAAGACCACGAAGGGGGCGTTGCCTCCCAGCTCCAGGAAGACCCGCTTCACCCCTCGGGCGGCCCCCGCCATGAGCCACTTTCCGACCCGGGTGGAGCCGGTGAAGGTGATCAGCCGGACGGCTTCCTCTTCGAGAAAGGTCTCGCCGATCGCCTCCGCGTCTCCGAAGACGACGTTGAGTACGCCGGGGGGCAGACCGGCCCGATGGCAGATCCAGGCCAGGGCGAGGGCGCAGATGGGCGTCAGCTCGGAGGGCTTGAGGACCAACGTGCAGCCGGCGGCCAGCGCCGCGGACATTTTTCGGGCCGGCGCACTGAACGGAGCGTTCCAGGGAGTGATGGCCGCCACCACGCCGACGGGTTGGAGTTCCACGCGCAGGCTGCGGTCCGGCTCCTTTACGACCCGCCGGCGCCGCAGGCGGCGGACTTGCCGGGAGTACCAGTCGAAATAGTCGGCCGCGAAGTCTACCTCCGCCAGGGATTGAACGTGAGGGCCACCTTGTTCGGCCGTTCTCAGAAAAGCCAAGGGTTCGCGCAACTCCCGCAGCAGCTCTTGGATGCGGGCGAGAATCTCCGATCGGCGGCGCAACGAGGTGGCCCGCCAATGCGGCAGACTGGCCGCGGCCGCGGCAATGGCCCGCCCGGCCTCCAGACGCCCCCCCCACGGGACCTCCCCGACTCGCTCGCCCGTGGCGGGGTCGCGGACCGCCCATACCTCTCCGCCGGAAACTTCGAGCCACTGGCCGCCCACCCAGAGCCGGCGCGGGAAGTCGAGCCGGGCCAGCGCCGCTTTGCGCCGGGCGACGATTTCAGGATCGACGCTCGGACAGTTCATGACGCCAGGCACCTCTCCCGGGAAACCTGAGCACTGTGTGTCCATAGATGGGAGACGTTCAATGCTCGTAACCGTCGAGATAATGCCGCAGCTTCTCCGCGGTGAAACCGGGCTTCTTGACGAACTCCATCAAGCGGCGCTCGGTCTGCTGAATCCGGGCCGCCTCATCCACGATCTGCTCCGCCGCCTCGTCCGGGACGACCACCACGCCGTCGATGTCGGCGTGCAACAGGTTTCCGGGCCGCACTCGCATGCCGCTCAGTTCCACCTCGCCCCCCAACTCGCAGATCACCGGGTTGCCATGGGACACTACGAGTCCCGGACAGAAGTAATGGAAACCCAAGACCCGCACCGCGACGGCGTCACGCAGTCCGCCGTCGCTCACGCAACCCACCGCCCCCAATGTCTTGGCCGTGGTGGCCATCACCTCCCCCATGTGGCAGGAGTGAAGACGGTCGGCACCAATGTCCTTGATGACGATCACTGCGGGTTTGGGGGATTGCTCGACCGCTTCCCAGAGGCGCAACACTCCCTCTCTGTTGGGCTTCCCTTCTCGGGTGCTCTCCGCCGTGCAGGTGACCGCGTATCCCACCATCGCGCCCAACTCCGGGAAGATGCACCGGATGTCGAAGCCGGCGTAGCCCGACACTCTGGGACGCAACTCAAACGTCTCGATGGCGTTCGAAACCGTCGCGCTGTCGATATTTCGCAGGCTCTCCAACTGCGCTCGCGTCATTGGCCTGGCCATGTGCTCTCCTTTGCTCCTCGTGCTGGGAGGCGGCCGCTGAACGGGCAGCGACCCGGACTGAGCACAAGTTTACGGAGTCTGACATCAAAAAACAAAACTGATTGCGGGAAAATGGAATATGATTCATCATATGAAATGCTAACGCGGAGCCTGACGTCCGCATTTCTCATGAGAAATGCGCGCTGGGGGCGGGGGCGCATCAGAGTATCTTGGTTGGTTCTTCGGAGAAAAGGGGAGAAAAGATGAGGGGTTTCTCGAGTTTCGCCGCGACCTGGCTGATGGGGGTGGTGGCGCTGCTGTCGACGCCATCGGCTTTTGGCCAAGAGGGACATCTGGATCTGGCGAAGGCCGTAGTGGTGGCGGTGCCCGGCCCGTCCAAGGTGGAGAACGCCGCTCTGGAGACGCTGGTCGAGGAGATCGACAAGAGAACGGCGATCGAGCTGCCACATCAGGGAGAGTGGCCCGATTCCGGGACGCCGGTGATCGCCTTCGGCCGCGCTTCGACCGCCTCCAGCTGGGCGGGCCCCTACGCCTCTTCGGTCAGTAGAGGTGCCGCTGGGGGCGCCGCAGAGGGCTACCGGATCTCGGTCGAGACGGCGGGCCGGTCGGCGCCAGCCGTGCTGGTGGCCGGCAACGACCCTCGCGGCGTGTTCTACGGGGTGGGCGAGCTGTTGCGCCAGTTGAGGATGCACCGCGGCAGCGTCGCGGTGGCGGCGGACGGGACCATCACCGAGGTGGCCAGCCGCATCCTGCTCCCCAGAGACTTCTCCGTCGATACCGCGCCCCGCTACTCTCTCCGGGGACATCAGCTCGGGTATCGCCCCAAAGTCAACTCCTACGACGGCTGGGACGAGCCGATCTGGGACCAGTACCTTCGCGAGCTGGCGATCTTCGGCGCCAACGCCATGGAGATGATCCCTCCGCGTTCTGACGACGGCGCCGGCAGCCCGCATTTTCCCCGGCCCCAGATCGAAATGCTGCCCCGCATCTCGGCCATCGCCGACAAGTACGACATGGACGTCTGGATCTGGTACCCGGCCTTGGACGAGGACTACTCGGACGCGGCCACCGTGGAGCGGGCCCTCGAGGAGTGGGGCGACGTGTTTCGGAGGCTGCCGCGGCTGGACGTGGTGTTCGTGCCGGGGGGCGATCCGGGACACACCCAACCCAAGTACCTGATGGCGCTGCTCGAGAAGCAGACCGAGGTCCTGCACCGCTACCACCCCGAGGCCGAGATGTGGATGTCGCCGCAGAGCTTTCACGGCGCCTGGTGGGACGAGTACTTCGAGATCATGCAAAACGAACAGCCGGACTGGCTATCGGGCGTCGTCTACGGCCCCCAGATCGGCCATCCGCTTCCCTACCTGCGCGAGATCATTCCCGCAAAATACCCCATCCGGCGCTACCCGGACATCACCCACAGCCTCTCCTCCCAGTACGCGGTACCGGAGTGGGACCTGGCCTACGCGCTGACCCAATCGCGCGAGGTCATCAACCCCCGACCCACGGACCAGGCCAAGATCTTCCGGGCCCTGGACGAGTATTCGATCGGGTTCCTCACTTACTCGGAGGGCTGCAACGACGACGTCAACAAGGCCGTCTGGAGCTGGCTGGGATGGGACCCCGAAGCGGATCTGCTGGAGGGCTTGCGCCAGTACAGCAGGTTTTTCATCGGCCCCGAGTACGAAGACAGCTTCGCCCAGGGTCTGCTGGCGCTCGAGCAGAACTGGAAGGGGCCCCTGCTGACCAATTCCGGGGTATACACGACGCTTCAGCAGTTCCAGTCCATGGAGAAGACCGCCTCGCCGCACACGCTGCTCAACTGGCGCTTCCAGCAGGCGCTCTACCGGGCCTATTACGACGCCTACAACCGCAGCCGGCTCATTTACGAGACCAGCCTCGAGGACCGGGCCATGGACCGGCTGCGCGAAGCCGAAAAACTCGGTTCGCTGGACGCCCTGCAGGCAGCCGAGTCGATTCTCCAGCAGGCCGACCTGGAACGGCCCGCCAAAGACTGGAGGCTGCGAACGTTTCAACTGGCGGAAGCGCTCTTTCAGAGCATCCGCATGCAGCTAGACGTGAAACTCTATCAGGCCATCCGCATCCGCAGGGGCGCCAACCTGGCGGAAATCGACGTTCCCTTGAACAACCGCTCCTGGTTGCGAGAAAAGTTCGCCGAGATCCGCGAGATGGAGGAGGAAGCCGGCCGGCTGGCAGCGATCGACGGACTGGTGAACTGGACCAACCCGGGCCCAGGAGGCTACTACGACGACCTCGGCAACCACACCGCCCAAGCGCACCTGGTCCGAGGCGCTCCCTACGAGGAAGATCCCGCCTACTTCGACGGCCCGTTGTTCAATTTCTCCTGCCGTCCGGGCTGGCGCCTTTCCTGGTGCCGCCACGGAGACAACCTCTACGACACCTCGGTCGATCTGGCTTATCAGGGTCTCGATCCGGACGCCTCGTACAAGGTCCGGATCGTGTATGCCGGGAGCTTGAGCGCTTCGCAGCCCGTGCGGCTGGTGGCCAACGACAGCATCGAGATCCATCCCCTGATGAGGAAGCCGGACCCGGTTCGCCCGCTGGAATTCGAGATTCCAAAGGAAGCCACCAGCGACGGCAGCCTCAAGTTGAGTTGTTTCTCCACCCCCGGGCGCGGAGGGGCCGGCCGGGGGTGCCAGATCGGCGAGGTCTGGCTGATCCGGCAGTGACGGCCAGTGCACCGGCCGCCGGCCACCTCGACAAGATGAAAGCGCGCCATGTTGAAGAGCAATCGAACGAAAGACCGCCTGAACCGGGGAGAAACCTGCTTCGGGACGATGCTTCGGGCCCTCAATTCGCTGGACGCCATCCCCATGGCGGCGGCCGCGGGATGGGACTATGTGATCCTCGACAGCGAGCACCGCGCTTTCGGGCTGCAGCGGCTCTCGGATCTCTGCTTGATCAGCAAGTACGAGCCCTCCCTGACCACGCTCGTCCGAGTCCCCGACAAGTCCTACCATCACGTCGCCAGGACCCTGGACCTGGGTGCCGAAGGCCTGGTGCTGCCTCGCGTGGACACCCGTGACGAGGTGGACCGCATCATCCAGGCCGCCAAATACCACCCCCTGGGCAGCCGCGGAGCCAGCATCTCCCAGGTCGCGACCCGCTACCGGGCCGTTCCGGCACGCCAGTACCTGGACTGGGCCAACCGGGAAACCTTGATCGTCATCCAGATCGAATCGGAAGCAGGCGTGGAGAACGTGGACAGCCTGGTCTCGGCGGAGGGGGTGGATGCGGTAATGATCGGCCCCTTCGATCTCTCGCAGGACATGGGAATTCCGGGAGAACTGGAGCACCCTCGCCTGGTGGACGCTTACCGGCGCGTGATCGCCGGTTGCCGGCGTCACGGGGTCGCCCCCGGCGTCCACCTGCTGACCGTTCCTTCCGCCCGCCAATGGATTCAGGAAGGCATGCGCCTCCTGACCTTCCAATACGATGCACTGGTTTTCAAGCAGCGCTCGCAGGAGATCCTGGAGACTCTGAGACAACCCGGGGAATCCGAGACGGCTCCGTCCTCCTCCGTCACGGCTGAAAAGACATGACGAAGCGCTACTCACTGGGCCTCGATTTCGGAACCGAGTCGGCGCGAGCCGTGCTCGTGGACGTCGCCAGCGGCGCTCGAGTCGCCAGTGCAGTGCGAGAATATCCCGACGGAGTGATCGACCGGCAGCTGCCCGGCGCCCCTGACACATTGCCGCCGGACTGGGCGCTGCAGAATCCTGCCGACTGGTTGTCCTGCCTGGAAAAAACGGTCTGCTCGGTCCTCGCCGAGAGCGAGGCTTCCCCGGAGTCCGTCATCGGACTGGGGGTGGACTTCACGGCCTGCACGGTGCTGCCCTGCACTTCGGACGGGACCCCGCTGAGCCAGCTCGAACGATACCGCGGCCGGCCCCACGCCTGGACCAAGCTTTGGAAACACCATGCCGCCCAGCCCCAGGCCGAGCGGGTAACCCAGCTCGCGGCGGCCCGCAGCGAGCCCTGGTTGAAACGTTACGGGGGGAAGATTTCTTCGGAATGGCTCCTCCCCAAAGCCCTCGAAACCCTGGAAGAAGATCCGGGGATCTACACGGCCGCGGATCGAATCGTGGAGGGGTCCGACTGGGTGACCTGGCAGTTGACCGGGAGGTTGACCCGCAACGCCTGCGCGGCCGGTTACAAAGGCCTTTGGCACAAGGCGGACGGCTACCCCTCGGCGCAATATCTGAGCGAACTGCATCCGCGACTGGCCGACCTGTATCAGCAGAAGGCGAGCGGGGAGGTGGTGGCCCCCGGAGTCAGAGTGGGAGGCCTGACTCCCGACTGGGCCCGGCGTCTCGGCTTGGCCGCCGGGACTCCAGTGGCGGCCCCTCTCATCGACGCGCACGCCGCCACCATTGGAGGGGGCGTCACCGAATCCGGAACCATGTTCATGATCATGGGCACTTCGACCTGCCACATGCTGATGGACGAGCGCGAAGTCCCGGCGGAGGGGATCGCCGGGGTGGTGGAAGACGGGATCGTCCCCGGACTCTTTGGATACGAAGCCGGACAGGCCGGAGTCGGCGACATCTTCGCCTGGTTCGTGCAAACCTCCGTGCCCCCCGACTACCACCAGGAAGCCGCAGAAAAGGGATGCTCCCTGCACGAACTCCTCTCGGAACAGGCCTCCCGGCTTCACCCTGGAGAAAACGGACTGCTGGCACTCGACTGGTGGAACGGCAACCGGTCGACGCTGGTGGACGCCGAACTGAGCGGACTCCTGCTGGGTTGCACGTTGTCGACCCGGCCCGAGGAAATCTATCGCGCTCTGATCGAATCCACTGCCTACGGCACCCGCGCCGTGATCGAGGCCTTCACCGAGCAGGGAGTGCCGGTTCATTCCATCGTCACCGGAGGCGGACTGACCCGCAACGATTTCCTCTTGCAGGTCTACGCCGACATCACCGGCCGCGAGATGAAGGTGGCCGGCTCGGACCAGGTGTCCGCCCTGGGCGCGGCCATGCTGGGGGCCGTGGCGGCGGGAGCCGGCCAAGGCGGCTATGAATCACTGAAAGAAGCCGCCCAGCGAATGGCGCCCCCCCCGGCGAGAGTCTACCGCCCAGTCCCGCACCACGCCCGCGTCTACGACACCCTCTACGCCGAGTATCGCCGGCTCTACGACTACTTCGGCCGGGGTGAGAACCAGGTCATGAAGGTGTTGCGGCGCCTCAAGGCGGTGAAGTGAGGACCGGCCCCGCGCAGCTTCAAGGGACGGCGGTGGTCTGCGCCAGGAGCGGATCCAGGACCTCGTCGATCGAACTCTCCTGATCGCCCGGCTGGGCGCGAAACAGGTGCCATTCCTCCGTGTATTCGACCCTGCCTCCGTTGGCGCCCAGGCGGGTCATGGGCCCCAGGGATTCGAGTTCCAGCATGGAAGAGTCCGTGAACACTTCAGTGTTACAGCCGAAGTCGGGATAAACGGCCCCGGGGCGATACGCGTAGCGTTTGATGAAGAGGTCGCCCGCCAGCGCGTAGGCGGCCCAGCCGAGGCTGTTCAGCACGCCGATCTTCTGCTTCGTCGCTGCGGAGGGATCCTGACGCAGTTGAATGTAGCGGCGTCCCCAGCTCCAGCGGGGATCCGACATGTCCGTGTAGTGCCACAAAACCAGCGGTCTGGCGGGAAGCAGGTAATCGGGATGCGGGCGATATTCCTCATGGGGGAGGATGGCGCGACCGCCGGCGGCCATGGCCGTCAGTGACCAGGGCGACAACTCGATCTCCCAGGGATTCTCGTTGGTGGCCCGGTGCAGTACGGTGACGCGCCCCAGCCCGGCGTGCAACGTCACCTCCATTTCCTTGCGTATCCCGGTGTCCGATTCGGGCGCCTGCCTGAGCTTCAAAATTGTGCCGGTCCACTCGTACTCGACGGGCGAGTTGTCCAGAGAGTAAGTGCGGGGAAAGGCTTCGGGGGCGTGCCAGAAGCGGTGGCCGCCGTAGATCCGCCACTCACTGCCGCCGGTCTTCCCCATGTCTGCCGGGTTTTCGAACAACAGGTTTCCGCCTCCAACGAAGCCGAAGCGGATGATCCGGGGACCGATGTCGGTCGTTACGACCAGCTCGATGACACCGTCGCTGAGCCGTATGCAGTTGTCCCAGCCTCCGTAGGCGACCTTTTCCATCGTCGTACTGGCTCCATGGGCGCTCAGCCCCAGGCTGAGCAGGGCCGCAGTCAAAAATGTGATCCGTCTCATCAGTTTGTCCAGCGGGACGCCGCCCGAGGGAGGAATCAGGACGAGGCCGCCGTCAGGCTGGCCGGACTGATCGCCGCCTTCAAATCGGACTCGAGCAGGCGTTCGAACCAGGCCTGAAACTCCTCGAGTTGCCCGGCGCGCTCCGGCGACACGGGAAGGGCCGGCGGCCCGCAGCGGATGCCGCGAACTTCCAGACCCGCCCTGACCGCCCAGGGGACGGGGAACTTCTTGAACTGAGCCGAGATGCGCCCGATCAAGTCCTGGCATTCCCGGGCCTTGTCCCGGTCGCCCTTTCGAAAGCTTCGCAGCAGCGCCGAGAGCAGTTCCGGGCAGATGTTGCCCAGACCCGAGATGCTCCCGTCCCAACCCGTCTCCAAGGCGTCGAGGATCAGTACGTCGGCGCCAATCAGGAGTGCGAACTCACGGCCCTGACGCGCCTCCGAAAACCTCTGCAGTGAGTCCTTGCTGCCACCACTGTCCTTGATCCCGACCAGGTTCGGTTCACTCCGCAACAGCCGGATCGCGGTTTCCGGCTCCAATTCGTTCGTGAACCAGGGCAGGTTGTAGAGGAGAAGCGGCGAGGAGAGCGAGCGGCTGACCCGACGGCAGAAATGCTCCAGATCGCTCTGTTCGTAACGGTAGAAGTGAGGCATCGGGAGGAGCAGGGCGTCCGCCTCTGCCTGTTCCGCGTGCCGCCCCAGGCGGAGCGTCCGGGAATAGGAGGCTGTGCCGACAGCCGCAAAGAGAAGCCCTCGGCCTCGTACGCAACGGGAAGCCACCGAGATCAGCTCGCATCGCTCCGGGAGGTCGAAGCGCGGGTACTCGGAAGTCCCGCCACCGATGCAGACACCGTCGACGCCCCCCTCCAGGAGAAAATTGAGCAGCCTCTCGAATTCCGCGTAGTCGACCTGGCCGTCGGCTTCGACCGGCGTGACCGGTGCAATGAACACACCCGAGAACTTCACCATTTTACCCTGCGCTAGAGAGCCTCCGAAGCACGCCCTTCAGAAGCCCGGGAACAAATCATTGGGCCTGTTCGGAATGGTAGTAGAAAGCGGTCGAGGCAGTCAAGAAAGTTGAAACGTAAGGCAAAAACACTCCCGACTCTTTTGATTTTTGGAATCGATGCTGCAAAATGGAACTCGCTTCGAATTCCCCCTTTGGAGAGCGAAGGGGCGGTGAAAGCGGGGGGTTTCCGTTCGCAAGGGCCCGCCGTTGGGCAGGACAATCGCGTGGGAGGTACTTTGAGCAACCTGGGCACCTTGGACCTCATCATTCTAATTGGCTATTCCGTCACCTTGCTGGGGATGGGAGCCTACTTCGTCCGGCGGAGCAACACGGCTGAAGGGTTCATGGTGGCAGGGCGGGGCATCCCTGCCTGGGCCGCCGGGCTGGCGATCATGAGCGCCTACACCAGCAGTATTTCCTACATCGCCACTCCTGGAAAAGCGTTCGATGAGAACTGGCATCCGCTCATCTTTGCCCTGACGATTCCTCCGGTCGCCTGGCTCGCCTGCCGCTATGCCGTCACCCACTACCGCGAGAACAAGCTGATTTCCGCCTACGAGTACCTGGAAACGCGTCTGGGCCCCTGGGCCCGGTTCTACGCTTCCCTCTCCTTCGTCCTTTACATGGTGGGCAGAGTGGCGGTCATCCTTTACCTGGCCTCGCTCTTACTCGGGAACTTCACGAGCTGGCCGATCGAAGTCGTGATCCTCGTGCTGGGACTGATCACGGTCACCTACACGTTGATGGGCGGCATGGAAGCTGTGATCTGGACCGACGTCATGCAGTCGATCATCATGGTGGGCGGCGGGTTGTTTTGCGCCGCCTATTTGACCTACCACGTGTACGAGGACCCGCAGCCGCTGATGGCCATGGCCGCCGACGGAGGCAAGTTCAACCTGGGAAGCCTGAATCTCTCTTTCGAATCCAGAACCGTCTGGGTGATGATCGTCTACGGCGTGACTGAGAATCTGCGCAACCTGATCGCCGACCAGAACTACGTGCAGAAGTACGCCGCGGCTCCCACCGAGAAGGCCGCCAAGCGTTCGATCTGGATCTCGGCCAGTATCTTCATGCCCTTGACCGCACTCTTTCTCTACATCGGCACCATGCTGTTCGCATTCTACTCCTCGGATCTTCATCAGCTGGCCCCGGAGATCACGAAAGGGGATCAGGTGTTTCCGTATTTCATTGCCACCGAAGTGCCCGTGGGGTTGAAGGGGCTGATCATCGCGGCCATCATCGCGGCGGCAATGAGCACGGTGGATTCTGCCTTGAACTGCTCGGCTACGGTGACGCTGCTGGATTTCTACAAGCGCTACCTGAACCCGGCGATCAGCGACCGCGGCTCGGTCACCTTTCTGCGTTGGAGCACCGTGTTCTGGGGTGTGCTCGGGACCGGGTCCGCCGTCCTGATGATCCGCGCCGGCAGCGCGCTGGACGTCTGGTGGCAGATCTCCGGCATCTTTGGTGGAGGGATCCTGGGCCTCTTCGTGCTGGCCCTCATGAACCGTCGAATCAGGCTCTGGCATGGAATCGTGGGCATTGTGGCCAGTGTCCTGGTGATATCCTGGGGGACCTTCATCCGCGGGGACGCCTGGTGGCAGAGTCAGATCGACGGCATCCTGGTGGGAGCCCTGGGGACCGCGGCACTGCTGCTGGTCGTCTTTCTGCTGACGGCGATTCAGCCCAAGGTCTCGAATTGAACCCGAGGAGGTCTGGCGTTGCTGGAACATGTTGAGTCTTCGAGAATCAAGGTGGGTGTGCTCGACTTCGGTGACGGGCGCAGCTTTCTTCAGGAAAGCCTCGGCCCGATCAACCGGCAGTTCAGGGAAAGCCTGGTCGACTGGTTGAGGGAAACGGGCTTCGAGGTGGTCGAGGGCGACGAAGTCATCTGGCAGAACGAACTCGCGGTTAGAAACGGCAAGCGCATGTCGGCCGCCGGCGTGGACGTCGTCCTGTTCAACTTCTCGGTGTGGGCGTGGCCTCAGTACTCCCGGGTGGCCGCCCAATTCTGCCCACAGCCGATCGTCATGTTCTCCAATGTCAATCCGAAATACCCGGGACTGGTGGGGATGCTCGCCAATTCCGGCTCGCTGGACCAGGCGGGGATCCGCTTCACCAAGAGTTTCGGTGACATCTCCGACCCCCAGGTCCAGGCACGTCTCCGATCCCAGATCGTGGGCATCGCGGCGGCACGGCGACTCAAAGGGCTGACCTATTGCCTGGTGGGCGGCCGGTCGCTGGGAATCGACACCACGGTCATCGATCCCGCGCAATGGATGAAGCAGTTCGGCATCGATGTCGATCACGTCGACCAGTTCGAACTGGTGCGCCGTGCCGAAGTCGAAATGGCCGAGGGCGATCGGGTCGGACCGGCCTTGGAGTACCTCCAGAAGACGGTCCGCCGCATTCACTGGACGGAGCCCCAAGCCCAGTTTCGGCTCACCGAAGAGCTGTTGCGCCGCCAACTGGGAATGTACTACGCGATGATCGACTTGATCGAGGAGTTCAAATACGCCTTCTGCGGCATCAAGGGTCAGAGAGAACTGACCGAGCATTTCGCCACGGCCGACGTGGCAGAGGCGTTTCTGAACGATCCATATGGACCCGATGGAAATCCCAAGCCGTCGATCGTCTGTGCCACCGAGGCGGACTCCGACGCGGCCCTGACCATGCAGATCTTCAAGCATATCGCCGCTACCCCGGTGCTGTTCGCCGACGTGCGCCATTATCACGAGGATCTGGGCGTCTGGGATCTCTGCAACAGCGGAGAGCACGCCACCTACTTCGCCGCCAAGAGCTTCGACCCAGAGGTCAACCTGGCCCGGACCGAGTTCCGGCCGGAGGGCTTTTACTTCCCCGCGGGGGGCGCCTCCGTCTACCACATTGCCGCTCCGGGAGGCGTAACGCTGGGCCGCTTGACCCGGCACGACGGTGAGTATCGGATGACGGCCCTGCGAGCCGAGTTCGTCGATTTCGGAGAAAGAAACGACGAGGTCGCCGCCATCTGTCAGGACAACTGGCCCCACGCTTTTGCCAGGTTCGATTGCAGCATCGAGAACTTCATCGACAACTTTCACTGCAATCACATCCACGGCGTCTACGGAGACGTCGTAGCGGAGCTGGAAACCGCCTGCCGTGTCCTGGGCATACCCTTTCAGCTCCTGGAGTGAGGTCCCTTGACGGGACGACTTTAGCAGGCCCACGGACCGGTTCAGCAGCCAATGGACTTCTCGATTGGCGTCGCATAGAATGCTCCCTTGAGCCGGGAGCCTTTGCCAACCAGGAAGCAGGAGACTAGATGGCGTCCGAGAGCAAAGACAATTCCTCCAAGAGGGATGCCAAGTACTTCTCCAAGGTCGTCGGAAAGGCAATCGATGTCCTTGAAATCCTGAAGAGGAGCAGCCAGCCCCTGTCCCTGAACACTCTCACCAAGCGCCTGGGCATGGCGAAGAGCTCGGCGTTTCGCATCCTGCACACGCTGGAGGCGGCCGGATACCTGGAGAAGGACGGAGGCGGACAGTATTCCCTCTCCGCCGAGCTCCGGCAGCTGGTCCCCACCTACCTGTTGAACAACCTGATCGAGCTGGCGTCGCCCGGAATGCGGGAGCTGCGACGCAAGTTCGGTGAAACGGTGAGCTTGGCCGTCCTATTCGACAACCACATCGAAGTCGTGGCCGTTCTGGAGAGCAGTTACACGATCCGCATGGGGAATACGGTCGGCCGTATCATTCCTCCCCATGCCAGCTCACTGGGAAAGGCCATCACTGCCAACCAGCCGGAGGAACGCCGCGAGGTGCTGCTCAGGAGCTACGGCCTGCACGGGTTCACACCCAACACCATCACCGACGAATCCCAACTCAAGGCGGAGTTCGAACGCGTAAGAAGACGCGGCTATGCCATGGAGAAGGAAGAGAGCACGCCGGACGGATATTGTTTTGGCGTCCCGATCTGGCACGAAGGCCGAGTGATCGCCGCGATCAGCGTGGCCGTTCCCAAGATGAGACTGCCCAAGAAGAAGGAGCAGGATGAGCTGATCCAGTCTCTGACGGCTCTCGCCAAGGCGACGGGCGAAGGGCTCGCGGACCGCGAAGCGTCCTGACACCCTCGTTCCTCGCCGCCCAAAGTCCCTTCAGCCGGCCCCGAATCAAGCCTCCTTTTCGGCCGTATCACTGATTCGTTCGCAAAAATCGACCAGCTCCAGGATTCTCTCATCCGGCGTGCCCAGTTCATTGTCGGCGAAGACCATGTCGCAGGGGCCATAATCCCGGGCGATGCGCTCGAGGTCTTCCCGGATCGCTGCTGAGGTCTTGTTGGCCACGTCCATCGGCGTGTACATGATGGCCCGGCGAGTGGCGGGAAACGCCTGGCGGGCCCGCGGCAGCTCGGATTCCATTCCCATGTCCACGTAGGCCACCTCGGGCAGGGTGGCATAGTGCTCGATGTATGGATCGGCGTTCCAGGCGCAGTTGTGGACTCCGATCAGGCCGAATGCTTCAGCGATCCTTCGATCGCAGGGGAGCAGCAGGTCGTGGTAATGCTCCGGCGAGACCATGTTGACCAGGCAATTGCTGACCGTGAAGTGCTGGACCTCCACCCCCGATTCGCGCTGGATGGCATAGAGACGCTGCGCCGCCTCGATCATGGTCGTGGTGACACACTCGAACAGGTGCCTCGCTCGTTCGGGCTCCATCACCATGTCCAGGAACAGGTTCTCACCTCGAATCCGGTAGGCGTTGTTGAGCACACCCTGCCAGTTGATGTAGCCCTCCACGCGGCCCAGTTCGCGCCGGATCCAATCCACCTGTTTCAGGAAATCGCTGAAAAAGGGGTTGGAGTCCAGGTTGGCGGGCTTCAGCCGGCTGACTTCCTCGTCGCTCAGGAACTGGTGCGTGCTCCAGGGCCAGTTGTCCTCCTGGTAATCAATGGGAACTCCGTAGATGGAGGCCACGAAGGAGGCTCCAAACGTGCCGGTGAGGATGTCGGTGGGTTCTTCGGGATCGCGGACGTTGCCAATACCGAGGCTGCCGAACCGCTTCTTCAGCTCCCGAGCCATCTTGACGATGGACTGGCGCCGGTAAGCAGGGTCGGTGTGCCACCGCTCCCCGAAATCGATGCCGGTCACCGCCCGGTACCATTTGGGCGTGAATCCGATCTCGGGCCTCAGGAAGGGCTCCCGGCCCCTGGCCGGCTGCCGTGTGGCGGGGGCTGAGGGTGCGATGTAGCTGATGAGTTGGCGTTTGGGACTTTTTGTCATGATCGGTCTCTCCCGAGAGCTCTACTGCGGTGCCGGCTCCAGCTCGAGGTAGAGCACGTTGTCTTCGACTTCCAGGATCGCACCCGCGTTTGCGGCCGCGTCCTGCAGAGCGTGGCGAAGGATGTTCCTGGCGTCGGGCCCATGTTCCAGCCGACGCATCAGCCCCTCACCCTTTCGATCGCCGATCGTCAGTGTGATCTTCAAGCCGCGCCTCTTGCAGGAGATCCGGAGGCCCTCGTCCAGCTCCTTGTTCAAGACCTTGATGTAGGCGTCGGCGTAATTCACCCCGATCTTCGAACCGTCGGGTTGCGAAGGAGGGATCAGCTTTTCAGCGTCCCGGTCTTCCTTTCCAATGCACAGTCTCATCCTGATACTCCCCGTGAAATCGCCTGGTCCAGTTTGCGGCGGAGCAGGCTGATGTGGGCCGGTGTGCTTCCGCAACAACCCCCCACGATCCTGGCGCCGGCATCCAGCAACTCTTCGAGCCCCTGAGCCATCTCCTCCGGGGTTTGCTTGTACACGACCTGCATGTTCTCCAGCTCGGGGGTCCCGGCGTTGGGCTGGGCCATCGCCGGCACGCTCAGGACGCGATGGTAGCGCCGCACGATTCGAGCCGCCCAGGCCATGTCGATTCCGGTACCACAATTCAGGCCGGCCACGTCGACGCCTTCCTCCCCCATGAACTGGGCGGCCGCTTCCGGATCGACCCCCATCATGGTGCGGGCCTCGCTTCCGTCGCGGGTGACGTCGAAGGCCAGAGAGGCCACGACGCAGGGCGATCCGGCTTCCCGCGCGGCATGTATCCCCAGGCGGAGCTCCTCCAGGGAGGTCTGGGTCTCGACGATGATGCCGTCGGCGCCGCCTTCGATCAAAGCCTGAGCCTGTTCCCGGAAGGCAGATCGCACCTGCTCGACAGTGATGTCTCCGTAGGGCTCCATCAGGCCTCCGAACGGTCCCATGTCGCCCAGGACATAGCCCGGCTTGGAGCCGAAGGCCCGGCGCGCGACGGCCACCGCCGCCCGATTGATCTCGGCCACCCGATCACCCAGGCCGTGGCGCTGCAGCATGATTCGGCAGGCGCCGAAGGTGTTGGTGAGCAGGAGGTCGGAACCGGCTTCGACGTAGGCCCGCTGGATCTTCTCGATTCGCTCCGGATGTTCCAGGTTCCAACCCTCACCGCATCCTCCCGGTTCCAGCCCCGCGCGCTGCAACTGGGTTCCCATGGCCCCGTCACCCAGGAGGGGCCCTTCCGCCAAGGCTTCGAGAAGTTTTTTCACCGCCGTCCTCGCAAAGCGTAATGGATCGTCTGGAGCACGATCCGCCACTTGTGGTTTCGGTCACTCCCCTTGCACAGGCAACCGGAAGGACTGATCTGGGGATTCCATTCCAAGGCCATGTCCAGTGGGCAACCTTCCAATGGATGTTCCGATTGAATACTGGCCATCAGGCCTTCCGCATCCTCCAGGTAGGAACACATGGCCTGGAGCCCGCTGTCATTGGCATCGGGCCGGCATTTCGCGGAACGAATCCTATAGCCCTCCGGGGGACCCGCCAGCTCCACTTCGTACCGCAGCAACAGCGGCATTCCCAGATTGCTGCAGGTCGTCCCATGGAAACGAAAGACCGCCCGGACGCCATCCTCATCCCGCTTCAGGTCGAGGTGCTCGACGACCCAGCGCTCCAGCGCTTGGTTCGAAAAAGCGTAGTCAAACGATCGATCAGTAGGCAAGCCAGCCTCCGTTTGGCGAAAGGCGGTCTCTTCGGGCACTCGGGCCGCCGGGCCCGGGCCCGTGAAGGCCGTCCTCCGAAAAGCGCAAGGGTTCCAGTCACAGTTCGAGCAGGGGACGGAGTCCATCCAGCCGGGGGCAAGATCCCGGTGCGGGGTCACCCCGAAAACGGCGAACATCGATTTCTGGGGCCGCAACATCCCGGAAGGCAGCACTTCCAGGGGGCCTGGAAGCTCCCCCTGGCGGCCCTCCTCCAGCAGCTCCTTCAGCACGGCCTGATCGCTCAGGGGCCAGCGGCCGTAACCGGGGCTTCGATGCGGCGTGCAGGCGCGGCCCGCCGCCCCGGCTTCGGCGGAAATGCGGACTCCCGCCCGAGCAATCAGCTGCTCGGCAATTGCCGAACAGAAGGCATCCAGGACAAAGCTCTCGTCGGGCCGGTCTTCGGCCCACAATCGGGCCGCTTCCCGACAGGCCTCCGGTCCGGCACTCACCGCGGCCACGGCCACCTGATCGGCGTGCGCCCGGCGCAGACTCCAGGCCAACTCCGGACTGCTCAGCGATCGGCCGCCTCGCAGTCGGACGGCTCCCTGCAGAATCTTCTCGATTTCCAGAAAACGGATGCAGGCCCAGGGCCGGCCATGGCGCTCGTACCAGTCCTCGGCCCGGGCGGCCAGGCTCGAGACGCGAGCGTCGGGGGCTCGCCCCGGAGGATAGCCCAGGAGGCGATGCAGCTCCGTCGGAGGGACTGCGGGCCTCTCCAGGCATCCGTCCGTTTGCGACCTCATTCCTGCCATTTGTGGCTCCTGACGGGAATGAATTGACAGCCCTCCACGAAGAAGTCAAAGAAATCGGGGTCCGTCTCCAGTTCGACGTGCTCGATTCGCTCCACGAAGCTCTCCAAGCGGCGGCGCCGGGAACGCGAGAGCAGAGCGATCGCGGCGCCCTCGATCGATGCGTTTCCCAGCTGCACGATCTTTGCGTCGGGCAGATCCGGAACGAGGCCGATTCGCCGGGCGGCCTCGAGGCTCAGGTGGCGGGCGAATCCACCGGCCAGATAGAAACGGTCCAACTGCTCGAAGCCGATGCCATACCGTTTGAAGACGATCCGGAGACCCGACACGTTGGCGCCTTTGGCCTGGGCGAGTTCGCTGATGTCCCGTTCCTCGATGAAGATCGACCGCTCCGGTGCGATGGGGAAGCGGGCCTGCCCGTCTACGAAGCGGCCCAGCAGATTCATGCGGCCGGTGCGGATGAGTTCTCCCAGCAGTTCCACGAGTCCCGACCCGCAAATCCCTTCCGGCGGCTTGTCGCCGATAACCCTGAAACTGGGAAGTGCGTCGTCGCCCAGTCGAACACTCTCGATGGCGCCCTCCAGCCCGGGCATTCCGCAGGCCACACCCCCACCTTCGAACGCCGGGCCTGCCGGGCAGGACGCTGCCAGCGCCCGCCTCCTGTTTCCGACCACCAGCTCCGTGTTGGTGCCGATGTCCATGAGGGCGATCAGGCCCTCTTCCTCGAGAAAGCCCACTGCCAGAAGGCAGGCCGAGGCGTCAGCGCCGACATGGCTGCCAATCAGCGGAAGCCCGTAGACCCGTCCCCGGGGGTGGACCGACAGGAGCGATCGCCGCCCTGTCAACGTCAGCTGGGTCCCGGTTGTCTGACCCGCTCGAAACTGCTCTTCGGTGAGGGAGCGGTAGGGCTTCTGGCCGATCGAGCGCACATCCAGACCGAAGAAGAGGTCGCGCATCGTGGCGTTGCCGGCGACGGTGGTCTCGTAGATGCTCTCGGGTGCGCAGGGGAAACCCTCGATGGCATGATTCATGTACCCGATGAGCGTCCTTCGGAGCAGGCGCCCCCGGTTCTCGGAGTCGAAGCGAATCCGGGCCATCACGTCGCTGCCGGCAAAGCGCTGGGGGTTTTCGAACGACTGCGTGGCCACCCGGCGTCCGTTTTCCAGATCGATCAGACGGATCACCACGGTGGTCGTGCCCAGATCCACGGCCAACCCGTACAGGGGGCCCGCGGAGCGCGCGATCTCGACTCCGTCCAGCACAATCCGGTCGCCTTCGCGAGTCACGGCGGGGTCCAACTCCAGAGGCTGGAGCCGGTCCCGCTCGGCGGCGCCCTCCTCGATTCGCATGGCGGCCCGGCGAAGAGTATGACAGCTCAGGGTTCCCGTGTCAGAAACGATCCGGGCCCGGCAGGAGAGCCGGAAGTTGCCCTCCAGATGCCCTTCTTCCTGGGACCGGGGCGAGAGCAGGTCCATGCCCTCGACCACTTCGACCAGGCACTCCCGGCACTTCCCCTGCTTGAAACAGGAGGTCGGGACCCGGACTCCCAGCTGCTCGGCGCACTCGAACAGGCTCGGCCCGGAGGAGGCCGTCACCTCCTTGGAATTGACTGTCACTCGAACGGGCACGCGCTCACAGACCTCCTTCTCGGGCCGGTGCGGATCGGGCGGCGGCCAGGCCGTCGAACAGGACGACCTTGGGCCTCCTGAGGTTCCCGACCGTGACGGATGGACAATGCCGGGTGAGGACCAGGCGGCAGGCGCAGCCGGCGGCCAACCGGCCCAGCGGCCGGCTCAACTCCAGGCACTGCGCGCTCTTTCCGGTGGCCGCGCTGATCACGGCCAGCGCGGGCATCCCCGCCTCTTCCATCAATTCCATCTCCCGCCACAACCCGGAGCCGTGAGGCACGCCGCACGATCCGGCGTCGCTGCCCGCGATCACGGCGACCCCCATCTCGAAGGCCCGCCGGATGGCCTCACGGTGGGCCTCCAGAATGCGTCGAAGCTGCTGGGCGACCCTCTCGCTCCAGCCCAGTTCCCGGAACAGCTCGGCCTGAACCTGCACCGGCGCCAGGGTCGGCACCCATCCGATTCCCCGATCCCGCATGCGCGCCAGCTGGTCGGGGCTCACGAAATAGCCGTGCTCCACCGATCCCACCCCGGCTTTCACCACCCTCTCGATCCCGGCCTGGCCGGAAGCGTGGGCAAAGGTCAGCTTTCCGCGCCTTCGTGCAGCTTGAACGAAAGCCTCCAATTCCTCGGTGGACATCTGCGGCGGGGCCGTGACCGCCCCCTGCTCGAAGTTGATGATACCAGTAGCGATCAGCTTGATCCGATCGGCTCCGAGCCGGCAGAGGGCTTCCACACAGGCTTCGGGACCGGAGAAGTCCTCCAGGGGAATCGCCATGAAACTGCCGTAGCGGCCCCGGCGATGGATGGCCGGGCCCGGACTCTCCAGGTGAGGGACCCGGGCTTGGTCTGCCGAGCCGCCGCGCAGAGCGAGTCCCACGCCGCGGTTGTCGCCTGCGTCGCGCACAGCCGCC
This sequence comes from Acidobacteriota bacterium, assembly GCA_041630155.1. GTDB lineage: Bacteria > Acidobacteriota > UBA6911 > RPQK01 > JANQFM01 > JBFGHG01. The sequence goes on from JBFKLX010000050.1 coordinate 24,063, forward strand.
AGGCCAAAGTCCCACAGACGGCCCAGCCTTTCCCGAGCTTTCGCCAGCAGAGTGCCGGCGTCCAGCCGCAGGTATTCTCTGCGGCTGGGCGAATCCAGCATCGAACCTTCGAGGAAAAGGTGCGCGTGGGCCTCGATCAGCCCAGGCAAGACTGAGAATTCAGTCAAAGTTAGATTCGGCTCCGTCTGGCCCGGGGCCAGAATGTCAGAGGGGGGAAGCTGGTCGGAATTACCGACGTGAAGAATTCGATGCTGGTCGTAGACCAGGTGTGCATCCCGGAGAGGCCGCTCCCCGCCACCGTCGATCAACCTTCCCACTCGAATCCAGCGGACCTCGGCCCCAGAGACGGAGAGCCTTTCAGCCAGCGAGTCGAGTGTTCCAATCGTGCTCAGCATCAGAAGAGCTCCAGGATCTTTTCAGCCTGTCGAAACCCTGCATCCTCCTGAGTTTCGCCCGGACCCGGGCGACCCGCTTTCAAGGCCTTGCGCACCCCGCCCAGTACCGGGTCGGACTTCTCCAGAGGCCTGAGGTCCTTTTCCGGATTCCCGAGGACGAAATCGAGCCCCCCGTCGATTGCCAGGGTGAGAAACGCTCGCTCCAGCTGAGTACGCAGCAGCGGCGGAGTCCCGAAAGAGAAATTGGTGAGTCCAACCGAGATGTGAACGGCGCTCAGATCGGGGTCGTTGTGAATCAGGCGCATGGCCTCGAGGCTCATGTTGACCAGGCCATAGGTGTCGGCGGCGACGGGAGCCAGACCGGGGTCGATGATGATCTGGTCCAACCGCCTGTCGGCTTTCGTCATCAGCAGCTCCACGAAGTGACGAGCGGCTCGATGACAGTCCTCCGGAGTGAAGCACTGGACGCTGTCGCTTCCCACGAACTTCTCGGACGCCATCACGATCACCATCGTGTCGAACTCTTTGATCAGTTCCAACAGGCCATCCAGGTTGCGGCGAGAAGCCGCCACCGAATTGAGGATCGGGGCCTCGCCCTGGCTCCGGTCGTAGACCTGAAGGGCTCGCCGGTGAAACTCGTAGGCCGGATTGTCGAAGGAGAGGGGCAGGGTTGTGGTTTCCTGAAGTGCAGGCACCAGGTCGGGCAGAAAATCAATCATCTCGGAGGGCAGGATGCGCAGGTTCTGTGTGCCGTCCAGGTTCAAGGTCAGGTAATCGGCGCCCAGCTCCGTCTGATGCCGGGCCAGCCGCTGATAGGCTTCGACATCGCGTGCCAGCCACGCCCGCCGGGCCCGGGCGAAAGAGTTGTTCATCAATTCACCGATCAGACGAAAGGGTCGCTCAGCCATCAGCTTCCTCCCTCCGCGAGGGTCCGGAGGTGGAGACTTCTCCCGGGGCCTCGCCGGAAGAATCCAGGTGGATCAGGGTCAGGCCGTCCTCTTTGCGGCTCCGATGGTCTTTGCCCAGGAAGTGGTTTCCCCAGCTGGAGGTGCCGCGGAGAGACTGGTCCTGAATTGCGGGCGCGTGCGCGAGCATCTCGCCTTCACGGCCCTCGGATTTCAACCGGTCGTAAGTGCGGCACCAGATACACTCGAATTCGTCGACCTCGCATTTGCCGTCACGAGTCCCCCCGCAGGGCCCATTGCGCTGATTCTTGGCACAAGCCGATTCGGGGCACAGAAAACCTGTATCCGGCAGGGAACAATCGCCGCAGTCCTGACATCCGAAGAGCAGACTCTTGCCGAGGAGTTCGATCCTGCGCAGGACGGGCGGACCCTGCAGGGGATCGCTGGACGACTGGTAGAGCTTGCGGCCCCATCGGAAGGCTCTCCCCTCCCGGTCGAAGAGGCGGTCGTGGACCCATTTGTTGAGCCGGTAGCCGAGGGTCATGTTGCGTGTTCGTTCACGGCGCCCCAGCGAGGGATTCGGCCGAGTGACATCGGCGAGCCCGGAGCCAGGATCTCTTTCGAAATAGTAAAACTCGCCGGGACGCGAGAAGCCCATCTCAGGCGCGAAAGTCTCCCAGTCCCGAGGCGAGAACGAGGCCTCGATTTCGATGATCCGCTCGAGCTCGGCTGTGTTCTTCAATCCCCCGAGGTATACCCCCCGGTACTTCAGTCCTCGAAAGATTGCGACCTGTTTGGCGGCCAGCTCGAGGAAGAATGCCTTTCCCCGATCGGGCGACTCTTCCTGCCGCTCGCACAGCTGAAGCAGCTCGTCCGAGACGACGACACCCGGGATTCTGCCGCTTCGAAAGAACCTCACAGCGTGGCCCGAGAGCAGGAATACGTTCCCAATCAGAGGGATCTCCCGATATCCTCGAAGCTGCAGGTAGCAGGCCAATTCATGACTTTTCCGAGCGTCGAAGCCGATCTGAGTGATGATGAAGCCGGCGCCCGCCTGGATCTTCTTTTCCAGCTTGAGGTATTGGGGCACGACCTCGTTTTCGCGCAGCTTGAAATTGGTGGTCACAGCTCCCACGAAGAAGCGCGTCTCATGAGAGTCGTTGATCGCGCTCAGCATCGAAATCAACCCGACCGAGTCGATATCGAATACGGGCTTGCCTCGTCCCCGGTAGGCCCGAGCCGGATAATCTCCTGTCAGGGCCAACAGGTTGTCGAAGCCTTCGCTGGCAAGCAGCCAGGCCGCGCTCTCCAGGCCGTTTCGATTGAAATCCTTGCAGGACAGATGAATGATCACGTCCTTGCCGGCGTACAGAATGGGCTTTCCCAACGCCTCGGGGCTCAGCATCGGGTTGCCTCCGGCGTTGTCCGTGATGGAGACCCAGTCCACCCGCCCCATGTCCACCAGTTGCGTGGCCAGGCGCCGCGCGGTCAGCGCTTGACGGGTGGACATGTGGCCTCGCGTGCTGATCAGCTCGACCCCCCAGAGGAAGCTGGATGGGTCTCGCATTCGCTCTCTCAAGCTTCTCATCGGGTCGACCGTTTCTGGCGGACGGGGCGCGAATGTCAGGCTCGATCGCTTCGAGGGGAAAATCCAAAGGAAGCTTCCAACTCTCGCTGCACGGCCTCGGCGACCGCTCTGGCGTCGCCCGTGCGCTGCTCGGGTTGGCTCCAGCGCCAGGCCTCCAGGTATGCATCGGTTCCGGCCAGATTGCGTTCCATGGCCGCCGCATCGATGAGTTCTTGAAAGCGTGAATCGAGCTGCAGGTTGATCTCGCCCCGCTCGTCCTCGGCCTTGACCTGAACCGGAAACTCTTGCCAGTACAGTACGCGATAGGCGGCCACGGTAATTCACTCCCGGGCGAAAGCAGGGGTAAGAGACTTGAAGAGGTCCACCGCGCTGGCAGCGTCCGGCGCGTACCCGTCCGCGCCCACTTCGTCCGCGAACATCTGGCTGACCGGTGCTCCTCCCACGCACGTGCGAACGTGGCCGAGACCGGCCTCGGCCAGGGTGTCGATGACCGTCTTCATGTAGGTCATGGTGGTCGTGAGAAGGGCGCTCATTCCGACGATGTCGGCTTTGTGTTCCCGGGCGGCCCGGACGTAGTTTTCCGCTGCCTGGTCGACGCCCAGGTCGATCACCTTGAATCCGGCGCCTTCCGCCATCATGCAAACCAGGTTCTTGCCAATGTCGTGAAGGTCTCCTTTGACCGTCCCGATCACCAGCGTTCCCGCGGGCCGGCTGGTTTCCGACTGGGTCAGCAGCGGCTGCAGGACCTTCATCCCGGCCTTCATGGCGCGTGCCGCGATCAGCACTTCCGGGACATAGAGCCGGTTGTGTTTGAAGTCCTCGCCCACTACGCTCATCCCGGCAATCAGACCGTCCTCCAGGACCTCCTCGACGGGCGTGTCCTGAGCAATGGCCTGCTCGGTCAAGGCGAACACTTCCTCGGCTTTTCCCTCGTACAGCAGCTGGTTCATTTTTGCGTAGTCAGGCATTCTTTTTCTCCCAGGCCGCAGCGGACCGTGCTGGAGAAGTGTCCTCGAAGCCTTCCAATAAAATGAAACAAGGTGCCATAAACTGAAACCGCGTTTCAGAATATCACGCTGATCTGGATCGGGTCCAGTCAATTGGCGCCAGGCAGTGCTTTCGATGCGGGCGCCGGCTCAGGGCTTTTCGCGGAGTCGATTCCGAACTGGCTGCCGGCGTCCTCGATCAGTTCTCCTTCGCCCCGAACACGGCCAAGCGCTC
>JBFKLX010000051.1:0-28135 GCA_041630155.1 Acidobacteriota bacterium
GCGCACCGCCTCGGCGCTGTCGAACTCGCGCGAGGGCACCAGGATGGACAGGCCGCTGGCCCAGGCGTTGTACGGGTAGGCGTCGGCCATCACGTCGACGCCCTGCCGGCGCCCTCGCCCGATCAGGTCCAGCACCTCGGCGGTGCGGCCCCAAACTCGCCGGTTTCCCAGCTTCAGATGGGAGATCTGGACGGCGAGCCGGGCCTGGCGTCCGATCTCGATGGCCTCCTGGAGAGCGTCTATGAAGCCTTCTTCCTCGTCTCGAATGTGGGACATGTAAATGCCGCCACGCCGGGCCGCCGCCCGAGCCAGGGCGATCAGTTCGTCGGTGGCGCTGTAGAATCCCGGATCGTACTCGAGTCCCGAAGAGAGGCCGAAAGCACCCTGCTCCATCGCTGCTTCGACCAGCGCGGACATGGCCTCTATCTCGGCCCGAGTGGCGGGGCGCTTGTAAGAGTCCCCCAGAATCAGCGACCGGATGGTGCCATGGCCGACCAGCAGCGCGGTGTTGACGGCCGTCCCCTTTGCGCCCAGCTGCTCGAGATAGTCGGCGGGCGGGAAGGGGGACGACCCATCCGGCCCGATCACGATCGTGGTGATGCCCTGGGAAATCTGGGAGAGGGCCGATGGTTCGGTGAGCAGGCCATTGCGGGAGTGATTGTGGATATCGACGAAGCCGGGTGCCACGATCTTGCCCGACACGTCCAGGACTCGGTCTCCGGGTTGGGGCTGGATCGTCCCGACCGCCTCCACGAAGCCGTCGCGCACCGCCACGCCGGCACGACGAGGCGGGGATCCACTGCCGTCGACGACCAGGCCACCGCTCAGGATGAGGCGGTCTTGGGCGTGAACTGCGACCACGACGGGCAGGAGGCAGAGAGCGAAGGCGGCAACTCTCTTCATAACGTCCCTGAGGATAGTAGAACTCGCTCGCTCTCGCCAGCACCCTGTACCCCGAGGCGGGAGTGTTCGGGGATCTTCTGGAACGGGAAGAATGGGGGCGTGACGAGCCGGAAACCTCCTGTGAGACCGCAAGCTTCCCGGGGAGGCGCCCAGAGGGGGGCGACGCGACTCAAGGGACGAGCGTCCCACTGGGGCCGTACCTTTGAGACGCCCAGCGCGAGCGGAGCGCGGACGGCGGGGATGATGCCGGCGCCTTCTGAAGAAATGCGGGCTAAGAGGCGCTCAGCGCAGGCTCGGTGACAGCCGTCAGCGCCTCGACGTTGATCAAGAGTTTGCGGCCCTGGTAGTGCACCCAGCCCCGCTTCTTGAATTTGGACATGATCGTCGAGATGTGAGGCCGGTTCCCCCCAATCATGCGTGCCAGCTGTTCGTGGGAGACGGGAATCTTGAGCTTGACCAGGCGCTCTTCGGCGACGATCGACTTGCCGTGTTCCTGACCCAGTTTGAGCAGCGTCTTGGCCACCCGATTCTCGGTGTCCAGGAAGCTGAGGGCGCCAATGTCCTCACGGGCCTCCCCCAGTTTCATGGTCAGGATTTCGATCAGGTTGAAGGCCAGAGCCGGTTTCTCTTTGATCAGGCGCAAGAAATTCTCACGTGTGATGATCGACACCCAGCACTCGTCGTGCGCCGTGGCTTGGACCTGGCGCTGCGGCTGGGTCAGGAGGTTTTCACCGAAGATGTCACCGGTTTGGAAGAGCCCGATGATCTTTTCGCGGCCGTTGGGATTGACGACCGAGATGCGAACGCACCCACGATTGAGAATGAACAGGGACGTGGCGGGATCGTCCTGATAGAAGATCACCTCGCCCTTGGCGTATAAACGGTCGGAACAGAGGCTGGCCACCGTGCTCAGATCGCGGACCGACAATCCCTTGAGCAGCACGGCTTGGCGAAGGTGCCAAAGCCTATCGACGCCCTGCAACTCTTCGAAGCGAAGCGCTGCACCATTCATACGACCTCCCTTTCACGACGAACTAGCCTGGGAGAGCGCGTCCGGCGTTCCTGCTCGCTGCTGGGCCGGCCCCGCCTCATCGGCGGAGCGTCGATGCAACGCTGGGACTCATTTCTCTATACGCAGGCGACGCGGCCTGGTTCACTTTTTTTTGTTTGGTGACCCGAATTCGCGTCTGTCCGCGACGAGTTGCAGGATCCCCTGCGAAATCATCAGTGAGTTGGATGGCTCAATCCGTGTTTTGGTTCATACCGAGTGGCGGATGGAGTTCCCGAAGCCGCCGGCGCCATTGATCGGCGGCCGCCGCCGGACTAACATTGGCCTGCAGGACAGGGCCCGCGACTGCCGGAAGGAGGGCATTTCTCTGGCCGGCTCGGGCCGGATCACCGGAAATGCGATGAAAGGAACTCATGTCTAGAGTCATCCTGGCCGAAGACCTCGAGGACTTGCCGGAGGGGAGCCGTTATCCGGTGCCGGCAGGGTTTGTCGTCTCGCCCCTGGCCCGAGAAAAAGCGCAAGAACGGCGCATCGAACTGGTCGAGGTCGAGCCGGGTGCCGTCGCCTTGGGCGCAGACCATGGCGGCTATCGGATGAAGGAAGAGGTCAAGGGGGTTCTGGCCCGTCTGGGCCACGCAGTTCACGACTTCGGTGTATTCGATGAAAGCCCGGTCGACTATCCCGACGTCGCCCATCGTGTGGCTCTGGCGGTGGCCCGAGGCCAGTGCCGGCTGGGAATCCTGGTGGATGGAGCCGGAATCGGGTCGTGCATGGCCGCCAACAAGGTCCCCGGCGTGCTGGCTGCGCTGTGCTACGACGAAGCGACGGCTCGCAACAGCCGGGAGCACAACTATGCCAACGTGCTGACGCTCGGAGGCCGGATGATCTCCAGCGAGCAGATGGCCCGCATCGTCCAAACCTGGCTGGACACTCCATACGGGGAGGAACGGCACCGCCGCCGGGTCGACAAGATTCGCCAGATCGAGAAGCGTTACCGCAGGGGATTGTGAGGGTCGTGCCGGCGTCCTCACCTGCCGGGATTCGCCTTCATGCTCCGCGCTCTCGGAGTGCTCCTCTCTCGGAGTGTTGAGGTGGTAGGATGGCTTTTGGGGGAGCGGGATGGATCTTGGCGATTTGAGACGGGTCCTGCGGGGGGAGATTTTCACCGACGGCGAGACTCTGTCAGGCCTGGTCAGTGACTTTGGGGGTGTGAGGCGGGGCACGCCTTCCGCCGTTCTGCTCCCCGCCGACGAAGCCGATGTCCAGCACATCGTCCGCTTCGCTTTCGATCATCGCCTCTCCCTGGTCACTCGCGGGGCGGGCCATTCTCAGGGCGGGCAATCCGTCGGTGCCGGCGGCCTGATGATCGACACCAGCAGCCTGAATCGAATCGGACCGGTCGAAAAGGAGAGTGTCTGGGTGCAGGCCGGCGCCCTCTGGAGCCGCGTCGTGCGCCGGACGCTCGAGCAGAAGCTGCTGCCTCCGATTCTGACGAACTATCTCGAGGTTTCCGTTGGAGGCACGCTCTCGGCCGGGGGCTTTGGCACCGCCTCTCACCGGTTTGGCGCACAGGTAGAGCACGTCCTGCAATTGGAGGTGGTGACGGGCGAGGGCCACCGAGTGAGATGCTCGGCCCGGGAAAACCCGGAACTGTTCCGGTGCGTACGAGGCGGGTTGGGTCAGTTCGGGATTATCACCGGGGCAAAACTTCGGCTGCGCAAGACGGGACCGCGGGTTCGAACGCACTATTTGCTCTACGACGACCTGCAGGCGCTCATGCTGGATCAGCAGCGTTGGGTCGAGTCGAGGCGCGTCGACCACATCGACTGCTGCTGTTCACCCTGCCCGCAGGGGCTGCGAAGGGTGGGGCAGACGCGCCTGCCGTTCGCGGAATGGTTCTACCCGGTTCAACTCAGCATTGAGTTTCATCGCCACTCGGAGCACGTGGCTCTGCCCTCTGGTCTGCACTTCTACCGCAGCCTGGGGCATGAGGATTCGACAATCGAAGAGTTCGCCTTCCAGGTGGAACCGCTCTTCGAATTCTGGCGCCACTCGGGCAGCTGGCAGGCGGCGCATCCCTGGATGGAAGTGTTTCTCCCCTGGAGCAAGGCAGCAGCCTACGTGCGAGGAGTGCTGCGGAGCTTTCCCTCCAATCTCCTGGAAGGCGGGCAGGTCCAGCTCTGGCCGCTCCCGGGCGTGGGTGCGACGGCTCCCATGCTGCGCATGCCTGCCGGGCAGGCGATCATGGGTTTCGGGCTGAAACCGGCGGTGCGCCAGCAGTCGCTGCCGCTGGTTCTCCCGATGATCAGCAAGGCCGCCGAGCTGAGCAGCCAGGTGGGTGGCAAGCGCTATCTCTCCGGCTGGTTGGACTTCGATCGGGACGGCTGGAAGTCACACTTCGGTGAGCTCTGGCCCAGCGTGCTCGAGTGGAAACGGTTCTACGATCCGCGCGGCATACTCAATCCCGGTGTGATCCAGTTTCCCGATCGCGAAACAGAACCCTGACGGGATCGTTGGCCCACCACCGCGGCGATTGCCGCGGATCCTTCGAAATGGCGTACAATCTGCGCTTGCGGACGGACGAGTCATCCAGTTGTCCCGGCTGAGAATGCCATGTTGTTTCGCCTCGAGAACGTTGCCAAGGAATTTGGGGCTCAGACCCTCTTTTCCGGGGTCACGGCTCAAGCCAACCCGGAGGACCGGATCGGTCTGATCGGCCGCAACGGCAGCGGCAAGACGACTCTGCTGGAAATCATTCAGGGGCGCTTGGAGCCGGACTCGGGCCGGGTCGTGCGAGCGTCCCAGTTGGAGGTTTCGCGCATCGAGCAGATTCCGGACTTCGACCGGAAGCGCTCGGTCCGGCAGCTGGCCGTGGAGGTGTTCGATCGTTTTCGAGCCTGGGAGGAGCGGCTGCGCCAGCTCGAGGCTGAAATGGCCGAATCGGGCGTCAGCAAAGCGGTAGCCGGAGAATACGAGCAGCTGAGATCGCGACTGGCCCTGGAGGGGGGTTACGACTACCAGGCCCGGACCGAGTCGGTGTTGCTGGGGCTGGGATTCCAGATGGCCGATCTGGAGGTCCCGTGCGGCCGGCTCAGCGGCGGACAGATCAGCCGACTCGCCCTGGCCCGAACTCTCTTGCAGCCCGCAGGTCTGATGCTGCTGGACGAGCCCACCAACCATCTGGACCTGGAGGGCCTTCTCTGGCTGGGTCGCTACCTCACCGAGCAGTCGCGGCCCTATCTCTTGATCAGTCACGACCGGCACTTCCTGGACGAAGTCACGACTCGAACCTGGAAACTGGAGAATCAGCAGCTCACGGCTTATCGGGGTGCCTTCAGCGCGGCCCGCCGGCTGGAGCAGGAGCGGCTCGAACAGCGTCAGAAAGAGTACCAGAGGCAGCAAACCTGGAAAGCCAAGACCGAGGAGTTCGTACGCCGCAACCTGTACGGCCAGAAGACCAAACAAGCCCAATCGCGCCGCCGGCAATTGAGAAAGGCCGACTGGGTCGAGCGTCCCTTCGGACCCTCCCAGACCCTTCAATTGCGCATCCGCGAAGCCGGTCGGGGGGGCGCCGTGAGCCTGGCGCTTCGGCGCGCAGCGGTGGGGTACCCGGGAAAGGTCTTGATCGAGGACTTGAACCTCACGCTGCACCGCGGTGAGCGCCTTGCCATCCTGGGAGGGAACGGCAGCGGCAAGTCCACGCTGCTGCTCAGCATGATGCAGCGACAGCCGCTCTTGGGGGGAGTTCTGGAGTGGGGCGCGAACATCGTGCCTGCCTACTTTTCGCAAAGCCCACGCTTCGAACCCGAGGAAAGCACGATCTATGAAGTCCTGCGCCGCCAGGATCTCGGTTGCACTGACGAGCAGCTTCGGTCCTATGCCGCCCGCTTCCTGTTTCGGGAAGACGAAATCTTCAAGTCCGTGGAGAGCTTGAGCGGCGGAGAGAAGAGCCGCCTGGCCCTGGCGCGCCTCTTCTACCACCCCAGCAATGTCCTGCTGATGGACGAGCCGACCAACCACCTGGATATCGACGGCCGGGAGGCCCTGGAAGAAGCCCTGCTGGGCTTCGAAGGAACCCTGGTCATCGTTTCCCACGATCTGTACTTCGTGGAGCGGGTCGTCGACACCTTCTACCTGATCCGCGAGCACCGGCTCGAGCAGCTGCCCGAACTGGCGGCCCTGCGTGGCCTTCTGCTGGAGCGGCCCGGCAAGGAAACGAGCGAAGAAACTGCCTCGGCTCCGCGCGCCTCCGAAGGGTCAAGCGAGCCGAGGCGGGCGGTCGCGCTGTCGAAGAACGAGCGGCTGCGCCGCCAGCGGTCCCTGGAGGAGCTGGAGTCCCGGATCGAATCGCTGGAATCGCGCCAGGCACGGGTGCTGGAGGCGCTTCAGAATGGATGCGATTACCAGCGGATGCAACAGTTGTCCGAGGAGGCCCACCAGCTCGAGCAGCGGCTGGGCGACCTCTACCGGCGCTGGGAAGAAACAGCCGCCCAACTCAGGGCTGGCAACCGAGTCGAGGGCGGGGAATCGGATTCGGGCTAGCAATCCGGGCCCATCTTTCTTTTGGCTCTCAAATCGGGCATATTCGTCCAGTTGCTCTATGGACCTGGAAGCGAAACGTCACCGGATCTCGATCACGGTCAACGGAATCGGATTCGACGCGGAGGTGGAAGCTCGCCTCTTGCTCAGCGATTTCCTGCGCCACCAGCTGGGGCTGACGGGCACGCATGTCGGCTGTGAGCACGGGGTGTGCGGCGCTTGCACGGTGCTGCTGGAGGGTCAGGCCGTGCGGTCGTGCCTGCTGTTCGCCGTTCAAGTGGACGGGCTGCGGTTGACCACCGTCGAGGGCCTTGCATCGGGTGAAGGAAGCGAATCTCTGCACCCCTTGCAGAAGGCCTTCTGGGACTGCCACGGCTTGCAGTGCGGCTTTTGCACGCCGGGGATCCTGTTGACCCTGCTCCCCTATCTGGAGGAAAACCCGACCCCCAGCGAAGGGCAGCTTCGAGAAGTGCTTTCCGGCAATCTCTGCCGATGCACGGGTTATCAGAAAGTGGTCGATGCGGCGTTGGCGGCCTCTCGAACTCTTTCCGGAGCCGAAGGTTCAGAGCTGGAAGGGCCGTCCGGCGGAAGTGAGACTGTCGCCTAGAAAGAGATCGTGCCTTTGTCCACCCGTTATTTCGGTAAGTCGGTTCGACGCAACGAAGACCCCCGACTGTTGACTGGCCGTGCGCTGTTCGTCGACGACTTGCAGCTGCCGGGGATGCTGCATCTGGCCTTTCTACGAAGCGACTTTGCGCACGCTCGCATCCACTCCATCGACTATTCAGAGGCGCTCGGCCTGCCCGGTGTGGTGGCGGCCTTCGACGCGGCCGCCCTGGGCGAATATTGGAAACCGGGGCCCCTGCTGGTGCCTCCTCCGCCCGTCGAGGGGGCCGTCTTCAGCGCGCGCACGCAGGTTCCGCTTGCCCGGGGCAAGGTCCGGCACCAGGGAGAGCCGATCGTGGTGGTCGTGGCAGAGAGCCGCTACCTTGCTGAGGACGCTCTGGACTCGATCATCGTCGAGATGGAATCGCTGCCTGCCGCAGTGGATCTGGAAGAGGCCCTCGCTCCTGGCGCCCCGCTGATCCATGAGGATCTGGATTCGAATCTGGCGGCCCATGTCACCCAGCGAAAAGGGGACTTCGACTCGGCGGCGAAAAACGCCGATCTGGTGGTCGGCCGGCGTTTCCTCTACGACCGAGGCGCTTCGGCTGCCATTGAGAACCGGGGCATCGTGGCGCACTGGGACGAGCGCGCCCAACATCTCACCGTTTGGGACACGACCCAGGCACCCATCCCGATCCGGAACGGGCTGGCCGGCCTGCTGGGCCTCTCCGAGTCGCAGGTGCGGGTGATCGCCCCCTTCATCGGTGGGGGTTTCGGTCCCAAGATCATGATGTTCTACCCTGAAGAGGTTGTGGCGCCGTGGATCGCCATGCGCCTGAAGCGGCCCGTCAAGTGGATCGAGGACCGCCAGGAGAACTTCTTCGCCACCACCCAGGAACGTGGCCAGGTGCACGATTCCGAGCTGGCTGTGACCCGCGAAGGCCAGATCCTGGGTGTCAAGGACGTCTTCCTGCACGACAACGGGGCCTACAACCCCTACGGCCTCACCGTGCCGATCAACAGCCAGTGCACGCTGCTGGGCCCCTACCGCGTACCGCATTACCACAGCGAGTTTCGCGCCGTCTTCACCAACAAGACGATCGTGACCCCGGTCCGGGGAGCGGGCCGGCAGCATGGCGTGTTCGTGATGGAGAGGCTCCTGGACCTGGCAGCCCGGGAGCTGGGCTTGGACCGCGCCGAAATCCGGCGACGCAACTTGCTGCGGCCCGACGAGTTCCCGCACAACCACCAGATCATTTTCCAGGACTTCGCTCCCTTGACTTATGACAGCGGGAACTACGAGCCCTGCTTGGACAAGGCCCTGGAGATGATCGACTATCACCGCTTCGTCAGCCAGGAGCAGCCGCAGCTGCGCAGCCAGGGAAAGTGCGTCGGTGTGGGAGTGGTCTGCTACGTGGAAGGGACCGGCATCGGGCCCTACGAAGGGGCCCGCGTGACGGTGGAGCCGGATGGCGGAGTCAGCCTGGCCACGGGAGTGGGAACGCAGGGCCAGGGGCATTTCACGGTGTTCGCCCAAATCGTGGCCGAGGCACTGGGCGTGGAGGTTCACAAGGTCCGCGTGGTGACGGGAGACACCGGCGCCTTTCATTGGGGAACCGGGACCTTTGCCAGCCGCGGCGCGGTGGTGGCCGGAAGCGCCTGCCACGCCGCCGTGCTGGAAGTGAGGCGCAAGATCCTGCGACTGGCCTCGGGCATCTTGGAGGTGTCTGAGGAGGACCTGGAGCTGGCCGACGGAGCCGTCCGGGTCAAAGGGGTCCCGGGAAGTGCCCTTGGGCTTGGGGAATTGGCCCTGAAGGCGAATCCTTTGCGGGGTGCAGTCGCGCCGGGCACCGAACCGGGACTGGAGGCTACGGCCTACTTCGGCCCCTCCAGCGGCAGCACTGCCAACGGGGTTCATGCCATGATCGTGGAAGTCGACGCGGAAACGCTCATGGTGAAAATCCAGCGCTACGTCGTGGTCCACGACTGCGGCAGGGTGATCAATCCGTTGATTCTGGAAGGCCAGATCGAGGGTGGCGTCGCCCATGGCATCGGCAACGCTTTCTACGAGCAGTTGATCTACGACGGGGAAGGCCAGCTTTTGAATGGGTCCTTCATGGATTATCTTCTGCCCACATCCACGGACGTGCCGCGCATCGAGTCGGGACACCTGGAAACCCCGTCTCCCCTGAATCCCCTGGGCGTCAAAGGGGCGGGCGAGGCAGGGGCGATTCCGGTGGGGGCGTTGTTCGCCCAGGCTTTGGAGGACGCCCTCTCACCCGAAGGCGTCGAAATCCTGGAGATTCCGCTCAGTCCCAACCGGCTGTTCGAACTCCTCGAGGAGGCCCGTTCCCGATGAAGCCGGCGCCCTTCGAATATCACGCTCCCGAAACGCTCGAGGAGGCGCTGGAGCTTTTGGCTCGGTTCGGAGAAGAAGCCACGCTGCTGGCCGGGGGGCAGAGCCTGGTTCCGACCATGAACTTTCGCCTCGCTCAGCCGGCGGTCCTGGTCGACTTGAACCGGGTCCAAGAGCTCTTTTATCTGGAACCCGGCGAGGGCGGCAGCCTCCGAATCGGGGCGATGACCCGGCAGGTCACCGTCGAAAGGAGCTCTCTGGTCCGCGAACGCTCGCCTCTGCTGTTTCAGACCATGCCCTGCATCGCTCACCCGCAGATTCGAAACCGCGGCACTATCGGGGGGAGCCTGGCACATGCCGATCCGTCGGCCGAGTTGCCCGCGGTCCTGGCGGCGCTGGAAGGGCGGCTGTTGCTCCAGGGCCCTCAGGGGCAGCGCTGGGTCGACACGCGGGAGTTCTACACCGGTATGTTCGCCACTGACCGGCAGCCCGACGAACTGTTGCGAGAAGTCGAAATCCCCGCTTGGCCCGCATCCAGCGGTTGGGATTTTCAGGAACTGGCTCGCCGCCACGGAGACTACGCGCTGGTGGGGGTCGCCGCCGTGGTAGGGCTCGACAGCAATCGGCGCTGCCGCCGTGCGCGCCTCACCTACCTGAGCGTTGGTGACGGGGTGGTCGAAGGTCGGCGGGCGGCGGAGTCACTGCAAGGGCGGGTCTGCAACGGGGAGCAGCTCGCTGAGGCTGCCCGCCTGGCCGCTCATGAGGACGTCGATCCCCTCGAGGACATGCACGCCTCGGTGGCCTACAAGCGCCGGCTGGTCGAAGTCCTGACGGGCCGCGCGCTGGCCAACGCCGTGGCGCGCGCCCGGGAAGGCTCGGCGCCGGGGTGACGGAGCCCCCCGTCCCCGCTGTCACCAATCGGGTCTTCCCGCAAGTGAAGGACGGTCCGGATCAGCTCTGAGGATTGTGATGGCTCACGATGGACTCCAGGCGGAAATCTGGAGCACGGCCGATCCCGAATGGATCAACGACGACCTGGCCCCAACGCCGCAGGAGTCACGAACTTGGAATCTCTGGCACATCGCTTCCCTCTGGGTGGGGATGAGCGTCTGCATTCCCACCTACCTGCTGGCTTCCAGCATGGTCGCTTCGGGCCTGAACTGGTGGCAGTCACTGCTCGCCATATTCCTGGGAAACGCCATCGTGCTGGTCCCCTTGCTGCTCAATGCGCATGCGGGAACGCGCTACGGCATCCCTTTCCCGGTCTTCGTGCGAGCGTCGTTCGGGGTCCGGGGAGCCCACGTGCCGGCCATTCTGCGCTCGCTGGTAGCCTGCGGCTGGTTCGGGATTCAGACCTGGATCGGTGGCACGGCCATCCACGCCTTGCTGGCCATCCTGTGGCCGTCCTGGAAGACATTGGGCGGGGATTGGCAGTGGATGGGGAACAGCCTTCCGGAGTATCTCTCCTTTCTGATCTTCTGGCTCGTCAACCTCTACTTCGTATGGGCCGGAACGGAGTCGATCAAGTGGCTCGAGACAATTTCCGCTCCCTTCCTCCTGCTCGTCGGGCTGCTGTTGCTGGCCTGGGCGGCGGGAAAGGTGGGCGGCGTCGGGGTCATCCTGGCCCAGAGTGAACGATTGGTGCAGGTTCGTGAAAACGTCTCAGGGTTTGGCTTCTTCGTCTCGGTCTTCCTACCCTGGCTGACCGCGATGGTGGGTTACTGGGCGACCCTCTCGCTCAACATCCCCGACTTCACGCGCTACGCTCGCCGCCAGAGGGACCAGGCGCTGGGGCAGGGCCTGGGCCTGCTCACCACTATGCCGCTGTTTGCGTTCGTCGGGGTCGCGGTCACGACGGCCACCCTGCTGCTGTACGGAGAGGCGATCTGGAACCCGGTGGTGCTCCTGGAACGGCTGATCGCTGAGTACCAAAGTCCCTGGCTGGGCGTGGCCGCCATGTTGATCCTGGCTCTGGCCACCCTCAGCACCAATATTGCCGCTAACGTGGTGGCGCCGGCCAACAGCTTTTCCAACCTCTTTCCCCGGCATGTCGGATTTCGCCTGGGTGGCCTGGCAGCCGGGGTGATCGGTATTTTGATCCTGCCCTGGAAGCTGCTGGATCTCTACCAGACCTGGTTGATTGCTTACTCGGGGTTGCTGGGCGCCGTCGGCGGCGTGGTCCTCTGCGACTATCTCGTGATCCGGCGCTGCCGCCTGGAGGTGGACCAGCTCTACCGTTCGCGCGGTCTCTACTGGTATCGAGAAGGGATCAATCGACGCGCCCTTGGGGCCGTGGCGGTGGGAATCACGGTCGCCTTGGCGGGACGGCTGCATGCCTCACTCGGATTCCTCTTCGACGGTGCCTGGTTCTTTGCCACCGGGGCGTCCTTTTTCTGTTACTGGCTGTGGATGCGGAGCGCCGGGCCGCCGGTGCGCGCCAACGCCCTGCCCGGAAAGGGGGATTGAAGCCCGACGTGCCCCCCTTGACCACTCAGATCCCGATCTTGCAGCGCGCCCAGGAGTTCGCGCTTCGCACCGCGATCGCGGATTCGTCCGGCGAATCCGCCTACGGACAGCTCCTCCAGGCTTCCGCGCGAGTCGCATCTGCCCTGCTGGCCGGCCGGGCCGACTTGCAGGAGGCGCGAGTCGGCTTTCTGATTCCCCCCTCGTTCGACTGGGTGGCGGTCCAGTGGGGCATCTGGCTGGCGGGTGGCGTGGCGGTCCCACTCTGCCTGAGCCATCCGTCTCCGGAATTGCGTCATGTCCTGGAAGACACTCAGGCCGAGGCGGTGGTGTTCCGTCCGGATCTCTCGGGCCCCCTCGAGGAGGCTGCGGGGGGGCGAAAACTCTTTCGCAGCGATCATCTGCTCGAGGGGGACAGGGAAGTCGAGTTGCCACCCGTCGATCCTTCCCGCCGCGCCCAGATTCTTTATACCAGCGGCACGACCAGCCGTCCCAAAGGGGTGGTCACGACCCACCGCAACCTCCGCGCACAAATCACCAGCCTCACCCGGGCCTGGGGCTGGAGCAGCCGCGACCGCATCCTGGAGGTGCTGCCCCTGCATCACACCCACGGGATCGTCAACGTGGTGGGGTGCGCGCTCTGGTCGGGCGCAGTCTGTGAGATGCTGCCCCACTTCGATGCGGCGGAGGTGTGGGAGCGTTTCGCGTCGGGACGGCTCACCCTGTTCATGGCTGTTCCCACCATCTACGTCAAGTTGATCCGCTTCTGGAGAGAACAGCCGTCAACCCGCCGCCGGGAACTCTCCCAGGCGAGCCGGCGGATGCGTTTGATGGTGTCCGGATCGGCGGCTCTGCCCGTTTCAGTGCTGGAGGAATGGAGGGAAATCACCGGGCATACCTTGCTCGAGCGATACGGGATGACGGAGATCGGCATGGCGCTCTCCAACCCGCTGGAGGGTGAGCGCCGCCCGGGCAGCGTGGGGTTTCCGCTGCCCGGAGTGCACGTGCGGCTGGTGGACGATGGGGGCCAACCGATCCGACAGGAGGGTGAACCGGGAGAGATCGAGATTCGCGGAGAGGCGGTCTTTCTCGAATACTGGGGACAGCCCGAGGCCACCCGTTCGGCGTTTCGAAAGGGCTGGTTCCGGACCGGCGACATGGCCTTTCTCGAGAACGGATACTTTCGCATCCTGGGGCGCCGCTCCGTGGACATCATCAAGACCGGCGGGTACAAAGTGTCTGCGCTGGAGATCGAAGAGGCCCTTGGGACCCATGCCTCAATTCTGGAGTGTGCCGTGGTCGGGGTCGAAGACGAAGAGTGGGGCGAGCGGGTCTGCTGTGCGGCAGTCTGCCGTCCAGGTCAAACCCTGGTGTTGGACGACCTCAGAGAGTGGGGCCGGCAGCGGCTTGCGGTCTACAAGATTCCCAGCCGTCTGGAAATCGTGGCCGAGCTGCCGCGCAATGCCATGGGCAAAGTGACCAAACCGGAAGTCAGAAAGCTGTTCGAGGGGCCCGGTGACCAAGGCGAGCGGCTCCCCAGGGCAGAAGGCGGCGGCTAGCGAGGAGCCGATCCGAGTGGGCCGCTCGAAGCTCCCATCGCGAGTCGGCAGATTGCCCGGAGTTGGGCCCCTCGGCAGTCTCATGGCCTTCGGCTTGAATTAGTCGGGAAAGTAGCAATACTCAGAAAGGCTTGTCATGAAACTCTACGACCTCTCCCAACCCTTGAATCAGGAAGTCCCGTTCTGGCCTTACTATCCTCCTTTCGAGGTCAAGTACATCAAGCGCAAGGCGGAACACGGCGTCAATGCCCAGTACATCCAGACGTCCAACCATATGGGTACGCACCTGGATGCGCCACGCCACTTCGTGACAGCGGGGATGACGATCGATGAGATTCCGCTGGAGTGGCTCTACGGGCCGGGGGTCGTCGTGGACTTGAGCGATGATCTGGATGATCTGGACGTCTACACGCCCGAGATGATCGAAGACCGGGTCGAGGTCAGAGAGGGGGACATCCTTTTTCTTCACACGGGCTGGCACCGCTACGCCCAGTTCGGAGACGAGCCGGACGAGGAGCGTTACATCCACCTGCACCCGGGGGCTCACCCGGGAATGGTGGACTGGCTGCTGGCCAAGAAGATTCACGTCTGGGGGGTGGACGAAGTCTCCACCGACCACCCCATGAACCTTCCCATCGGCCGTTTCCTGGGCAAGGGCATGCACGGGCACTGTGACAAGGTGCGGCGGCTCTGCGAGGAGAAGTTCGGGGCTCAGGACATGGCCGAGCTCTTTCCAGACTCGGCTTACCAGCTCACCCACAACGCCCTGTTTCCGTCCAACTGCATGCACGTGGAGAATCTGGGCGGGGACATCGGACATCCCGATCTCCAGAATCGGCGCCTCACCCTGGGAGTGTTCCCTTGGAAGTTCAAGGGTGGTGAGGCGGCCTTCTGCCGGGCGGTCGCATTTCTGGCCGATTAGCCAGGGTCGAGTCACAAGCTGAGAGGCGTAGGATTCGAGTGTCCAGTGATCGTGAATTGTTGTTGCTTCCCGCCTGGCGCCAGCTCGAACTGATCCGATCTCGAAAAATCTCTCCGGTGGAGCTGGTCGAAGCCGCTCTGCGCTGGGTCGAACGGCTCAATCCGAGCCTGAATGCAGTGGTGACGGTTTCGAGTCGAGCCCTCGACGAGGCCGGGGAAGCAGAGCGCAGATTACGCCTGGACCCCGACGCGGTGCCTCTGTGCGGGCTGCCGGTGGGGGTCAAGGACGTGACCGAGGTGGCGGGTCTGCGCACGACCTACGGCTGTGCTGTCTATTCCGATCACGTTCCGGAGGAGGACGCGCTGGTGGTGCGGCGCCTGCGTCGAGCCGGCGCCGTCATTCTGGGCAAGACCAACACCCCCGAGTTCGCAGCCGGCGGACACACTTTCAATCCGGTCTTCGGCCCGACCCGCAATCCCTGGGACAGGAACCTCAGCCCGGGTGGGTCGACAGGCGGGGGCGCGGCCGCTCTGGCAGTCGGCATGATCTCTCTGGCAGAGGGGACCGACCTGGGAGGCTCACTGCGCATCCCCGCCAGCTTCTGCGGGATCGTCGGCCTGCGGCCGTCAGCGGGCCTGATCCCCACGGTCCCGTCGCACTACCTGTGGGACACTCTCCAGGTCACGGGCCCGATGGCCCGCACCGCCGAGGACGTCGCCTGGATGCTGCAGGCTACCGCCGGGCCGAGTCCGCTCTGCCCGATCAGCCAGCCCACCGAAGGCCGGAACTTCGTGAATGCGGTGCGCCGTGGGGTCAGCCGCCAGGTTCGACTGGCCTTCGCCCCGGACGTCGCCGCCATCGGAGTCGATCCGGAAATCGGGCGGTGCTGCCGCGAAGCGGCCGAACGTTGCCGGCAGGAGGGTCTGGTGGTCGAAGACGTTGCTCTGGATCTCTCGTTTGGCTGGAAACCCTTCCTGGCACTGCGCGGGTACTGGATGGTGGCGCATCACCGGCACCGGCTGGAGCAGCTGGGGCAGTTCGGGGAGAATCTGGCGGGCAACATCCAGGCGGGCCTTTCCCTTTCGGCCCAGGAGCTGGGTGCAGCCGAACAGGCGCGCAGCCGGCTCTGGCGCCGGCTGGCCGGATTCTTCGAGCAGTACGATTGCCTGCTCACCCCGAGTATGGCCGTACCTCCCTTTCCAGTGACGCAGAACTACCCGACCGAGATCGCCGGCCGCCGGATGAAGACCTACGTGGACTGGATCGCCCCCACTTTTCTCTTCAGCCTCGCCGGTTTGCCCGCGGCCTCGGTACCGGCAGGGCTGGATTCGCGCGGGCTGCCTGTCGGACTTCAGATCGTGGGCCCGCCGCGCTCCGAAGAAGCCGTTCTGGCGCTGGCCAGCTTCATCCAGCAGATCTGCCCGCTTCCTCCTCCACCCTTGTCGGGCCAATCCTGAACCTCTGAGGCGGCGGCGGGAAGGGTCGGCCTTTCCGGGTTCGGGTCCCGCCATTCACTGAGATTCTGTGTCCGCAGCCGCCACCGACAGGGCGTTCAGCCCGATGGCCAGCAGCATCGCCAGTACGATGCTGTTGGTGGCCAGCAATTCCAGCAGAGCCGGCAGTTCCCGGACTCGCGACGCCAACGGCTCCAGTTGGGCGGCCTGGGGAAGGCCGAGTGACAAGACCAGCGTGGTGCCCACCACGAACCCCTGCGAGGACTGGCGCATGGCGCGACCCATCATCTGGATGCCGGTGACGGCGATCATGCCGCAGACAACGATGAACACTCCTCCCAGAACGGGACGAGGGATGGCCACCAGCAGCGCGCCGAATTTGGGGCAGAGTCCGTAGAGGGCGAGGATCAGCGCCGCGATCTGGACCACCATGCGGCTCGCCACCCGAGTGGTGGCGATGATACCGACGTTCTGGGTATAGCTGGTGCAGGGAAGTCCTCCCAGGCAGGCCGCGACCAGGCAACCCAGCCCTTCCGCCGCCAGGCCCCGGTGGATGTGACGCGAGGTCAGGGGCACTCGCGAGACGGCGCAGGTGGCCGAGTAGTCTCCGATGGATTCCACCATCGACCCGAAATAGCCCGCCAGTATCCCCAGCAGTGCGGCACTGCTCCACTGCCACCCGAAACCGGGTCCGCCGTAGGGGAAGAGTCGGGGCACCTGGAGCCAGGGTTTTTCTGCCACCAGTTGCCAATTGACCTCTCCGAGCGGGGCTCCCAGGCCGATGCCGACCAGCCAGATGGCTGCAAAAATCGCGGCCCTCGCGGGGATTCCCCCCCAGCGGCGGGCGCCCCACACTTGAAGCAGCAGAATGAGCAGGATCACGCCCGCTCCCAGCGCCAGCGGTTGAAGCCTCCGATCGGCCAGGAAGAGGCGGATCGCGAAGCCTCCCAGGGACAAGCCGATGACGGTGATGACGACTCCCGCCACCAGCGGAGGGATCAGCCGCCGCAGCCAGCGCAGGGTCCCCGAGGCCCCAATGGCAGCTTCCACCAGGGCCCCGGCGAAAATCCCGCCCCACATCACGTCTGCGCCGCTGCGGGCCGCAATCGGCGTCAACACGCCCGTCAGGGTTGCCGAGGGACCTTGAATGATGGGGAGACGGTTGCCCAGCAACGTCTGGATCAGTGTGGCCAGGCCCATGCTCAGCAGGCAGAAATTGATCAACTGGGCCTGATCGGCCAGGGTCATGTCGAGGGCAGCCGCGACGGCCAAGGGCAGGACGAAAGGGCTGACGTCCACCAGGGTGTGCTGCCAGCCGTAGAGCAGCGCCTCCCACCAGCGGCCGGGTCGCTCTTCGATTCCGTAGACCGGTTCGACCGACGCGAATCCCTCCCACTCCGCCTGGGGACCCCGCTCCGCCTCACGCATCAGCTCCTCCCGGTCTGGACGCCGAACGCATATTGTACGGGGAGCGACACGGAGACTCCACCCGGTGCCGGAACCTACCTGTGACGCACCTCCTTGGAGGCGGCGGAATCCCTCCACGCCGTACGTCTTGGGCTTCCCGGTGTAAATGATCCCAGTGCCGGAGTGGTGTTCTCAGGAGCACCGCGAGCCGGAATTGTCTTATGCTTGCTCTGGGCCGGGGCGCCGGCTGAGAGAGGAGGTCTCGTGAAGAACTGGGCGATCCGACTCCAGGGGTTCGGCTTGATGATGATCCTGGTTGGTGGGAGCTGCACTTCCGGGTCTGCGCCGTCTCGAAAACTGCTGGTGGCGCACCGGGGCGCCTCCGCCTATGCCCCGGAGCACACTCTGGCCGCGTACCAGCTGGCCCTGCAACAGGAGGCGGACTTCGTCGAGCAGGATCTGCAGCTCACTCGTGACGGGGCACTGATCTGCCTCCACGACGAGAGCCTGGAGCGGACCACCAACGTCGAAGACGTCTTTCCGGACCGGTTCATTGAAGAAGGAGGGCTGGCTGGGCCCGTGCGCCGCTGGTACGCCAAGGACTTCGACCTGAGTGAGATCCGCCGGTTGGACGCGGGTTCCTGGTTTTCGCCCGACTTCGCCGGGCAGAGAATTCCCACCTTCGAGGAGGCCGTCAAGCTGATTCGCGGCCGGGCTGGGCTTTTCCCCGAACTGAAGGCGCCTCAAAAATACCGCGGCTGGGGGTTGGATCTGGAACAGGCGGTGGTCCGGGCGCTTCAGTCGGCGGATCTGTTCGAACCGGGCGCGCAGGCGGGGACTCCCGTCTACCTGCAGTCCTTCGAGGCCTCGAGCCTGAAGCGCCTGAGGGAGGAATTCGATTGCCGGCTGCCGCTCGTCCTGTTGATCGGAACCGGTGACTCGGAGCTGACTGCGCTGTCCTCGTTGCGCGAGATCGCTCGATTCGGCGCGGGGATCGGCCCGGACAAGTCGCTGCTGAACCGCGATGCACAGCTGGCCGCTCGGGCACGGAGACTCGGGCTGCGCGTGTTCCCGTACACCTTCTCGCGAGCCCGGCTGGACCCGGAGATGAATGATCTCAGTTCCGAGATGGCGTTCTATCTGTTCACTCTGGGGGTGGATGGCCTGTTCACCGACAACCCCGATCTCTTTCCACGAGCCGACTGAAGCGAAAGCAGGTGGGCGGGCAAGGCGCTCAGCCGGACGAAATCCTCTCCAGCCACTCCTGGACGATTTTCCAAACATCCGGGGCGTAACCCGTCTTTCGGTGCAGCGGCAGTTTGGCCTGCGAGCTCGAACGGAGGCCGTGGTCGGCCCCCTCGACGACGAACAGGGTAGCATCGGAGTTGCCGGCCCGGGAGAAGGCCTGTTCCATCAAGGGAAGATTCTCCGCGGGGACCACGTTGGTGTCCAGCTCCCCGAACAGCGCCAGGACGGGGAGACGAATCTTCTCCAGCGCGGGCAGAGGATCGTAGTGCATGTTGAGCCGGGCCCAAAGCCAATCTTCCGGATCAGGACTGGCTGCACCTCCCAGCACCTCCAACCAGCTCTGCTGGATGCGCTCGCGCGCGACTGCATACTCCTCCCAGCCCTGTCCCGATTGCGCGAATCCAAACTGGAGTTTCAGGTAGGTTCGGGCCATCGACAGGTCGCCCTCTGAAATCCCTTGGCTCCGCAGCACGTTCAAGCGGCGGGTCGTTTCTTGTTGTGCGGGCGAGACGGCAGGTGCGACCAACAGCAGAAGGAAGTCGACGTCCTGCGAGCGCGAAGCGGCCAGGGGAGCGATCCACCCTCCGCGGCTGCGGCCGGCGAGCCCGACCCGGTCGGCGCGAATGTCCGCTCGCTCCTTCAGGAATTGGACCGCCGCCAGGGCGTCCTCCGCGGTGGTCGAAAAGGCAACGGTTCGATCACCCTGGGAATCGCCGTAGCCGCGTTTGTCATAGATCAGAACCGTCCAGCCGAACGAGGTGAGGATGTCCGCGTCGGCCCGGATCGTCTGGCGTGTGTCCCAATGGGAGCCGCCCAGGACGACGATGGCGGGAAAGGGCCCCTTGCCGGGTGGCCGAATCAAGGTCCCGGCCAGGCGAACCATGCCATTTTGGAAGCTCACCGGCTCTTCGAGAAAGTCGATGCGTTGCCCCAGTTCTGGTGCCGAGCCGACCGGTTCGAGTTGGAGTTGCGTGACCCGCCCGTTGGAATCGCGCAGGCAGTGAATCAATGCGGTCGAGGGGCCCGGGACGTACAGCGCGGATCCCAGGAAGAAGCGTTCCTCGGAAATGGGGAAGAGTGTGAGGTTTGCTCCAGTCGACGTGTCCAGAGCGACCAGTTCGCCCCAGAAGCGGGGAGTGATTATCAGGCTCCGCCCCGAAGGGAAACGGTACACCCCTCTGCAATCGGCGTACTTGTCCGGGTCGATGATGGGTAGCGGGCGTGGTGAGCGGTGCAATTCGAAACGTCCGTTCGCGTCCCCCAGCCGGGCGGTTCCGGTGATGAGGTCTCCTGCCAGCCGCCCGGTGTAGCGCTGCAATTGACCCTCCGAATTCCGGCGCTCGAAGATGATCTTCGACTCTTGGGCCCGAAAACTCAGGAGAGGACTGTCGAACAGCTTCGCATGCGGAAAGTCGAGGGACGCCAGCTCGCTCGTCTTCACGTGAAGCCGTAAAGGGGCATCTCCCCCCTGGTCGAGGTAGAGCCAGCCCGCCCAATCTCCTTCGACAGCGGGTGGATCACCTGCAGAGAGTGTTGCCAAGAGCACCAGGACGACGACTGAAAACTTCATTCTTTTTGCCTCCTCTCAAGAGGGCAGCTCTGCAATGGTTCGATCGATCCGAGTCATTCGTTTTGACTCCTGCGCGCTCCAGCTGGACGATCGGACGGGGATCTCCGGAGGAAACTCTGAGCAGGTACTCTCCGTAAATAGAAGGGAGCGTGGAGGCGCAGATGGCGTCTCCTGCTACTTCGAACCACTGGGGAGGACACTCGATGTTTGCCTTGAAACTCGCCTTCAGGCGGCTGGCCCGGACCCCTATTCTCAGCGCCACTCTGATCTTGTCGCTGGGCGTCGGCGCCGGTGCTTCCACGGCCATTTTCACCCTGGCCAACCATCTCATCTTGAAACCTCAATCGGGTGTTCTCGATCCGGAAGAACTGGTGGACTTGGGGCGGACCGACCAGGGCTCGGGTTTCGACACTTCCTCTCACCCGAATTTCCTGGACTATCAAGCTCGAAATCAGGTTTTTGACGGTCTGTGCGCCTATCAGGCGACGCCGCGGCCGTTGGGGCTGGCGGGACCGGCCTCGGCGGAGTCTGTCTACGGTTTGCCGGTGAGCCGGAATTACTTCTCGGTGCTGGGGGTGCAGCCCGCGTTGGGGGGCTTCTTTCCGTTGGACCCGGGCGCCGAGCCTCGCCAGGCCGTACTGAGTCATCGGCTCTGGCAGCGCCGTTTTGGAAGTGATCGAGAGATCGTCGGGAAGTCCTTCAAGCTGAATGGGGAACCGTTCACGATCATCGGGGTGGCATCGGCAGATTTCGAAGGGCTCTCCATTCTCGCGGCGGACCTGTGGGTGCCGTTGCAGGGCTTGGCCTCGCCGGAACTCTTGAACAGCCGCCTGTCGTCCTGGCTGATGATGACGGGGCGTCTGCGGCCCGGTGTGGACCTCGAAAGGGCTGGGGCTGCCATGCGGGTCCTGGCGTCCAATCTCGAGCAGGAATTTCCCGAGGAGAACGACGGCCGAGGTCTGGCCCTCGTGCCTTCCTCCCGGCTGCCGGCTCCCATCGCGGGGCCGGTCTCTGCATTCGTGGGCCTGTTGGCCGCTCTCGCGGGAACGATCCTTCTCATCACCTGCGTGAATGTGGCCGGAATCCTGCTGGCCCGCGCATCGAGCCGGCATGGGGAATTGGCCGTCAGTCTGGCCTTGGGGGCCGGCAGGAGAACGCTGGTTTGCCAGCTGCTCTCCGAGAGTGTCGTCCTTTTCCTCACGGGTGCCGCCGCCGCGCTGTGGTTTTCACAACTGATGGTGCGCATGCTCGTGTCCATCGTTCCAGAGCTTCCGATCGCAGTGAATCTCGAGTTCTCCGTCGACCTGAGGGTCGTGCTCTTCTGCTTTTCGATTTCGATGCTGGCAGGAGTCGCGACCGGTCTGGCACCTGCTCTCCAGGCCACGCGGCACAACCTCATGGGAGCTCTGCGCGATACCGTGGCGGAGCCGGCGGGTCGATGGAGGCTGCGGAGGTTTCTGGTAGGAGGCCAGGTGGCGCTGGCACTGTTGCTGTTGGTGGCGACGGGGCTGTTTCTTCGATCCCTCGAGAACGCAGCCTCCATCGATCCCGGTTTCGACTTCGACTCGGTGCACGTTTTCTCTCTCGACCTCACCCAGGGTGGCTACGATGAAACGAGCGGGCAGGTCCTGGCGGCCAGTTTGCTGGAGCGGGTGCAGCGGGTTCCGGGCCTTCAGAAGGCGGCCTTGAGCCGGCAAATCCCATTGGATGGGAGTGGTTTCGCGCTGGGAGGAGTTTTGGCTGCGGACCATCCGGACAGTGAAATCCGCAGGGCGGACTGGAACATCGTCACACCCGGATACTTTCAGACTTTGGACATTCCTTTGCTCGAAGGGCGCGACTTCGAGTCCCAGGATCGCGCTTCCAGCCCCGACGTGGCGATCGTCAACCAGACTCTGGCAGAGCGCCTCTGGCCGGGCCGAAGCGCCATTGGCAGAAGGTTTCTGGACGGACCCAGGCCGGAAGGCAGGCAGCGCGTGATCGTCGGCGTGGCCAGAGATGCGAAGTACCGGTCGCTTGGCGAAGCGGCACGGCTCTTCGTTTACGTTCCGCTGGCTCAGAACTACAACCCCCGGCTTCGACTCATGGTGAAGGCCGATCCGATTTCGCCCGACCCGGCCGAAGTGATGCGAACCGTCCTGGCCGAACTGGATCCCAATCTGCCGCTGCTCAGTGCCCAACCTCTGGCCGAAGCCGCCCGTTTGGGGCTCCTTCCCCAACGTCTCGCCCTGTCACTGGCCGGAGGACTCGGTGTCATCGGCCTTTTGCTGGTCCTCATGGGTGTCTATGGAGTCTCGGCCCAGGCGGCGCAGCGGAGGACCCGCGAGTTGGGAATTCGTGCTGCCCTGGGAGCTCGGCGAATCGACCTGACGAAGCTGATGCTGTGGGAGGGCATGGCAGCCGTGCTCGGCGGGGTGTTGGTCGGGTTGGCGGGAGCCGCCGCGCTGACGCATTTGGTGGGCGCCCTGCTCTATGGGATTTCCCCACTGGATCCAGCCAGCTTCGCGGCGGGCGCAGCCCTGCTGACGGGTTCGTCCTGGCTGGCCAGCTATCTACCTGCCCGCAGGGCGGCGTCCCTGGAACCCGCACACGTGCTCCGCCATCAGTAGCGGGCAGTTTGGGCGCCACCTTCACATGCTTGGGGGCCCTTCACTCGTACCGCAGCGCCTCCACGGGAACCAGGCGCGAGGCGCGCAGGGCGGGGAAGAAGCCCGACAAAAGTCCGACCAACGCCAGCGTGATGAAGGACGTCAGGAAGGCTCGCGCTGAAATGATGATGTGAATGTCGGCCTGCCTGGTGGCGTCGGACATGATCGTACTCCAGAAGGGAATCACGCCGATGGCCGCCGCCGCCGCCTCTGCCAGGGCGTATCCGAGGATGCCCCCGA
Organism: Acidobacteriota bacterium; assembly: GCA_041630155.1. Classification (GTDB taxonomy): domain Bacteria; phylum Acidobacteriota; class UBA6911; order RPQK01; family JANQFM01; genus JBFGHG01. Next base: position 22,925 of record JBFKLX010000051.1, read on the forward strand.
ACAGGGCAATCGCCAGGGCTTCCAGCAGGAACTGCAACAGAATGTGCCGCCTGCGGGCCCCCAGAGCTTTTCGGATGCCGATTTCCCGCGTCCTCTCAGTGACCGCCACCAGCATCACGTTCATCAAGCCCACGCCACCGATGCTCAAGGTCAACGCCCCCATTACGAGCAGAAAGATCTGCATGCCCAGCACGACTCCACCGATGATGTCGGCCATCTCTCGCCAGTTGTGAATCAGCAGGGCCTTGTCGTCGTCGGGGGAGAAGTTGTGACGCTTTGCCATGACCACACGGAATTGGCGGAGGGCTTGCTCTTCCAACATCGGGCTCACCGTCTGCAAAACCATCACGCTGAGAAACCGGGTCTGGCGCAAGCGGGTCATGGCCGTGTAGGGGATGAAGGCGTTGAAGTCGTCCTGACCGAAATAGTTGCTCATCGAGACCTTCTTCTTCAGTACCCCAACGACCACGAATGGAACCCCGCCGATCTTGATCTCCTCATCCAGTGCCGGGGCGCCGGCAAAGAGCCTCTCGGCCAGCCCCTGGCCGAGCACCGCCACCCGCCTCCCAGAGCGGACGTCCTCGGCGCTCACTAATCGTCCCTGATCCAGGAAATGGCCTCTCATCGCGCCGTACTCTTGATTCACCCCGCGAACGCCCTGCTGGGTCAACCGCTGGCGCATCTGGATGGCGAAGGTTCCGAAAAACTCGGGGCTCACCCGGCGGATCAAATTGGCGTTCTTGCGTACTGCATCGACATCGTCCAGCTGCATCTGGATTCGCCGTCCGGCCCTCTGCCCCCCCGCCTGCAGGCTGGTTTGTCCGTTCCAGACGATGGACACGTTGTCGCCGAAATACGCCATGCCCAGATTCAGTGCATGGGCGAAGCCGTCCCCCCAGGCGAAGAGAATCACGAAGCAGGCCACGCCCCAGCCCATTCCCAGCAGTGTCAGAATTGCACGGGTGCGGTTGCGTCCCAGGCTGACGAAGGCTTCTCTGAAGATTTCCAGAATCATGCGCTGTCGGGTCGACCTCCGTTCAGTTGGCTTCGAAGCGCAGCGCTTCGACCGGGTCCATTCCAGCCGCCAGGTGCGCCGGATAGAGGGCCGCCAGTATGCCGAGCACGGTGAGCGTGCCGAAGGCCAGCAGAGCGACCTCGGGAGTGATGATCATTCCCGCGAAGATCTCCTCGGGCAAGGGCAGCAGGTTCACCAGGCGGCTGATGCCCCAACCCATTAGGAGCCCCGTGGTCCCTGACAGCATTGTCAAGGTCAGTGATTCCGCCGCGAATTGCAGGAGGATGTCACGACGACGCGCCCCCAATGATTTCCGGACTCCGATTTCGGTGGTGCGCTCACGGACCGAGATCAGCATGATATTGACGACACCGATCGCACCCAGCACCAGGGTGACGATGGCGACCCCGCCCAGGAACTGTTTCATCGATATGAACAGTGAATCCAGCATTCTGCTCTGGCGCGCGGTGTTCCAGATAGGGAGCGCGTCCTGATCCTCCGGGACGAAGTGATGCCGCGAGCCCAGGACCTCGCGGACCTGCCGTTCGGCGGCCTGATGGGCGGCCAGGCTGATCGGCATGGCAATGATGTTGTCCAGCAGGTCACGCGAGGAGCCTAGAGACGGATCGGAGAAGAGCTTCCTCAAGGTCTCGAAGGGAATGAAAATCGAACGCCGGTCCTGACCGCTGTAGCTGTTGTTCTGATCCTTGTACTGCAGTACACCCACCACCGTGAAAGGATGGCCGCCGATCGAGACGGTCCGATCCACCGAGTTGGCGCCGTCGAAGAGCTGGTCGTTGACCTCGGACCCGAGCAGGCACACGGCCCGTCTCTGGGCTCCGTCATAGCCGTTCAAATGGCGGCCCCACTGCAAGCGAATGCTCCGCATCTGCTGATATTCCGGTACCATCCCGTGCACGCTGAAACTGCCGAAATTCAAGTCCGTCCTGGAGACCAGATCGGAACGGATGATCTCGGGGCTCACGGCCGCGAGCAACGGAGCGTTTTGCTTCAGGGCCAGGCAGTCAGCGTAAGTCAGCCGGACATTTCTCCCCGCCTGGGAACCCTCGGTCTGGACCGAAGTCCGTCCCCCCCAGATGATCATGATATTGATGCCCAGCGTCTTGATGTTCTCTCGCTGGGCCACTCGGAACCCTTCCCCCAACGACGTCATGAGAAGCAGCGAGAGAATGCCCCAGGTGATGCCGAACATGGTGAGCAAGCTGCGGAGCTTGTTGGCCCGCAGGTTTTCGAGGGTCTGTGCGAGGATTGCGGTGATCACGTCAGCTTCAAATCAGTTTGTTCACCTGCTGGGGAACGACCTGGTCTCCCTCATCGAGCCCCTCGACGACTTCCGTCGACGTGCCGTCACTGGCGCCGATCCGAATGGGGACTCGCCGGCGCCCCGTTTCCGCCGCCGGGTCGTACAGATCGACGTATGCTTTGCGCTCCCGGTCATAGAAGATGGCGCTTTCCGGAATGATCAGGATGTCGTGTTTTTCGTCGACGATGATCTCGGCGTTGGCGCTCATCCCCGCCCGCAAGATCTGTTGCGGGTCTTCGATGCCCACCCGGACTTCGAAGCCGATCACGTTGTCCCTCTCTTCACCCAGAGGCGCAATGCGTACGACCCGGCCGGGGAAGGTCTGTTCCCGGAAAGCATCCACGCGCACCCGCGCTCGCTGGTTCTCGTAGACCTTGCCGATGTCACTTTCATCGACCCGGCCGTCGACGAACAGCTGGCTCATATCGCCCAGCGTCATCAGCCACGTGGCCTGCGAGCCGAGCTGGAGAATCGAGGACACGGCATCCCCGGGCTCCACGTGGCGCTTCAGGACGACGCCGTCGATCGGAGAGATGATCGTGGCGTAGCGGAGATTCTCCTCGGCCCTATCGAGATTGGCTTGAGCCTGGCTGACTTCCGCATCCACCCGGGCGACCCGCTTGTCGGCCGCCAGGATGCGGGCGTCCTGCATGAGCAACTCTGAGCGCAAGGCTTCCAGCTTAAGGTAGGCGTCCTGACGCTCTCGCTCGATGCGATCCAGCTCGGAGACGGCCACGATTTCTTCTTCGGTCATGCGCCGGTAGCGGTCCATCTGCTTTTCCCGGAAAGCCAGATCGCTTTCCAGGTTTCGCAGGTCGCTGCCCATCTTTTCTTTGGCCGTTCGAGCCGTGGCCGCTTCCGCACCGGCCTCTTCCAGCCGTGCCTCGGCGGCTCTCAGGTTGGCCTGGGCCTCGCGCGTCTGCGCCTGCAGCAACTCTCGATCCAGCTCCAGCAGAACCTGACCCTGCTCGACCGGTGCTCCTTCCTCTGCCAGGATCCGCTTGACCAGCCCGCTGGCTTTGGACTTGAGCTCAACCCGGGTGATTGGGACCACTGAGCCCGTCGCCACCACCGCCAGGGCCAGGTCCTGACGTTTGACGACGATCAACGCGTCGGCCGAAACCAGCGTCGAGCTTCCGTTCAGGAACCATGCCGCGGTCGCAACGACTCCCAACCCAACAACGAGCACCACTGAAAACCAAACCCAGATGCGGCTCCGTTTGCGTGCCATCATTAGAAAAAACGGATGAGCCGGGAGAATTGTTCCATGCCGGTCGACTTTAAGGCGAGCCGACCAGAGAAGGCGCAGAGGCCTGAAGGCCAATGCGGCCTCATCTCTCCACGCCCCACACCTAGGGCATTCGGAAGGTGTCGTCGAAGGTCACTTCCACCATCTCGTCCTGCGGCAGGTTCACGCCACGCGGACCGGCCGCGTCGGCATAAACTCCGACGGGAGTGCCTGTTGTGGGAGGACCCATCGCGAGGTAGTTGCCATTGTGATCGTACATCGTGGCCAGGTACACCGTGCTGGCCGTCAGGCCGGAGAAGTCGATTTCTCCGCCATTGATGTCGCTGCTGCCCATGCCGATGGGCATGGCGCCGGGCTGGTTGAAGTTGGGGTTGTCGAACAGGAACACCCAGATGCGATGCTGGTCGTTCACTTCACCTGGGCCCTCGTATTTGACCTTTACCTTGAGGCTGTGGACCTGGGCAGCTGCCAGGCCGGCCAATGCGAACACGACGAAAGAAATCAAGAACCACCGACGAATCATGCGGACCTCCTTTTCAATCCACACAGTCTACGAGATTGCCTTCGAGTGGCGCGAGCAGGCAGCGGTGGACGGCAGGTTTTCCTGGCTGAGCGGTCTATCCGCTCGCCCAACGCTGCTGGTTGTCCGAAGCCGGTCTGTGCAAGAATCGACCAGGAGTCGTTTCATGGGCCTTTATTCCCGCCGAGTCTTCCCTCGCTTGACGCGCTGGGTCATGTCCCAATCGATTCTGAAAGAGCAGCGGACGCGAGCCCTGGCAGATGCCCATGGAGAGGTACTGGAAGTCGGTTTCGGGCCGGGGTTGAATCTCCCTTTCTATCCTTCGGCAGTGGATCGCCTCACGGGGATCGACGTGAATGCTGCCATGCTCGAACTGGTGGCCGAGGCGGCTGTCCCTTTTCCGTTTCGCTGTGAAGTGCTCAACGGTGAGCAGCTCCCCTTTCGGGAAGCCTCATTCGATTGCGCCGTGAGCACCTGGACGCTCTGCAGCATCCGAGACGTCCGGCCCGCGCTCGGCGAGATCCGGAGAGTGCTGCGCCCTGGCGGCTTGTTCCTTTTCGTGGAACACGGCCTCTGTCCTGAACCCCCAGTGCAGCGCTGGCAGCATTGGCTCACCCCCCTCCAGCGCCGCATTGGCGGCGGCTGCCATTTGAACAGAGACATTGCCGAGTTGATCGAGACGAGCGGATTCGAGATCTGTCGGCTGGAGCGGTTCTACTTGAAAAAGACGCCGAGGTTTCTCGGCTACACCTATCGCGGCATGGCGCGGCCCAGCCCTTCCAGAGAGGTGAATCGAGATTGAAGCCCGAAGCCGAATTCATACGCGAGGGCGGAGGCGCACTCAGATCCGGGGTTTGGCACACCGGCTGGCGAACCCACCGTTTCTTTGGCCTCGACCTGTCGAGCGATTTCCCCTTCGTGGTGCGATCACCCGGTGGGAAAAGAGAGCCCAACCTCCGTTTCACCTGCACCGATCGGCTGAACCGGAGCCCCCGAGCTCAGACGGTTTACACGAGCTCGATCCGGACCTCGGACGATCGGCCGGCTCTCGAACTGGACGAGGCGTCGGGAGCGCATTTCCTGCGGGTGGCGGGAATCGGAGA
>JBFKLX010000052.1:0-27802 GCA_041630155.1 Acidobacteriota bacterium
CTCCCAAGTTTCGGGCCCCGGTCCCGCGAGCCACGACCCACCGACCCACGCCGCTCCAACGCCGAGGCAAGGGCGAGGGCAAGGGCGAGGGCAAGGGAGGCGAGCCCGAAACTCGAGGCACGGCCCGAAGCCCTCCGCGTTTCTCTGCCGAGCGTTGATTCATAGTCGGGCGGAGGGCGTAGTGGTTGTATAATTTTCCGTCGGATGAGGGACTCGAACGAGCTGGTGGGTGCGATTCGGGAAGAGCCGGATCGGCTGCCCGAAGACAACAACGACCGGCAGCGCTACAGCTTTTGGCAGCGGCTGCAGTTGAGGCTCTACAGCCGTCTTGCGGCCCTCCTGGTGGGTCTGCTGGGCCGGACGCTGCGCTTCGAGGTCGAGGGCTGGGAAGAGATCGAGGTGCTGGAGAAGTCGGGAGAAGGGGCGATTCTCTCGTTCTGGCACAATCAGATTCTGCTGGGAACCATCTTCTGGAAGCACCGCAACATCATGGTCATGGCCAGCCCTCATTTCGACGGGGAACTGACCGGCCGGATGATCGAGCACTTCGGTTTCCAATACTGCAGCGGGTCCAGCAGCCGCGGGGCGGTTCGGGCTCTGCTGCAGATGAAGCAGCACCTGGCCCAGGGTCACGATACCGCGTTCACCGTCGACGGCCCCCGGGGACCGGTCTACCGGGTGCAGCCCGGACCGCTCTGGTTGGCCCGAAAGAGCGGCTCCCCGATCGTCTGTTTTCACATCGAACCGCTCCGCTACTGGGAGCTCAACAGCTGGGACCGCTTCCGCATCCCCAAGCCCTTTTCCCGCTGCCTGGTCAAGATCTGGCAGCCCATCCGGGCGGCCGGCCCGGGGCAGGTCGAGGGCTTCGAGATCTACCAGAAAGAGATGGATCGGCTGCGAGAATACTGCGAGGAATGGCGGGGGAAATGGGGCGTAAGGCATAGGGCGTAGGACTCGACGCCCCTTGCCCTCGCCCTTGCCCATGCCCCTCTGCCTTGCCCCACCTCGGCTGGGGGGAGCGGCTCGGGTCACGGCGCTTGGGCTCGGCGCGCGAGAGAAAGGTCCACAGAAGCTACGCCCCAAGCCCTTACGCCCTCCAACACCGAGGCAAGGGCAAGGGCATGGGAGGCAAGGGAAGCAAGGGGCCCGAAACTCGAGCCCACGGCTCACCGACCCACAGCCACACGCCTTACGCCCTACGCCCTGCGCCCCGCCCTGCCGGCAATCTTGCCGGTGTCGCGGATCTATCTCAGCGCTTGCACAATGATGTCGTCGACGTACCAACCCAGTACGCCTACCGAGCTGTCGGTCCCCAGGCGGAAGCGTACTCGGATGGAGCCGCCCCGAAGGCTGGTCAGGTCGAGAATCGTCTGGACGAAGGTCTGATTGGTGGTGCCGGAGAAGGCTGCGCGGCCCCCCAAGGGATTGGAGAACTGGTCGCTGACGGTCGAGTTGTACACGACGCCGGTCAGGAGCATGAAGGGTCCCGCGTCGAACCAGCTGGCCCCATTGTTCGTGCTCAATTCGACGACGCCAGCGTCGAAGCCGGTCAGCCCATCGGAGCTGCTCTCCAGGTCGAAACGGTGCCAGAAGCTGAGCGCGATCGCCTGGGCGTCGGCGGGAAGGCTCACGGAGCTGTTCATTGACAGGCGCTGATCGCTGACCTGGATGAGATCCGGAGCGAACCAGGAGCGTGTGCCGCTGAACGCAACGCCGCTGACTCGCCTCCAGGTCTCCGGCCCCACAGCCATGGTCGCGCTCCAGTTGGCCCCCGACACTTCGACGTCATCGCTGAACAGCGTTTCGACTCGGGGCAGCGGGACGGCAATGTCCTTCACGGCTCGAATTCGCAGATTGTTGCTGTCGGCGATCAGCAGGTCTCCGTCGAGGGTGGCCTCGAGGCCAGCGGGGAAGAGGAGCGAGGCCTCCGTGGCCAGGCCTCCGTCCCCGAGCTGGCAGTCGGAGAAGAGGCAGCGACTGCCGGCCGCGTTGGTGATCGTGCCGCTGGCGGCGTCCACGCGTCGCACCGAGAAGAAATCGCTGACGAAGAGGTTCCCGGCGCCGTCCAGGGTGACGCCGTCCGGGAACACCAGGGCGGCCATCGTGGCCGGTACGCCGTCCTGCAGCGCGCACTCTCCCTCATTTCCTTCGAACAGTGCCAGCAGCACGCCCAGCAAGTCGCACCCGTTGCCCGCCACGGTCTGGATCGTGCCGGTGGACCGGGTGATCATCCGGACGCGGTTGGTCAGGTGATCGGCGAAAAAGATGTTGCCCAGCGCGTCGACCACCAGGTCGTGAGGCTGCACCAGCGAGGCTTCGGACGCGGGCCCGCCGTCGCCCAGTTCACAGCCGGGGTCGCGAAAGACATCGCAGCCGCTGCCGGCAATGGTCGTGATCGTTCCGGCGGTCAGATCCAGTTTGCGGATGCGGTTGTTGCAGGTATCGGCAATCAGGAGGTTGCCGTCGATGTCCAGGGCCACGTTGGAGGGCTCGGCCAGAGTCACCTCGCTAGCCGGGCCGTCTCCGTTGAAGAGGCCGACGGTGCAGTCGGCGACCTCCTCACCCGTCCCGGCCACGGTGGAGATCCGGTTGGTGGACGCATCCACTCGCCGGATGCGGTTGTTCAAGGTGTCGGCGATCAGAAGGTTCCCCTGGAAGTCGATGGCCACGTCCCGGGGGGTGAAGAGCGCGGCGGCGGTGGCGGGACCCCCGTCGCCGGAAAACGCGAAGCTGCCGTTTCCCGCGACGGTCGTGATGACACTGCTGGCCTTGTCGACCCGCCGGATCCGGTTGCCGAGCTGGTCAGCGATGAAGAGGTTGCCTTCGGCGTCCTCCACGACGCTGCTGGGAAAACCGAGGGCGGCCGCGAAAGCCGGCCCTCCGTCGCCGGACGAAGTTGTTTCGCCGGTCCCGGCGAAGTTGGAAATGATCCCCGTGACACCGTTGACGACCCGGACCCGGCTGGCCACGAATTCGTTGATGAAGATGTTCCCCGCGCCGTCGACCGCCACCGCGGTGGGCGCCCCCAGGCCGGCCTGGGTGGCCGGGCCCCCGTTTCCTGAGGAGTTCTCCGAGCCGTTGCCGGCCACCGTGGAGATGCGGCCGTTGCTGTCGACCCTTCGAATCCGGTTGTTGCCCAGGTCGGCGATGTAGAGGTTCCCCGAACCGTCGAGGGCGACGTCGCCGGGGCTGCTGAGGCGCGCGGACGTGGCTGCGCCCCCGTCTCCAGCGAATCCCTTCTGGCCGCCCTGCCCTGCCACGCGGGTGATCTGGCCGGACGGGCTGACGCGGCGAACCACGTGATTCTCGGAATCGGCGATGTAGAGGTTGCCTTGCCGGTCGAAGGCGATCCCGGCGGGAAAATTGAGACTGGCCTGGGTGGCGGGTCCGCCGTCGCCCGAAAACCCTTCCTGCCCGTTTCCGGCCACCAGCCGAAGGCGGCCCATCGAGTCGATCCGAAAGACGCGGTGAGAGGAGACGTCGGCCAGGGCGTCGGAATCCGAAAAGTAGACGCTGCCGTTCTGGTCGAAGGCGATACGCTCGGGGCCCACCAGAAATGCTTCGGTCGCCAGCTGGCCGTCCTCCGCGGTGCCGAAGAGGCCGTTGCCGGCAATCGTGGTGATTCGGCCGGTGGCGGATTCGACGCGGCGCAGGCGGTGATTGTTGGTGTCGGCGACGTAGATGTTGCCGGATCGATCCACCGCCACGGATTCCGGCAGATCGAGGCTCGCCGCGACGGCCGGGCCGTCGTCCCCGGAAAACTCCTGCCGGCCCGTGCCGGCCACCGTCGTGATGATTCCCGACACGCGCTCGACGCGGCGAATGCGGCTGTTGAGCGTATCGGCGATGTAGACGTCGCCCCGGCTGTCCACCACCGTGGTCAAGGGGAGATTCAGGCGTGCCGCGGTGGCGGCATTGCCATCGCCCGCGAAGGTGGTGCCTCCCGCAATGGTCGTGATGCGTCCCGCGCTCAAGCTGGCCAGCGATACCGGATTGATCAGCAGGGAGGTTTGAGCGATCCCTCCGCGAGTCTGCACCGTGACGGTCTGGCGTCCACTGGGCAGAGAGGGAGGCAGCGGAGCGACGATCCGGTTGGTCTGTTCGACGCGGGCGTTTTCGACCATGAACCCGGCCACCACGACCAGCGCGTCGGACGAGAAATTGCGTCCTCGGATGGTCAGGTTGCCGCCGCTGCCGCTGTTGAGCGACCCGGGCGCAAGGCTGGTGATTTGGGGGGCGGCGAAGATCAGTTCCTGTCCCGCGCCTTGTTCATCGGCCACCAGCAGCCGCCCGCTGCCGGCCAGATAGAGGCCGCGGGGCCGGGTGAATGTCTGGGGCTCTCCGGCGGTCACGACCTCGCCGCTCTGCAGCACCAGGCGGACACGGTTGGCCCCTGTCTCACTCACGTAAATGTTACCAATGGGGTCGACCGCCACAGAAGCCGGAGAGCTGAAGGTCTGAGGCGCGCCGGTCTTGCCCCCGCTCAGCTTCTTCCAGCGTGCTTTGACGCTCCCCGCACCAGCCGCGAGGCTTTCCACCTGTCCGTCCTCCTGGACACGGCGGATCCGGCCGTTGCCCGAGTCGGCCACGATGACGCGCACCGGGGGAGGCGGGTCCCCGCGCAGCTCTCTCTGGAGCTGTTCCTCGAGCGACTCGGCCTGCAACGCGATCCCCAGCGGCGCGTTGAAGCGAGCGGCGCTTCCACTCCCGTCTGCGTTTCCGGGAGAACCGGCCCGTCCGGCAACAGTCGTGACCTGTCCCGTGGAGAGATTCATGCGCCGGATGGTGTGGTTGCCGGTGTCCGTGACCCAGAGAAATCCCCTCCCGTCCAAAGTCAGTCCCTGGGGGCCGTTGAAGGTGGCCTGGCTTCGATCGCCGTCGCGGCTGCCCGGCTGGCTGGTGCCGGCGTACGTTTCCACCATCCCGGTCGAACCGGGAAAGACGCGGCGAATGACGTGGTTGGCGACATCGGCCACGAACAGGGTACCGTCGTCCTGGTTGAAAACCAGCTGGGAGGGCCGGTTGAACTGGGCCTGCAGGCGGAGATCGTTGCGCAGTCCGGGCGTCCCCATCACCCCGGCATAGGCCTGAGGCATGGCGCCCAGACTCTCGGACCGCAGCAGGCGATGCCGTTCCGTTTCGGCAAGGTAGAGCCGACCCGCCAGGTCTCCCGTCACGCCCGTCGCCTGGAAGGCCGGCGCCCCGCGATTGACCGAGGCCACCGCCACGACCGAGGTGGTGACCCGCCCACCGGCCTCGATCGTCAAGGTCGAAAACCCGGTCTGGTTGCCCGTGATCCTGCCCAGCGCGTCGACTGTCGCGACCGCCGTGTCCAGGCTGCTGTAATTGAAGGGGAAGTCGTCGCGAAACTCCCCGTCGCTGTCGATGACCACGGGACGAACGACGACGTTATTGCCCCGATTGACGGCGATCTCGACACCCAGCGCGCCTCCGGGGTCGGTCACGATCTGGCTGGCAGTGGCCGTGTTGCCGGGGCGCAACTGACGCCCCCCGCCGCCGGCCACCTCCAGGTCGAAGCTGCTGGCCGTCTGCCCCAGCAGGGCAATCGGCAAGGGGGCGGCCGAGGCGCCCGTCCCGGTGAATCGGAGCGTGAAGCGGCTGGAGGCCGAGAGGTCCGTGCTGATCAGGATCAGGCGGGTGAAAAACCCTCCTCCAAAACCCAGCTGCGGCAGGATCAGGGTGCTCTCCGCCGGCGGCCGGGTCAGGTCGGCAATCGGCAGGGTGGTGAGGATCAGCTCGCGCGCTCCATTGGTCGTGAGCTTCAGAGTGATGGGTACGATGGGCGTCGCGCTTCGAATCTCCATCAATCCCGTGAAGCCGGGGGGAAGCCCGGGAAACAGGGTGTTGACGAAGGCCGAAAAATGCCCGCCGGCGGCAAGGGACATCTGGCTGGAAGCGAAGGAAAGGCCGTTGCGATCCAGCAGCTCGAGCGACAGGTCGGCGGGGCCGTCCGGGCTGGCCACCGCGACGCCGGTCTGGGTGCCGACCGTATCGACGAAGATGCGAGCCGCTGTGGTGGGCAGGATCGCCCCTACACCGGCTTCCGACACCAGCCGGCCCGCACCGTCCCGAAACTGGAAGATGGCCGTTCCCACGGGCAAGCCGTTGCCGCTGTCCACTTCCACCACGGCGTAACCCTGCACCACGGCACTGCTGGTGAGCTGCCTCTGAAAGGTACCGTCGGGGGCCAGATCGAAGGGGATGCTGGCAACTGTCGCGTTGTTCACTTGAACGGGCAGAGGGCTCCCGTCGGACGCAGTCAGTCGAATCTGTCCCGTCAGGCGGCTGCTGCTGGGATTGATCAGGATGACCTGGCTGGACAGGGTCTGTCCGGGAGCCCGGCCCGCCCCCAGGTGCGGAAAGATGATTCGGGCAGCAGCGCCGGAGGGAGTTTCGGCGGCGGCCGCTGCCGCCTCCAGGTCGGCCACCGGAAGGGTCGCCAGGAGAGGCTCGCCGAAGGCATTGACGCTCTGGCGGATGGTCAAAGCGGCCACCCGCTGTTGGGCGTTGCGCGTCTGAAAGGTCAGACTGCCACTGAAGCTGCGGCTCAGACTGGGAAACAGCTGTCCGGCGCCTCGAACCAGGCGAGCCACGTGCTCGCCCGGCCCCAGTGTCAGTGAGGTGGTGGCGCTCTCCTGGCCAGCCGGGTCGCGAAGACTGAAATCCAGCGTGATGGAGGCGGCGGACGAATTGACCAGAGCCAGGCCCGTGGAGGTGGACGTCTCGTCCACGAAGATCCGCCCCGATCGAATCGGGGCGACCGCGCCCACGCCCGCTTCCGCCACGACTCCGGCCCGGGCGGTCCGGAAACTGAACAGCGCACTGGCCACCGGTAGGCGGCTCCCCGGGGCGGCGGTGAGGACACCGTAGCCGACCTGGGGCTGGGCCTGGGAACTGACGCTCGGCACCAACGCCAGCAGCGCCACTGCGCCCAGCAAGACGAGTGCTGTGGGGCGCCAATGGGGAGTGCGGCGGAGCATCAAAGGTAGGCAGTCGAGCAGTCGCGTCAAACGAGTGCGCACGAATCGCATAGGGAAAAACTCTCGCGTGGAGGTTCCTCTGGTCGCATACGATTACCCACGAAAACTCGACTACGCGAAAATCTGAATATAAGAGAAAGCTCCAGCCGACGTCAACGCGGCCCCGAATTGCGGTTGTGCCTTCCCACCGGGCGTCTACTCGGGCGTTGCCGTCCAGGAAGCTTCCAGCCCTCGAATCAGGCGGTGCACCGCCCGATGCAGGGGGGCCTCCATCCCCGCCCGTTCCGCCCGCTCGGCGATGGCACCGCAGAGAAAGTCGATTTCAGTCGGCTGCCGGCGCAGGATGTCCTGGAGCATCGACGGGGGATGATTGGTTTGCGCCCCCAGCTGGTTCATTTTCCAGGGATCTTCGTGCAACTCGATCCCCAGGCGCTCAGCCACCGTGCAGCCTTCGCGGATCAAGTCGTAAAGCAGGTTTCCCAGGCTGTGAGGTTCGCTTCGGTCGGCGAAGTGGGGGCAATGGGGCAGCCGGGTCAAGGCCGCCACAGCATTGACCGATGCATTGAAGATGAGTTTGGACCACTGGGCGGGCCGGGCGTCTTCGAGAGCCTCGGCCTTCAGCCCGGAGCGGTTGATCAAGTCGGCCGCCTCACGGACCGTCTCAAAGGGCGTCGCGCCCGGTTCGTAGGGACCCATCCAGGTGGGGGTGTCCAGTTCGTATTGGACGTGGGTGTCGCTGTGTTTGGTGCCGCTCATGAAGGTGGTGGCCCGGATGACCTTCGCGCGCGTGCGGCGGGCCAGCAGCTCTTCGCCCCCCAGACCGTTCTGAGCGGAGATGACCGCGCCCGAGTCGAACCGATGGCCCACCGGCTCGAACGCCGCTTCAGTCTGAGTAGCCTTGGTGGCCACGATGCCCAGATCGAAAGTGGGCAAGTCGTCGACCTGCTGCGTGGCCCGAAGGTTGACGTGAAACTCGTGGGTCCCGGAGACGCGCAGACCGTCGCGGCGGAGCGCTTCGGCGTGCTCCGGGCGCCGTACGAAGGCCCAGACCTCTGCGACCCGGGCCAGGTGGGCCGCATAGAGACTCCCGATCGCCCCGCAGCCCACGATGCACGCCCGCGTCATGGCGAAACAATAGACCGAATGACCTCGAAATGCGAGTTGATGTAAGCTTTGAGACTCGACGCGAGAAAGGCCATGCCCGAAAGAACACTGGACGATGCGCAGAGCTGGCAAGAGATGCTGGACATTCTGCGCGCCGACGAGCAGGAACTGCGACTCGGCGGCGGGTCCAAGAACATCGAGAAACAGCATCAGAAGAAGCGGCTGACGGCGCGCGAGCGCATCCAGAGACTGGTGGACCCGGATACGGAGTTCTTCGAGCTGGGACTCTTCGCTGCCTGGCAGATGTATCAAGAGTGGGGCGGGGCCCCTTCGGCCGGAGTGATCACCGGTATCGGAACGGTGTCCGGCCGGCACTTCATGATCATCGCCAACGACGCCACCGTCAAAGCCGGCGCCTTCTTCCCGATGACCACCAAGAAGGTCCTGCGGGCCCAGCGGATCGCGATGGACAATCGGCTGCCGCTCATCTACCTGGTGGACTCCGCGGGCGTCTTTCTTCCCCTCCAGGACGAGATCTTCCCCGACGAGGACGACTTCGGACGCATCTTCCGCCACAATGCCCGCATCTCGGCGGAAGGGATTTCCCAGATAGCGGCCATCATGGGGTCCTGCGTGGCAGGCGGAGCCTACTTACCGGTGATGTGCGACAAGATCCTGATGACGGAAGGGAGCGGGCTCTATATTGCCGGGCCGTCCCTGGTGAAGGCCGCCATCGGCCAGGACCTGCCGGGTGACGAAATCGGTGGCGCCGAACTGCATTCCAAGTTGAGTGGCACGATCGACTTCAGGGAAGAGAGCGACGAGAGCTGTGTCGAGCGCATCCGCCTGCTGGCTGGAAAGATGGGAGCCCCACCGCCCGGGCCCTTCGACCGCATCGAGAGCCGCCCGCCTGCCCGGCCCGGTCAGGACATTTACGAATTGATGCCCGCTCTCCCGGAGCAGTACCCGGTGCGGGAGATTTTTCAGTGCATTTTGGACGCCGGGGAGCTGACCGAGTACAAGGCCGAGTACGGTCGGACCTTGATCTGCGGGTATGCCCGGGTGGGGGGATTCTCGGTGGGCGTCGTGGCCAACGAAAAGCAGCACATCCGGGAGCCGGGAAAGCCCTTCGAGGTGGGGGGCGTGATCTACACCGAGGCGGCTGACAAGGCGGCCCGTTTCGTGATGGACTGCAACCAGAATCACCTCCCCTTGATTTTCTTTCAGGACGTGAACGGCTTCATGGTGGGACGCCGGGCTGAGATCTCCGGCATCATCAAGTCGGGCGCCAAGCTGGTCAACGCCGTGGCCAACAGCGTGGTCCCCAAGGTCACGGTGATCCTCGGGGGGAGCTACGGGGCGGGTAACTACGCGCTGTGCGGCAAGGCTTACGACCCGCGCCTGATTCTGGCCTGGCCGACCTGCCGTTACGCAGTCATGGGAGCCGAACAGGCTGCCCGCACGCTGGCCGACCTGCAGGTGCGGCAGATGATCAAGGCCGGCAAAGACGTCGACGAGGCGGCCAGGCAGGACGTCCTCGAGAGGATTCGCGACAAATACACCCGAGAGCTGGATCCTCGCTATGCGGCGGCCCGCCTCTGGGTGGACGCCATCATCCAACCCCACCACACTCGTGAGGCATTGATTCTGGCCCTGGAGGCGGCCTCACTCAATCCCCACATCCCGGAATTCAAGACCGGTGTTCTTCAGGTCTAGTGTAGATGTCAGAATGATCTGATATCTTGTCTGGCAGTCGTCAGTTCGCGAGCCGGGGCTCGCGAACGATTTGTGGGGGAAGGATGGAGCCACTCCAATGCTATCCAGCCTCTTTCAGCCTCTCTGAGTCAATAGCCTTGGGTACTTCTCCGGACTTCCCCCACCAGCCTTCCAAGCTCCACGTCTCGAATCCCAACTCGCCGAGAGCTCAGGTGCTCGGGTTCGGCTGAGGCGGGAGTTGAGGGGCCAGGTTCAACAACCTTGCGCTTCGCACCTGAACGCGTTGTCGGCGGACTCTCATTCTGAGGTTGCAGGCGTTCCGACTCTCGCTTCCGGCGCGTGCCTTACTCCTCAGCGATACAGATTGACTGTGAAGTCGTGGCGATCCAGCACCTCGTAGATGCGCCGCATGGCGGGAGCGTTGTAGGGGGAGTCGGGCGGCGGGTCCTCACGGGCCACGGCCAGGCGCAGCATCTCTGAGTTGGTGTCCAGTTGGCGAGCTTCCAGGTCAACGACGACCCAGTGCTGGCCTTGCCGTTCCGGCTCCTCGTGGGTGATCCGGAGCGTCATGCCGAGCAGTTTGAGCAGCGCGGCCTGGCGGCGGGTGCCCGAGGCTTCCAGGATGTCGCCCAGGTACTGGACCAGGTCCGCCGCCATCCAGCCCAGGTCCTGAAAGTGGAGCGAGTAGTAGAAGGAACCCTCTTTGAGACTGAACAGGCCCGGCACCGCCATATCCTTAATATTCTATCGGCGGTTTCGACTTCGAGCCTCGACTCGCCCTGCGCCCCAAAAAGGATTTTGCGTTTTTTGGCGTTCTCCGTTACAGTGCCTGCCACGAAAAACGAGTGGGGAAGGAGTTCTGTCTATGATTCTGGCGGTGACGATTTGGTTGATCACGCTCGTCACGGCGGTGGCTTTCGCTGGAAAGTACTGGTGGTTCCCGGAATCCGCCTCCAGCCATGGTGCCGCATTGGATGGGCAATTCGTGGTGACGCTGGTCGTGACGGGAGCGGTCTTCATCGCCGCGCAGGTGGCCTTGGGCTATCTGATCGTCCGTTACCGGGACCGCCCCGGGGCCAGCGCCCGCTACAGTCATGGCAGCACCAAACTGGAAGTCCTCTGGACGACGGCCACGGGGATCCTCTTCTTTCTGATGGTGCTGCCGGGTCAGAGTATTTGGGCCGACCTCTACATCCGCCAGGCGCCCTCGGACTCTCTGCGGATCGAAATCACGGGCCAGCAGTTCGCTTGGAACATTCGCTATCCCGGCCCGGACGGGACGTTTGGCCGCGTCAGCCCCGAGCTGATCGACGACTCGGCGGGAAACCCGGTGGGCCTGGATTTCAACGATCCGGCGGCTGCAGACGACCTGGTGCTGCCCACCATGGCCATTCCGGTCAATCGTCCCATCGAGCTGTTGCTGCGATCCAAGGACGTGACGCACGCGTTCTTCGTCCGGGAGCTGCGAATCAAGCAGGACACCGTACCCGGCTTGATGATTCCGGTGCGCTTCACCGCCACTCACCTCGGCCAGTTCGAGATTGCCTGTGCCGAGCTCTGCGGGTTGGGGCATCACCGCATGCGTTCCTTCATCGACGTTTTGTCGGAGGCCGATTACGCCAACTGGCTGGCGGAAATGTCGGAATAGATGGGGAAGGGGAGAACCGAAAGACATGGCTGAGACGCACGCTGTTCACCATCCGCCGCCCCAGGGTTTCATCCGGAAGTACATCTTCAGCAAGGACCACAAGGTCATTGGAATTCAGTACTACCTGCTGGCCCTCTTCTCGGTTTTCGTGGGTATGGCGCTCTCGATCCTGATCCGGTTCAATCTGGTCTGGCCGGGAACCGAAGTCGGGCTACTGGAAACGTTGTTTCCACAGGGGGCTCCGGGAGGGATCATGACCCCGGAGTTCTACCTGGCGATGCTGACCATGCACGGGACTCTGATGGTCTTCATGGTTCTGACGACGGCGCCGCAGGGTGGTTTCGGCAACTACTTCCTGCCCATCCAGATCGGGGCCTACGACATGGCGTTCCCGACGCTGAACATGCTCTCGTTCTGGCTGACCTTCGTTTCGCTGGTGGTGTTGATGGCGGCCTTCTTCGTGACGGGCGGGCCGCCGACTTCCGGATGGACGGCCTACGCGCCGCTGAGCGCCCTGGGAGAAGTGGCGGGACCGGGCCTGGGGACGGGCCAGGACCTCTGGATCATCAGTATCGCGATTTTCTGTGTGGCGTCTTTGTTGGGCGCCTTGAACTTCATCACCACCACGCTCGACCTGCGAACCAAGGGGATGAGCCTGATGCGCATGCCGCTCACGGTGTGGGCCTGGTTCGTCACCGCCATCCTGGGCTTGCTGGCCTTCGGGGTTCTGCTCTCGGCGGGCGTCCTGCTGCTGCTGGACCGGATGGCAGGCACGAGTTTCTTCATTCCCGGCGGGCTGGTGGTCAGTGATCAGCAAATCGATCACCAGGGAGGATCGCCGCTGCTCTGGCAGCATCTCTTCTGGTTTTTCGGGCATCCCGAGGTGTACATCGCGATTTTGCCGGGCATGGGCGTGACCTCTCAGATCATTTCCGTCTTTTCGCGGAAGCCGATCTTCGGCTACAAAGCCATGGTCTACGCCCTCTTCGGGATCGGCATTCTCGGCTTCATGGTGTGGGGCCACCACATGTTCATGAGCGGCATGAGCCCCTACTCGGCGATCGCCTTTTCACTGATGACGACCGCCATCGCCGTGCCTTCGGCGATCAAGACGTTCAACTGGCTGGGCACCATGTGGGGCGGGCGGGTTCGCTTCGCCACGCCGATGCTCTTCTCGATCGGCTTCGTGTCCTTGTTCGTGAGCGGCGGCCTGGGCGGGCTTTTCCTCAACCAGCCGTCGACGGACATCTATCTGCACGACACCTATTTCGTGGTGGGACACTTCCACCTGATCATGGGGGTGGCGGCAATCTTCGGGATCTTCGCAGGCACGTACTACTGGTTCCCCAAGATGTTCGGCCGCATGATGAACGAGACACTGGGCAAGATCCACTTCTGGCTGACCTTCGTGGGGGTCAACGCGGTTTTCATTCCGATGCACTTCCTGGGCATGGTGGGCAACCCCCGCCGCTACGCCGAGCTGACGGCTTTCAATTTTCTGGCCGAAGTCAAGCCCTTGCACCTGTTCATTACGATTGCTGCGTTCATCACCATCGCCGGTCAGTTTCTCTTCCTGTGGAATTTCGTGGCTTCGTGGCTGAGGGGCAAGGAGGCATCCATCAATCCTTGGGAAGCCACCACGTTGGAGTGGACGGTCCCCTCGCCTCCGCCTCACGACAATTTCGACGGCAGGCTGCCGGAGGTTCGGCATGGGGCGTACGAATACAGTCTGCCCGGCCACCCGAAGGACTACGTGATGCAGAACGAGTCGGGAAAGGAGGCCGGGGCCTAGCGGATGGCGACCATCGCGCCCCCTTCTCCGGTCGGTGAACCCGGGCGGCCTCCTGCGCCTGGCGGGCGAGGTCCGATTCCCCCCGGACTGGACGGGCCTGAGGGAGATGATTGGCATGGCGGCATCGACCCAGCGGAGCGCCGGTATTACACCGGCATGTGGGTCGGCCTGGCCGGCATCGTGATGGTGTTCACGGCCTTCACCAGCGCGTACGTGGTGCGGAAGGGGATTTCCGACGACTGGCAGACGCTGAGTCTGCCGCCAACGCTGGGGGTCAACACCCTGGTTCTGCTGCTCAGCAGCCTGACGATGGAGAAGGCGCGGCGGAGTTTTCAGCGCCTGCGGCAATTCCAGGCATGGTGGATCGCCACCATCATGCTGGGGGGCGTTTTCCTGGCGGGCCAGCTGGTGGCCTGGCAACAGCTGGTAGCCCGCGGTGTATACGTCGACACCAACCCCAGCAGTTCGTTTTTCTATCTGCTGACGGCCAGTCATGGGGTGCACCTGGCGGGCGGGCTGGTAGCACTGTTGTGCCTGACCTGGCGATTCTTCCAGGGCCGGCTCACCCAGGTGGCCGTGGGGGTCACTTCGCTCTACTGGCATTTCATGGACGGACTCTGGGTCTACTTGATGCTTTTGCTACTGATTGGGAGGTGAACTCGATGTCCAACGTCTCCACCCTCTGGGGAGGGGGGCAGTCGCCCTTTGCCATCAATTCCAAGAAACTGGGAATGTGGCTCTTCCTCCTGTCGGACGCTCTGACGTTTTCGGCGATCTTGATCGCCTACAGCTACGTCCGCCTGGCCAGCGAGAACTGGCCCAGACCGTTCGACGCGCACAGTATCGTGCTGTCCAGCACGATGACTTTCTTTCTGCTCTCCAGTTCCGTCACGATGGTGTTCGCTGTGCTGGCCTCGTCGCGAGGCGACCGCAAGGCCGCGGTCCGATGGCTGGGGGCCACCATGCTGGGCGGCATCCTCTTCCTCGTGCTGCACGTCAACGAGTGGGCGGGTCTGATCGCCCAGGGCGTGACCCCGTTCGGCAACCCCTGGGGAGTCCCCCTGTTTGGGGCTTGTTTCTTTACGTTGACCGGCCTGCACATGACCCACGTCACCGTCGGAGTAGTCTATCTGGGCGTCATTGCCTGGGGTTTCAACCGGGGCAAATACAATGCCGATGACGTGGAAGTGAGCGGCCTGTACTGGCACTTCGTGGACCTGGTCTGGATGTTCATCTTCCCGATGGTCTACCTGTTGTCCAACACACCCTGAGGCGAATTGACATGGGCACCGATTCTCATCATCCCGGAAAGCGCTTTTATCTCATTGTTTGGATTGGCCTGCTCTTCCTCACCGTCGTGGAAATCGTGCTGGCCTACATGCACCTGCCCCTGGGGGTCATGCTGGTCACCCTGATGGGCCTGTCGCTGGTCAAGAGCGCACTGATCGTGGCGTACTTCATGCACCTGCGCTTCGAACGCAGGAGCCTTTTTTACACCCTGATTCCTGCCGCGGTCATTTGTATCGGCCTGCTGGCCGTGTTCTTCCCCGACAGCCTTCGCGCCCTGGAGCTGCGCCCGTGAAATTGCGAAGCGGTTTCTCGGCCCGAATCTCGCAGGGATTGCTGGCGGTGAGCGCGCTGGTTCTGGCCTGTCTGCCGCAAGGGCAACTCTGGGCCCAGGGTTGCGTCATGTGCCGCAGCAGTCTGGCGGGGCAGACCAACGCGTTGCTGGCGAGCCTCGGTTGGGGCATCCTGATCCTGTTGGTGCCGCCTCTGGTGATTGTCTCGACGATCCTGTACGTGGCCTTTCGAAGAGGAACATGAGCGCCAGATCTCCGATTTGCTGAGGCTCGGGACAGGCGTTGCCCGAGGATCGGAAGGCCAGGGGCAGGGACCCGCCTTGACACCTTCCAGGGGTGTCGATATACCTTTGTGACTGGAGAGAGTTCTCTCGCTGGTGAAGGAACTATGGCAGACACGACGTCGCAATCTGAGACCAACAACGAAGACCGGGAGGCGGCCAAGATTCGGCGCAGGAAGTTCACCTTCGCGTGTATCTTTGCGTTCCTGGGTGCCAATTTCCTGATGACCTTGCGCTTTTTCTTCCCGCGAACCTTGTTCGAGCCCAAAACCACCTTCCGGATCGGATATCCCGGAGATTTCCCCTTCGGCGTCGACACCCGCTTCCAGCAGAAATTCAGGATCTGGGTGGTTCGCAACACCGAGGGCATTTTCGTGATTTACGCGAAGTGCACGCATCTGGGCTGCATCCCTGACTGGGTCGAGAGCGAGGGCAAGTTCAAATGCCCCTGTCACGGCAGCGGCTACGACCAGGAAGGCGTCAACTTCGAAGGGCCCGCTCCGCGGCCCATGGACCGCGCCAAGGTCGAGCTGGACGCCCAGGGGCAGATCGTCGTGGACACCAGTGTGCTGTACCAGTGCCCGCCCGGTTCGGAATGCCAATTCAACCGGAGTGGCGCCTTCCTTCAGGTATAGGGGAGGCTGCAGGAGCTTTCTGAAGCGAGGAAGTCATGGCAGACGAAAAGAGCAGGGAAGAGAAGACGCCGGTCGAAGAGGCTTCGGAGCAGGCCGAGAAGAAGTCTCCCAACGTCATCGTCCGAATCAAGGAGACGGTGCTGCCTTTCATCGAGAAGGGGAAGGAAGACGTTCGCGCCGCTCAGGACTACAAGAAGAGCCAGGTGTGGAAATCGGTCTTTCGGCACCAGCTGGACGAGACCCCACGCAACCGTGCCCTGGCGGTTCTGACCAACGTCTTCCTCCACCTCCACCCGGCCAAGGTCAACCGCGACGCGGTCCGGTTCCGCTTCACGTGGGGGATGGGGGGAATCAGCTTCTACCTCTTCTTCGTCCTGACCATCACGGGCGTCTTCCTGATGTTTTACTACCACCCGAGCAAGGGGCAGGCTTTTCAGGACATCCAGTTCCTGGAGAACGACGTGCCCTTCGGAGGACTGCTGCGAAACATGCATCGCTGGGCGGCCCACCTGATGATCATCACGGTGTGGTTGCACATGCTGCGGGTGTTTCTGACCGGCTCGTACAAGACGCCCCGCGAGTTCAACTGGATGGTGGGGGTGATCCTGCTGGTGTTGACCATGCTGCTCTCCTTCACGGGATACCTGCTGCCCGACGACCAGCTGGGATTCTGGGCGGTCACGGTGGGGACCAACATGGCACGGGCAACGCCCTTGCTGGGTCACGAAGGGCCGTTCGGGCCGGAACTCGGAATGACGCCGTTCAACGACGTCCGCTTTGCGCTCTTGGGTGGCTCGATCGTGGACGCCAACGCTTTGCTGCGCTCCTACATCTGGCACTGCATTGCCATTCCCTTGATTCTCTCGGTGTTCCTGGCGGTGCACTTCTGGCGCGTACGGAAGGACGGCAGTATCTCCGGTCCCTCGCCGGCCGTGCTGGAATCGGAGCTGAAGAAAGTTCGCAAATAGCCGGTGCGGCCCAAGCGTCGGTCCGCGCCTGAGTTTTCGGCGGAGGTCAAGAAACTATGGATTGGGCTCAGCTGTGGGAAATCGTCTCCCTGCCGGACAATGTACCGATCGTCGCCTTGATGCTGCTGGTGCCGTTCTTCATGTGGTACGGCTTGCGGCAATCCTTTGCCACCGACCGGATGATCGCACGGCTGGAAGCCGACTCCAAGCTCGCCAAGGATCACCATCGCAAGTTCGAACCGTACCGCAAGGGCTGGGACCAGAAGGTTCACGTCTGGCCCTATCTGTTGCGCATCGAGCTGCTGGCGGCTGTGGTGGTCACCCTGATCCTGATGGTCTGGTCCATTACGTTGGATGCACCCCTGGAGGAACCGGCCAACCCCAATCTGACGATGAACCCCGCCAAGGCGCCCTGGTACTTCCTGGGGTTGCAGGAAATGCTGGTCTACTTCGATCCCTGGATTGCCGGTGTGGTGATGCCGACGTTGATCATCCTGGGGTTGATGGTGATTCCTTACGCCGACAAGAATCCACTCGGAAACGGCTATTACACGTACAAGCAGAGGAAGTTCGCGATCCTGGCTTTCTGTTTCGGTTTCATCGTGCTCTGGCTGGCCATGATCTTCATCGGCACCTTCATTCGCGGACCGGGATGGATCTGGTTCTGGCCGGGCGAGACCTGGGATCACCACCGGCTGGTGTTCGAAGTGAATCGGGACCTCCCTGAAATCCTGGGGATCACTCAGCAGCCCTGGGTCGGCATTTTTGGCGCCCTGGCCACCGGCCTCTATGCCTGGGCCGCGGGCTGGGTGTGTCATCGCTTCCTGGTCTGGAACGACTTCAACAAGGAGATCTACGCCAGGATGACGCTGACGCACTACCTGATCTACCAGTTTTTCATGATCACGATGCTGTCCCTGCCGGTGAAGATGGTGTTGCGGTTGGTGTTCCGTATCAAATATGTATGGGTGACCCCATGGTTCAACGTTTGAAGTCCTGGTGGAAATCGCTGTCCAAGCTGGAGGATCAGCCGGTTCCCGAGCGGGATCCGATCGTCAATTCCTCGCTGGCGATCCCGCTGGCGCTCTCCTCCCTTTTGCTCATGCTCAGCCTGGTTTGGGCCTTCTACGAAGAGGGCTGGGGACTGCGGCCCTGGCGCGTGTATCAGGACGAGTTTCAGGAGCTCTTCGTGTCGGCCCTGGAAAAGAAGAAGCCGGTCAGCCGGGAAGAAGAGCAAGCGATCTTGGCCTCCAGCGGATACCAGGAACTGCTGGCGCGCCTGCGCCAGGCCGAAGAGTCTCGACAGAGTGACCTCCAGTCGCTGGAGCAGCAGGAGCAGCAGATCCGGCAGCGGTTGGCCATTCTGACCCGGCCCTTCACCACGGCCCGCAGCGAAATCCAGGCCAAGCGCTATGAGGTGGAGACGGCCTCCGCGTCGAGCCGGGAGAGTTTGGCCCGGCAGCTGGACGAGCTGAGACAGCGCAATTACCGCATCGAGTTTCCCGATGGCCCACAGGACTACACGTTCGGAGAGTTGGAGGAGGAATTCAACGCTCTCAAGGCGGAGCAGGGGCATGTGCAGCAACGGAAGGTAGAGTTGCTGCGTGCGCCCGCGCGTCTGCAGCGCCAACTCAACGAGTACGTCAACAACCGGCTCGCCGGCCTGACCGAAGTCCAACTGGACGGCCTGATCGGCGAGGCCCGGGGCCAGGGCATATACATCCGCCAGATCCACAACCCCGAAATCAACCTGGTGGATCGCTGCGAGTCCTGCCACCTGGGCATTCGTGAGCCGGTCACTCTGACGGCCGATGAGATGGGGGGGCGGCGGGTGTTCGTGAGCCACCCCCGGCCCGAGCTGCTGGCCCTGCACGATCCGGAAACCTTCGGATGTTCGCCCTGCCACAACGGCAATGGGGTGGGCACGGTCAGCGTCACCAAGGCCCATGGCAAGTACAAGCATTGGCTGTGGCCGCTGTTTGCCAAAGAGAACTTCGAGGCCGGCTGTTTGCAGTGCCATCAGAACGATCGGCATCTTCGGTACGCCGACACCCTGACGGCGGGGAAAGACCTTTTTCAGTACCGGGGCTGCATGGGTTGCCACCCGCGCGACGGCTTCGACACCGAACCCAGGGAGACTCGCGAGGTCCAGAAACAGATCACCGACCTGTTCGCCGAGAAGCAAGCCGAGCAGCTGAAAGCCGAGCGTCTCCTCAACCTGGGTGACCGGGCGGCCACCAATGAGGAGGCCAACCAGCTCTATGCCGATGCGCAGGCGGTCACGCTGGACGTCGCCGCCATCGACGCCCGGGTGGATCAGCTGCGGGTTCGCGCGGACGAGCTCCTGCTGGAGGTCAAGAAGCCCGGGCCCAACCTCAAAGAAGTCCGGATGAAACTGCGTCCGGAGTGGATTCCGCGCTGGATCGAGAACCCTCAGGCATTCCGTCCCGACACCAAGATGCCTCAGTTCAGGCTGTCCCCGGAGGACGTTCAGGCCGTCTCTGCATTCATCTGGCAGTCGGGAGTCGAAGGTCCGCTGGACCGGCAACCGCAGGGGAATGCGGAGCGGGGCCGCCAGATCGTGGAATCGCGAGGGTGTCTGGGTTGCCATTCGGTGGGTGAGGGCGAGCAGCAGCACGGTGGAAACTTCGCCGCCAATCTGAGTCGGGTCGGGGAGAAAGCGAATTACGACTATCTGGTGCGCTGGGTCCACGCCCCGCGCAGGCGAACCTTGCCCTACTGTCCGGTCCACGCTCGCGACATCACCCCCGAGGACTATGCCGGCCAGGGCCTGCCCTTTCGGTTCGACCTGGAATACAACCGCTGCCCCCTGGGGGACCATTCCCTGCAGGTGCAGAATCAGAACGTGATGCCAAGTTTGCGGCTCACCGAACAGGAAGCTCGCGACATCGCCAGCTATCTGATGACGCAGCGTCACGCCGATGCACAGTATGCTCCGGTCCCCTTCATCGAAGATCAGGCGCTCTTCGACCGGGGCCGCTTCCTGGTGCGTCATCATGGCTGTGCCGGTTGCCATGAGATCGCGGGTCTGGAGGATGAAGGCAAGATCGGCACCGACCTCACGCTGGAAGGAAGCAAGCCCATCGAACGGCTCGACTTCGCCCTTCTGACCCACGACGCCAAAAAGGAGGGGTGGTACAACCACAAAGGTTTCTTCGAAAACAAGTTGCGCAATCCGGCCGTTTACGATCAGGGCAAGATCAAGGAGCCCCTGGAGCGCCTGCGGATGCCCAATTTCCATCTCAGCAAGGAGGACATCGACCGGTTGACGACCTTCTTGCTGGGCAGCCAGGAGTCGGTGGTGCCCGAGCAGTACCACTTCAATCCCTCGGACCAGCGGGCCGACGTGCAGGCCGGTTGGGTGGTGGTGAAGAAATACAACTGCATGGGCTGCCACGAGTTCTATGCCGGCCAGCCGACTTCCCTGGTCGATTTGCCCCAGTATCAAGGTGACGGCCGGGAGAAGCTGCCCCCCAACTTGATCGGCGAGGGGGCGCGGGTCAACCCCAACTGGCTGGCCCGGTTTCTCGAGAATCCCGCTCTGAGCCGGGAGGACGTCCATCGGAACGGCGTGCGCCCCTACCTGGACCTCCGCATGCCCAGCTTCGACCTCTCCGCGGGCGAAGTGCAGAAGCTGGTGAAGTTCTTCCAGGCCCTCTCCCGGCAGCCACTTCCGTATCTGCCGGTGCCGCAGGAGCCGTTGACCGACCGGGAGCTGGTGCTGGCGCGCGGTCTGTTCACCTCGCAAGCGGCGCCCTGTTTGCGCTGCCACGCCACGGGTGACCCTCGAACCGACCAGACCAAGACCGCCCCGAATTTCGCCCTGGTGTCGGAGCGCCTCAAGCCGGACTGGACCCGGCGCTGGATCGTCCATCCGGAAATCATCAGCCCCGGCACGGCCATGCCTTCCGGGCTGTTCCGGGAGGAAGCGGCCCGCTGGGTATTCGCGCTGGGGCGGGTGCCCGGTCTGGAATCCTACCCGGGAGACCACGCCGACCTTGTGGTACGATATATGTTCCAATTCACGCCACAGGAGCAGCGGCGGTTGACGGGGAGGTAGGGGTTCTCCAATCCGATCGGGCAGTCTAGAGCCGAGCCACTCTGCTGGGGCGGATTCGACAAGTTTTCCCAAGGAGTTCGACAATGCGAAAATTCGGAATCTTTTTGTTGACCATCGTCAGCATCGGGCTGTGGGTCGCTTGTGGCGGTGGCGCCGAGTCCGAAGCGCCGGCCGACACGGCGGCACCAGCGGCGGAGGCCGCCCGGAGGGTCGATCCTGCGACCGCGGCTAGCCTTCAGGGGAAGGTCAACTATTCAGGGCAGGCGCCCCAATTGGCCCGGCTGCGCATGGGCGCCGACCCCACTTGCGACAAGCAGCACAGCGAGCCGGTCTACGCCCAGGACCTGCTGGTCAACGACAACGGGACGCTCGAAAATGCATTCGTCTGGGTGAAGTCGGGTCTCGAAGGGTACGCTTTCGATGCGCCCACGGGACAGGTCACGCTGGATCAACAAGGGTGTGTTTACCTTCCGCACGTGCTGGGTCTCCGGACGGGGCAGGAGTTGAGGATCCTCAACAGCGATCCCACCACCCACAACGTCAATCCCACCCCGGCCAACAATCGAGATTGGAACGAGTCGCAGGGCCCGAACGCCCCCGAGAAGATCAAGACCTTCGCCCGCCAGGAAGTCATGATTCCGGTCAAGTGCAACGTGCATCCCTGGATGAAGGCCTACATCGGCGTCGTCGACCATCCTTTCTTCGCGGTGACGGGAAAAGATGGGGCCTACGAACTCAAAGGGCTGCCTCCGGGAACCTACACGGTAGAGGCATGGCACGAGAAGCTGGGCCCGATGGAGCAGCAGGTCACCGTGGCGGCCAGCGAAACCAAAACCGTTGAATTCAGTTTTGGAGGATAATCTCGTTCGGCGGTGCCGGATCGAAAGTGAGTTTTCGCTGCTGATCCGGCTCAGCCGTGACGCGGTTTTGAGATTCTCGGGGCCAGCGTGAAATTCAACCGGGGTCTGCACACTTTCAGCGTATTGACGGCTGCCGCGACCTTTTTCCTGATCGTTGCCGGAGGCCTGGTCACGAGCCACGACGCCGGCCTGTCGGTCCCCGACTGGCCTCTCTCGTTCGGGCAGGTGATGCCTGAGATGGTGGGGGGCGTTTTCTGGGAACACGGTCATCGGATGGTCGCGACGACGGTCGGGCTGCTCACCATCATTCTGTGTGCCTGGCTCTGGAGGTCCGATCCGCGAGGCTGGATGCGCAGGCTGGGGGTGGCGGCACTGGTGGTCGTGGTGCTGCAGGGCGTCCTGGGCGGGGTGACGGTTTTGTTTCAGCTGCCCGTCGCCATCTCCGTCCTGCACGCCTGCCTGGCCCAGGCCTTCTTCTGCATCACGGTCTCGATTGCCGTCTTCACTTCTCGAAGCTGGATCCAAGGGAGCGGTTCTCCCTCGCGGTTCCAGGGCGTCCGCTTCTCGTTCGCAGCGGCGGCAACCACGACGGTTTACCTCCAGCTGATCCTGGGCGCCCTCTTGCGGCATTCGGGAACGGTCGACGGCAGCAAGGCCGTTGAACTGGTGCTGCCCGCTCTGGCGGCGCATTTGGCAGGTGCCCTCCTGGTCACCGGAGTCTTGATTCTCCTGGCCATCCGGCTCTTCTGGTCGGACCACCGCTCGACCCAGCGCTGGGGGTATCTCGTGATGTCCCTGCTGGTGATACAGCTGATGCTGGGAGTGGGCGCCTACCTGGCCAGGATCGATGCTCTGGGAGGGGCGGGAGCTCTGCCGAGGGTGGCCGTCGCAACGGGACACGTGGCGGCCGGGGCCCTGTTGCTGGCCGCCACCTTGGTCCTCACTCTGCAGCTGGCCGGACTAGGCAGTCGAGTCGCCCGGGCCGTGCCGGGAAGCAGGCTTGCCGAGGAGGCCTCATGAAGGTCGAGGCGGCGACCTCGCCCCTGCTGCTGGAAAACCGGCTCCTGCCCTACTGGGAGCTGACCAAGCCGCGCATCACCTTCCTGGTGCTCCTGACCACCGCAGCCGGGTTTTACCTCGGCTCTCCGGCCGGGTTGGACTTGCTCCGTCTGGCCCACACGATTCTCGGAACGGCGCTGGTGGCTGCGGGGACGGCCGTATTGAATCAATACCTGGAACGGGAGAATGACGGCAGAATGGCCCGGACGGCGCGGCGCCCCCTGCCCTCGGGTCGTCTGGCCGCCGGTTCCGCTCTGCTGTTCGGCCTCCTGCTGGTGTTCGGCGGCGTCCTTCATCTGATGCTGTTCACCAACGGCCTGACGACTCTGCTGGGAGCGGCGACCTCGGCCGTCTACCTGCTCCTGTACACGCCACTGAAGACCCGCACGGAACTTTGCACGACGGTGGGAGCGGTTCCAGGCGCAGCGCCGCCTCTGATGGGGTGGGCCGCAGCTCGCGGCTCTCTGGACTGGGATGCTCTCGTCTTGTTCGGGGTCCTCTTCCTCTGGCAGTTCCCCCATTTCCTTGCGATCGCCTGGGTCTACCAGGACGACTACCGCCGGGGCGGCTTCAAGATGCTGCCCGTGATCGACCCGGAGGGCCGCCGTACGGCCTGGCGGGTCCTGATCTTCGGCCTCCTGCTGTTGGGGAGCACGCTGTTGATCGTCCCGGCCGGTCTGGCCGGCTGGTGGTATCTGACGGGGGCCGCCCTGTTGGGCATTTTTTTCTTCCGATCCTGCCTGCACCTGGCTTTGGACCGGACGCGAGAGAGGGCCCATCAGGTTCTCAGAGCCTCGGTGCTCTACCTTCCGCTGCTGTTGGCATTCATGATTCTGGACAAGTCTTGACCCAGCCCAACGTCCGCCATTCCCACGAAGAGGAGCGAGATGCCGGCCATTGAGGCCCATGACCTGGAATTCTCATACGGGGAGCATCCCGCTCTGCAGGGCGTCTCTTTCCGGGTCGAAGAAGGACGGCTCTTCGGGCTGCTGGGACCCAACGGGGGTGGCAAGACGACTCTGTTTCGAATCCTCTGTACGCTGCTCCCCCCCGCCGCGGGGACGGTCGAGGTGCTGGGGTTCGACGTGGTTCGGCAGGCGCGGGAGGTCCGGCAACGATTGGGCGTGGTCTTTCAGTCCAACTGTCTCGACCCGGAGTTGACCCTCCGCGAAAACCTCCTCTATCAGGGCCGATTGCACGGGATTCCCGGGAAAGAGCTGAACCAGCGGATGCGGGAGTCGCTCGAGCTGTTCGGGCTGAGCGGCCGGGCCGGCGATCAGCTCCGCACGTTGTCGGGTGGTCTGAGAAGGCGCGTGGAACTGGCGCGCGGCTTGCTCCACCGGCCGGAAGTACTGCTGCTGGACGAACCGACGGCAGGACTCGACCCCGGAGTGCGGCACGATTTCTGGGAGTACCTGAAACGCCTCATCACCGAGTTGTCCATGACCATCGTGCTCACCACCCACCTTCTGGAAGAAGCCGAACGATGCAGCGAACTGGCCATACTGGATCGCGGCAAGCTGGTGGTGCAGGGAACGCCCGCCGAACTCGAGTCACGGATCGGCGGCGAGGTGGTGACGGTGCGGACCAACCACCCGGAGGACCTGGCGCGGCTGATTCGGAAGCGCTTTCAGCTCGAGCCGCTCATCGTCAACGGGCATTTGCGCCTGGAAGACCCGCGAGGACACAGCCTGGTGGCCAAACTACTGGATCAGTTCCCTGAAGAGATACAGTCGGTGACGGTCAGCAAGCCCACCCTGGAGGACGTCTTCGTCCGGTACACTGGGCACACTCTCGGCAGAGCGGTCAGCTAGTCTTCTCCACCAGCATCCAGGTCACGTCGTCCGTCTGCGGATGCCCCTGCGTGAAGTCCGCCAAGGCAGCTTTGATTCGAACTTGCAGCTGCTCGGCGCCCTCGCCTCCGAATTCCAGGATCAAGTCTCGCAGGCGATTCTCTCCGAACATCTGGCCGGACGGGTTCTCCGCCTCTGTCAAGCCGTCAGAGTAAACGACCAGCAGGTCGCCCGCATCCAGCCGGAGCGACGAAGAAGTGAAGGTTGCCGAGGTGAAAGCGCCCACGATCGTGTTCCCGGGCAGCAAGCTCTGGACCTCCTTGCCTGCCCCCCTCAACACGAAGGCGGGATTGTGCCCGGCATTGATGAACAGCCCGTCCCCTTGGGCGTCCACTCGAAAAAAGAACAGAGTCACGAAGCGATTGCTCGGAGTGCGCCGGCAAAGGTATTGGTTGACCCGATTCAGACTCTCTCCGGGATCGACGCCGGGATGCAATTCGGCACTCAGAGCGCCCTGGGTCAAGGCGCTGAGCAGGGCCGCGGAAATTCCCTTTCCCGAGACATCGGCCAATGCTCCCGAAAGATGCGCGTCGGAATAATCGAAGAAATCGTAGAAGTCTCCCCCCACGTGGCGCGTGGGCTGGCTGTAGGCCAAGATGCAATAGTTGGGATGGTCGGGAAGCTCGAGCGGCAGCAGTTGTTGCTGGGTCTCCTGAGCCAGTGCCAGTTCCTGCTCGATTCGCCGGCGCTCCTCGAACGACTCGATCAGCTCCACCTTCTCGAAGACCGAAGCCGCCTCGTCGGCGAGCCGGTCCAGGATCTTCTGATCCAGGCCGGAAAGCGCGTGCATGGTCTTGGTGCTGTCCAGATAGAGGATGCCCCGCACCGAGAGCGCTTCCGCGTCTTCGCCGAACCAGCGCAGCGGAACGCACGAGAGGGCGCGCAGCTTCATCGCGATGATACTGTCCTGCCGGGCCAGGTCCCCCTCGATCCCCTCGGTCATGAACACGGCCTCACCACTGGTGGCGACCTGGTGCACCACGGTCTGGCTGGCCTGGACGAACTCGGACTGAAGCAGGGATTGTCCAGACGAGTCCATCCCCACGACGTACTGAAATTCGTTCTCCTCGCGCAGCAGGATGAATCCTCTCTCGGCACCGCTCAATTTGAGGGCCGAAGCGAGGATCTGCTGAAAGGTCCCCTGTGGGGAGAAGTTCTGCCCCAGCGTGTACTGAAAATCCAGCAGCAGTGAGAGCTTCTCGAGGTCCGAATAATCGGCGTAACCGGGAATTGCCGCCGCCAGCTCGAGAATCGAGTTCTCCACCGAGGTGTCCCAGGTCACTTCGATTGAACCGGGCTGAACTTCTCCTGCCCCGAAAACCAGCTGCGTCCGGCCCCGCCCCAGCCCAATGCGGTCCCCTGAGACGAGCTTGTGGCGATTGACCTTGCGGCCGTTGACGAAAGTGCCGTGAGTGCTGTCCAGGTCGATCAGGAAATACGCCTCGCCTTCTTTGGAGACTCGGGCGTGCTGTCGCGAGACGAAGGGGTCGGACAGGATCAGGTCCGCCTCCGAGTGCCGCCCGATCAGAACCTCATCGGCTGACAACCAGAAGATCTTCTCCCGGCCCTTACGATCCGTCCACTGCAGATGCGGAGAAGTCATGACCCGAACCTCCGCGATCAAAAATACACCAGCGCGTTGCGGTTTTCCGCGTCACAATTTGCGGAACTGCCAGATCATTCTGGCAAGAACCATCTCTCTTGGCAACAGGGCGCGCGGGAGCTTGTCCGAAGGGCGGCCTCGCGCCACAATGAACGGCCATGGCAAAAGCGGTCCTGGTGGAGACTGAGTCGAGCCGGCTGGTGAGCCTCACCCTCGCTTCCCGCAACGGCGTCATCGACAGTACCTTGCTGCGGGCGCTGAGCCGATCCCTGGCTGCTCGAAGCGACGACCGGGTGGTGATCCTGACCGGTTCGGGCAAGCGTTTCTTTTGCCCCGGGCTCGACCTGGAGGAGGTCGCCCGATTGACCCGGCCGCGAATGAAATCGTTCATGGAATCGTTCCAGGAGCTTTGCCTGCAGCTCTACAGCCATCCGGCGCCCACAATTGCCGCTCTCAACGGGCACGCCCTGGCCGGTGGGTGCATCCTGGCGAGCTGTTGTGACTTTCGGGTGGCTCGAAGCGGTGCCAGGATCGGACTGACCGATCTGAACCTCGACCTCCCAGTGCCCCATGCCTGCCAACGCATCATCGAACAGCTGCTCGGCTACACGGCGTCACGCAATCTCTTTTATCAGGGCCTGGGCTATTCGGCCGAGGAAGCACTGGGCATCGGCTGGCTGGATCGCGTCGTCGAACCGCCGCAGCTGGGAGCCGCGGTCGAGGAGCTTGCTGCCGGTCTGGCCCGGCAATCCGGCCGGGCGTTTCGTATCGCCAAAGCGGGCCTCAAAGAGGAACTGGCTGCTCGCCTGCGGAAAAGGCTGAGTGATGATCTCGAAGCGTTCCTCGAGCAATGGTTCAGCGCGGAGGTCCAGGACCGCTTGACCACCCTCCGCCGAAAACTCCGGGGAGGGCTCGAGTTTCCGAAGACGGAGGCGGAGAGATAGCCGGGCAGGGCCCCACGCCCCAGGACCCCGGAAGAATGCTGGTGTCCACTGGAGATACTGGATGCCCGCTCTACAGTTCAGGCGGTGGTTCCGGTTCGAGCCGGCGGTAGCGACCGCCGAAGAACACCAGAGGAGGGTGCTCGCTGCTCCCGCCCTCGGCTTCCAGAACTTCACCGATCAGGATCAAGTGATCCCCCGCCGGGTGGGTCTCGAGCAGGCGGCACTCCAGATGCGCCACGGAGTGATTCAAGAGAGGAACTCCAGTCTTGCCCACGGCATCGAACCAACCTTCCCGCTCGGAGCCTCGGGAGGCGAAGTGATTGGAGACATTCTGCTGGTCCTCGGAGAGGATGTTGACGGCGAATTTCCCGGCTTGCAGAAAGACGTCCAGCCCGCTGAGGCGGAGGTCCAGGCAAACCAGGATCAGCATTGGGTCCAGCGAAACTGAGGTGAACGAGTTGACCGTCAGGCCGTAGGCCGTACCCTGGCTGTCCACGGTTGTCACGACGGTTACGCCGGTGGCGAAGGCCCCCATAACTCGACGAAAATCCTGGGCCGAAACGCTCATGAATTACCCGCAGGATTTGTACCAGAGGGAAGCGCCGCGGTCAAAGCCCGGTCTGTCTGAGGTCGGCCAGGTTTCGCACCCCACCGGTCTTGCGGCCCGCCCGGGCCGC
>JBFKLX010000053.1:0-27539 GCA_041630155.1 Acidobacteriota bacterium
AGGTCCCAAGGGTTCGGCTGTTCGCCGATTAAAGCGGTACGTGAGCTGGGTTTAGAACGTCGTGAGACAGTTCGGTCCCTATCTGTCGTGGGCGCAGGAGATTTGAGGGAGGCTGACCTCAGTACGAGAGGACCGGGTTGGACGTACCTCTGATGTACCAGTTGTTCCGCCAGGGGCAGCGCTGGGTAGTTAAGTACGGTTGAGATAAACGCTGAATGCATCTAAGCGTGAAGCTCGTCCCAAGATGAGATCTCCCGCCGCGTATGCGGCCTGAAGACCCCTCGAAGACCACGAGGTTGATAGGCAGGGTGTGGAAGTCCGGTAACGGATGAAGCTGACCTGTACTAATCGGTCGTGAGGCTTGACCTAGAATTTCCTGTTGCACATCCAAGACTCGACTCCTGGTAGTGCTCTCACACTTCCCAAGATCCGGAATCATCCAGTTTCCGGTGACCGTAGCAGAGGGGAAACACCTGTTCCCATACCGAACACAGCAGTTAAGCCCTCTCGCGCCGATGATACTGCACGGGAGACCGTGTGGGAACGTAGGTCGTTGCCGGGATTATTGAGGCCCCTGGGGTTCACTCCAGGGGCCTTTTTTTTTACCGTTTCTGAGCCGCCAGCTCAGGCTTTTTCCGTAGCCACCCTAACCCCTGGAAGTGCGACCGGAACCCTGGAACCGATAGGGGGACTTTTGTCCTTTCAGAGCCGGATGTTCCGGTGCTATTCGAGGTTCTGGTCCATTTGAGTGCAGAAATCGAGTCAGATTTTTGGCTTCTCGTCCTTCGGCGAGGCGGGCGAGCCGATTCTCCAAATGGGCCTGAGTACCTCGGTGCCGACGTGCATTCGGGCGGACCCTCTGCGGTGCGCCCGCAGGCTCAGCGCCCCGGCGAAGTGTTTTCTCCATGGCCCGCGGTTCTGATCGACGGGCGAGCGTCTAGAGCGATGGATTCGACAGACCCGAAGATGCTTCCTTGGATTGCAATTGGGCCCAAGGACGCCGTCGGCCGCTCGCGTCGACTCCGCTACTGGTCCAGCTTCTTTCGGACGTCTTCGAGTTGGGCCTGAAGCTTCTCGATTTCCTTCTTCTGGTCCTGCACCAGTTGGTGGAGCGCCTGAATCGCGGCCAGGGCCACTCCCGAAGTATCCGAGGGTGCGATGTGGCGCTCGTCCCGGCCCAGTTGGAAGAGGGCACGGAAGTCCTGGGCGGTCGGCCCGAGGTGGAGCTCCTTGTCGGAGTCGCGCTTGTAGTTCCATCGAAGGATCGGCAGCTGCCGGACTTTTTCGAGGATCTCCAAACCGTCCACTGGGACGAGATTCTCCTTGGCGCTCCGGTCCGAGAGCTGGGTCAGATTCCCCTGAATGATCAGATCGCCATCCTCTTCGAACACGAACTCGAACATCCCGGTTCCCAGCCGGGAGATTGCGAAGGCGGGTGTCACCGCATTGTTGAGGTAGACTCCCCAACTGGAGGGCCGACTCGGATTCGTGTTCTCGAACCGGAACCCGGCTCCGCCGCTGTTCCTCATGTCCAGTAGCAAACGCGTGGTCACGCTCGGAGCAGTGTTGTTCACCAGAATCAGCGTGTCGTTGGTGTTTCCAGCGATGTGCAGAGCGTCGATCGGTTTGTCGGTGCCGATCCCCACCTTGCCGAAGAAGAAGTTCTTGCCGATCGGGCTGCCCCCGTAGATCTGCCCGGCCCCGATGATGTCGTCGGCCAGTGGACCGAAGGTCAGGGCGCCGTTGTAGAAGGCGTCCATCACCGCGGTGTCGCCGCCCGTGTCATGGTTCAGTCCGATCGAGTGGCCGATCTCGTGCAGAGCCACGATGCCGAAGTCGATGCCGTTCGTAGTGGTGGGCGAGCAGGCCCAGGTTTCGGCGATGTCGAAGTGCAGGTCGCCGGCCGCGCCAAACCCGTTGGGTGGGGGAAAAAAGGCGTGGGCCAGGGTCCCGGAGGCGCCGTCGAAGGTGTGAGACCCGATCCTAATGTTGCCAGTGAGTCCCGTGTTGAAAGGCCCCCCGCCGTCGGTGACCGGAGTGAAGGTGATATTGGACACCGCCGACCAGGCGGCGAAGGCATTCTCGATCTCGGTGTAGAAACAGGGGTCGAAAGTCGCCAAGCCCGAAATGGGAGTATTCGTGTCGGGGGGTGGAGAAGTCTCGGCCGCAAAGCTGATGCCGGCGGCCATGTAACTGTACGTCACGTTCCCGCCGGCCACTCTCGGCCCTGAGGCGTCCTGATTGTCGCAGCAGGGCAGAAAGCTGGTGCCGGCTCCCCACTTGGTTCCGGTGAGGTTGTGCTTGGGCCTGGCCTCATCTCCACTTTTTCCCGAGATGGGGCTGTAGCCGGGCATCCACAAGCCGCCGTCGTCGATCTTGATTCCGGTGGCTGCGGGGATGGAATAGCGCTCCTGGTAGCAGAGCTCGGCTTCCCAGATGTAGGCGCTGGAGGCCTCTCGCAGTTGTTCGTCCGACACGCTGGCGGGGTCCCGCCGGCGCTGGTCCAGAACGTTCTGAAAGTCGGTTTTCGCCTTCTCCAGGAAGGCCTGGTTCTCACAGTCGCTCGGGGCGGGGCGCACCGGTCTGGCCAAGGCCGTCGCCGGGATCGAGGCGGTCAAGAGTCCGATGGCTGTGACGATGAAGCGTAGTCTCCGAGTCAAGATGCACCTCCTTTATGGAGAATACTCGTAGGTTGGATCAGTGGATGTGACATGAATCATGCGAGCACGACCTCGTGGAACTGGGAATCGTGGAAGACTCATGTGAGTGCCCGTAGCCTATCAGAAACAGGCCCTTCCCGACAACGCGTCCAGCTCGCGGCCGCGCCCGTTATGACACGGAGGTCAAAGACGGCGCCGGGAGCGTTCTTCTCCGGGGCGGCCACTCTAGCCGGGGCAGAGGAGCGTGCCGGCCTTGTCGAAGCCTTCCACCACGACGAAGTCGCCGATCACGGTTCCCGGTCCAACCGAGACGGCGCAGGTCGTTTTCTGAATGGCGTTGGAGACGCCGTTGACGAAGAACTCGACCTCGACGCCCAGGTCGTTCGAGTTGCTGCCTGGAGGCGCGTAGATTTGGAAGACTGCTCCCGGCTGGACGATCCCGTCGAAGAAGACCATTCCGTTTTGCGGCCCTTTGGTCCCGATCACCCGGACCCAGGCGTCAGTGATCGTGCCCAGGTAGCGCAGCTCGAGCCCGCCGATCTTTCCCTGGCAGGGGACGCACGGCCGGACGTAGCCGAAGTCAGCGGTGAGGAACTGGTTGGCTTTGCTCGAAAAGGAGCTGGGAGTGGTCGTCTGGTCATCCAGCAGGCCGTCGGGGTCATAGACCTGGGTGGCGCCTTCCAGCGGTGCACCCGCCGCGAAGCTGGTCCCCGCCACGACCACGGTGTAGTCGCCCGCGGCCAGATCGCGAAAGAGAAAGAGGCCGTCGGCGTCGGTCAGCATCTGCAGCACATCCGGAGTGCCGTCTCCATCCACGTCCCCGTACAATTCGACGCTGATGCCCGCGATGCCTGCTTCGCCTTGCAGAGGCTGATAGATGCCGTCCAGGTTGTCGTCGCTCCAGACCAGACCGCCGACGGCGCCCAGTTGATAGCCGAAAGCGGCCTGCAAATGAGCTTCGGACTCGTTGAGCTCGTAGGGTCCCAGCGGAGTGTAGGGCTGATTGGCGGTCGTGAAAGCCGCTCCCGGCGGGAGAGTGCTGTTCACGACATCGATCCAGTACCTGCCGGCCCCCAGGCCCTGAAACAGGTAATTCCCGTTGCCGGAGGTGGTCTGAGTCGCCACCAGCACGTCGTCGGCCGGGTCGAACACCCCGTCGAACGTGCGGTCGCGGTACAGCTGCAGGACCACACCGTTGATCCCGCTCTCTCCGGCGTCCTGAACCCCGTCGCCGTCATGGTCCGACCAGACGCGGTTTCCCAGGCTTGCCGAGGGCTTTCCAAGGGTTCTGGCCGAAATCCTCAAGGCGTTGAGGTTGGAAGCGTCCAGGCCGAAGATCCTGAGTCGGTACGGCCCGGCCGGCAGTTGAGCGGCGTAGTGATCCGCCGGCGCTCCCCCATCCGTCTCGATGCGGAACTGCTCCCACTCCTGATTGCCGGAGGGGTTGAGGTTGGCGAACGTGCCCACCGGGGTTTCCAGCTCGTAGTAGACGGCCGGCGCTCGTGTGAACAGGCCCGGCAGGCTGGGGATCAGCAGCGGGTCCTGATCATCGTTGGGAGCGCCGGTCGTCTGACCACAAGCCAGAAAATTGCCCTGGGCGACCCCCTGTGTGAAGGCCGCCGTGCCGTTGGCCCAGGAGGGCACCACTGAAAAACCGTCCGTCGAATTCACGATGCAGTTGGAATCGGGGTTCTGACAGGTGTCGGCATCATCGGTGTCCATCAGGGTGCAATCATGAGACCCGTAGTCGAAGTCGCCGTCCCAGACGGTGAAGGACGAAAGAGGCTGATCGACCTCGATATCGAACTCCCAGCTGCCGTCGTAAGTGGTCTGGGAGAGGTCGGGGTAGCCGGGATAGACGATGGGAAGATCGTTGAAGCTGCGTACCGCACCCACGAACGAAAAGGCTATCGGAAGCAGGGAGATCTGCGCCGTGGTTCGAAGTTTGAAATTGCTCTCAGTGCTCCCCTGAGGGGCAGTCGACTCGACCAGCAGGCGGTAGCAGTAATCGCCGGCGGGGCAGTCGGAGCCGGCCGCTGCGAGGGCCTCGGCGGAGACGTCGACGGTGATGTCGAACCATTGGTCGTCGGGCATCCGGCCATTGGAGACTCCCTGGACGGTGCTCGAATAGAGTGCGCCCACGGCGGGGTTGTCGACATTGGAAAACCACTCCCCGATCAGTGAGGTCCCGGTATTGTCACCCGCGGGGTCGGCGTAGAGGCGATAGACGATCGGGTCGCTCCCCCGGTCCCAGCGAGGCGGCCCGGAGTCCCCGTCGAAGAGCCCGATCTCGAAAGAAGATGCCGCCCCCGAAACGGTCAGCTCGACGGAGAGGGAATCGGCTCCCAGCGTTCGGAGTCCGGAGCCGGCCAGCGTCATCATCCGCCCGTCGACATCCGAACAGGTGGGGAAGCATTCATAGGCTTGATTCGCTGACTGGGCGTGCAATGAAAGACCCAAGGCCAGACCCAGGCCTAGCGGCAGAATTTTCAACATCCGTGTTGTCACGTGTCCAGGGTTCCAGTTGGCCAGGCGGCCAAAAAGACGCATACCCAGGAGCGATGGGTTTCGCTCCAGTACCCGAATAAACCACTCGTCCGGTAAGATTCACCAATCCTACCGACGCTCGGCAGTTTACGGCTTTTCCACGCCCAAGAGTGTGAACACCGTCACATTGACCAACATTGATCGCGGCGCCGTGAAGGATTCAGCCGGGACTATTGTCAGTCTCTTTTTCGCACGAACACGGCCGCGGTCCGGCCGGGGACGCGCAGCGAAGCGGTCGCCGCATCGTGAAGTGCGCTTCGCAGCCGCGGGTCGCTGGAGCGCTGCTGCAGGGGGTGCAACTGGAAGGGGACGCCGGGAAATGGGCTCGGAAAGTCCAGCGGGTCGGGTCGGCCGTTGAAGACAACCAGGATGCACTCGTAGTGGGGGTCGCAGGAGCCGTCCGGGTCCGACAGGCTCATCACCAGCAGTCCGGGGAGTTGATCCGGGCCGGTGTTGTGGAAGCGCAGGTGCTCGGCCACCGCCGCGGCGCTGCGCAGCCGGAACAGAGGCGAACTGCGGCGAATTCGCAACATCTCCATGAAGTGCGCGAGGGTCCCCTGAATGTGGTCGGGGCTGGGCTTCAGTGCCGGGTCCGACAGCAGCTGACGCATCAGGGGCCAGTGAGGACGATTCTCCCCCCGGGGCGGCAGGCCGACCCCCCAGTTGTTGGACTGCCCGCTGAAGTCCAGCCGGTTGAACCAGTCTCCGGAGTTGAAGCTGTTGCGGTCCATCGACTTGGATCGGAGCAGCTCCATGCCGGCGTGGAAAAAGGGGACGCCCTGAGCCAGCGCCACCAGGCTGATGGCCAGGTTCTGCATCCGGACCCGCTCGGACATTGGTGTGGCCCGAGGCGCCTTGGCCTGGATCACGTCGAAGAGCGTCTCGTTGTCGTGAGCTTCCACGTAGAGGACGTTTTCCTGGGGATCCTGGGTGTAAGCCGCGGGTTTCCCTCCATAGACAACCTCGCTGCCCCGCACTCGAAGGCCCTGCGCGTCGACCACCTGGAAGTCCGCCAGGTTTCCTGCCAACCCCAGCCGGATCCAGTCACTGATCTCGAGCAGCCTGGCTTTCTGATCTCCCTGGTCGGTTCCGTTGGGATCGGTGAAGAGGCCGGTGGCAAAGCCCTGGTCCCGATAACCGGTGAACGGTGTTCCGCCGCGGACTGCGTCACGCAGGCGGTCGTTGAACGTGCCGATTCCACTGCCCGCCATGTTCAGCTGAGTGGCATTGATCCCGCGAGCGCCGTTTTCCACCTCCCCAAAGTCCCAGCCCTCCCCGTAGAGGTAGATCGAGGGCCCGTTGATCCCGTGCTTGGCGAGGCTGAGGCGATCCAGTTCCTGTCGAATCCTGGAAAGATTGGAGCGGAAGTGGTGCCCCATCAGATCGAAACGGAAGCCGTCGACCCGGTAACTCTTCACCCAGGTGAGAATCGAGTCGAGCATCAGCTTTTCCATCATCCGATGCTCGGAGGCCGTGTTGGGGCAGCAGGAGCTGGTGTAGATTTCGCCGTCGGAGTCGCGACGGTGATAATACCCGGGGACGATCCGGTCCAGCACCGAACGGGCCTCCTGGCCAGCTGCGTGAGTGTGGTTGTATACCACGTCCATGACCACTCTCAGTCCCATGCCGTGAATGGCCTGAACCATTTGCCTGAATTCCAGGATGCGGCGGGTTCCCTGAGGGTCGGTGGCGTAGCTCCCCTCTGGAACCGTGTAGTGGTAGGGATCGTAGCCCCAGTTGAAACCGTCCTGCTCCGCGATGGAGGCGACGGCAGCTTGCTGCCGCTCCGAATCGGGGGCAAAGGCGCTCAAGTCTTCCCCTGGCTCGCGCTGATCTTCCCGCCGTTCCGGGATGGTGGCGATGTCGAACACCGGAAGCAGATGGACATGGGTCAGCCCGGCCTGTGCCAATCGCCGCAAATGGCGCGTTCCCAGCGAGTCGACCGTGAACGCTGCGAAGGTGCCTCGCAGATGCTCGGGCACCGTCGAGTCGTGGTGGCTGAAGTCGCGGAGGTGCAGTTCGTAGAGCACGATGTCTTCGGATGCCTGGATGGACGGACTCGTGCCCGTCTGCCATCCGGGAGGCGCCAGGTCGGGGTCGGAGAGATCGACGATCTGGCTGAGGCGGCTGTCGGCCGCCAGGCTCAGGGAGTAGGGATCGGTGACGCGGTTGCGCTCGAAGCGCCCGGTGGAGGGGACATAGACCTGGACTTCGAACAGATAGTAACGCCTGTCCCAGTCCGGCTCGCCGGTGACCGCCCAGACGCCCGATTTCTCATCCCTCCAGAGCGGGACGTTCTGCTGGGGAGCGACCGCCTCCGGGTCGGGGAAGAGCAACAGGGAGACGGAACGGGCCGTGGGGGCCCAGAGCCGCAGCGTGGGCACGCCGCTCTGGAAGCTCACTCCCAAAGGGCCAGAATAGTCGAACAGTTCGTCGATGACTCCTGCGGTCTGGACTCCTGTGACTTCCAGAATACGGCCCGAGGCATCGCTCAGACTGACCAGGAGTTGCCCTCGGAGCAGCTGCCGCGCCTCCGGAGGCGAGACTTCGGCCAGCTCGAAGTGGCCGTAGCCGGCCAAGTGAGGATGCCGCTCGAGTAATTCCTGCGACAGCTTCGCTGCGACAGGTTTCAAGGGGAGCTCGCTGCCGCCCTGAATGCCGCCCTCAGCGACTCGCAGCGCCGCCTGTCCGGAGTAGTGCAACCGGGCGGCTCCACCCTCTGGCAGTGAGCCATTGAAGGCCACCGTCGAGGGTGCCAGCCAATACGTCCGGGCGTGCCCTGGAAGATTCTGTGATGGCCCGCTCTGGCCGCTTGAATTCATGGAAGCTCCTCCCGCTGGCAAACTCCCCGACCCGGTGGCGCCCGTCAGAAAGAACGCGAGCAGGAGCAGCCCCGGTGTCAGCCGGGCGCACACACCGTTTCTGCCGCTCCTTCGCCCGGGCCGCCGACCGCTGCAGGGGGTGACGCCAGGAAAGCGCCGGCCAGGTTGCCGTCCTCCCCCGCTCAATTGAGCCGAGTCGACCGGGATCTCCAGTTCGAATCGTGTCACCGTGGAGGCATTCTAGCAGGTCCGAGTTTCTGCCATCCGCCTGGAAGGGCGAGCGTAAGTGCAGACGGGTGGGGTGCGCGAGATCCGACCGTCCCACTCCCCGCAGCCGCTTCTCGATCTGCCGAGCAGGTCTTCGGATCGATGGCGCCGGGGAAAGCGGAATCTCGAGTTTTAGGTGGGAATGCTCTGGCTAATGCCCTCCCGGTCCGGGCTCCGGCCGGCCAACCCCAGATAGGCTCCCCAGAACAGGAGACTGCCCACCAGCACGGCGATGCGCCCGGGATAGGCCAGCTGGCTGGGGGAGACGAAGCCTTCGATCAGGCCGGCGGCCACCAGCATGGCCATGCAGCCCAGCTCCAGGATCAGCGCGTCCAGGGCGTTCTTCTTGAGGGCTTCGCGGCGGCTCGAGCGCCCGGGGGAGAGGATGGCCTCGGCCAGCAATAGCCCGGCCATGCCGGCGATCACGATGGCCAGCAGCTCGGTCCCTCCGTGGGGCATGATCCAGCCCCAGAGTGCCCGCTGTTGTCCGGCTCGTGTGAGCCAGCCCGCGATGGCTCCGATATGCAGCCCGTTGTTGATCATCACGGCGACCGTGCCCACCCCGGCGGTGAGACCCAGGGAGAAGGCCGCCAGAGACACTTGAACATTGTTGGTCAGAATCGCTGAGGCCGCGATGGGCCGGATCAGGGAGGGGATCTCGTGCAGGGACTCCTGGCGGGCGGGTGAGAATTCGAGGAACACCGGAGGGACCAATCCGTAGCCCAGTTCCGGGTTCAGCTGGACGCTCAGGTAGCCGGCCAGGAAGGGGACGCCCAGCAAGAGCATCGACAGGAGAAAGGCCGCGGGATGGCGGCGCAGGGTGCGGGGAAAGGCTGTGAGCCAGCTGCCGGGGGCGAGCCTCGAGCGGTGGCGTGGCGGCGAGTGGCCATAGATCAGATTGTGGCCCTGGACGGCCAGCCGGTTGATCTGATCGACCGTGAGCGGGTCGGCTCCCAGCGATCGGGCCCGGGCCAGGTCCGCAGCGATCCGGCGGTAGTCGTCCAACAGCCGGGAAAGGGACTCGGGACTCAGCCTGCGCAGGGCACGCCGGCCTCCCAGCCAGAGCCGACCAACCTTGCGGCTGAACTGCTGCCAGTGTTGGCGCTTCTGGGAAGCGAACCAGATTTCGCGGGTGGCGGGAGAAGAGGAGTCGGCAACTCCCTGAGCCAGCCCCAGGATCCTCTCGAGCAAGTCCTCTGCCCGGGCCTCCCGATCGAAGCTGTGCTCCCATTGGGCGGGATCCTCGCTCATCAGGGGAAGCAGTGGCTCGGCAATCTTCCAGGCCAGGCTCTGCCGCTGTTTGTCGGGAAGCGTGGCCCGCCGGCGCAGGAACCTCTCCACCAGGGCCAGCTGGGTGACTTCGATGGAGCCTCCGGGCAAGAGAACGGCTTGTCGGGGGCCGCCCTTTTCCAGGCGCTCCATGAAGAGTGCGCCGCTGTCGGTCTCGGCGCCCTTCACGAAGCGCTCGCGAATCACGATCGTTCCCGCTGCCATGTCGCCCAGGCGTTTGCCCAGGGGATTGAAGAGGACGACCACCCCCCCCAACAATCCCGAAGGGGGCGGGAGGAGGTCGGCCAGGCGCAGCAGATTTCGGATCGCGGCCCCCCGGACGCCGACCGGAATCCCGTCGTCTCGCAGGACTCGCAAACCCATGACGAGTTTGCCCGGGGTGCGTCCGCGCAACAGAGCTTCGAAAAAAAGGAAGTAGCCCCAGAACACCACGAAGCTCAGCACGATCAAAAGTCCCACGCTCCAACTGAGGGCGTGCTCTCCGGGCAGCAGGCGGGCCGTCCCGAAGACCCCTCCGATCCAGAGCGCGAGCAGGCTGAAAAAGAGGATGAAAAAGTCGATCTGGAAGGCTGCGAAGCGCGATCCAACGCCTGCCAGTTCGAACTCCAGTTCGACGTGGTCCGAGGTGGGAATGCGAATCCTGTGACGGATCATTGCAGGCCCTCCTGGCGGATTTCGAGGTAGCGCCGCACCAGCTGGACACTCAGCTTACGGGGCTGGGTCTCCAGCACCAGGATGCCGCGAGAGCGCATGGTTTCGAGGGCCAGCTCCCGGTCCAGGCGCAGCTGGCAGGCCGCCGCTTTCAGGTAGGCGCTCTCCGCGTCCTCCGGAATTGAGTCCGCCAGGCGCGCCACTGCGGGATCGGTCATGACGACGCACAGAACCAGGTGGCGCCGAGCCGCCCGAATCAGGTTCCGCGCAAGGCCGGAGCTGCCCCAGGAGTCGAGGACTTCGGTGAGCATCACGACCAGGGTCCGCTTGCGAAACTTACTGATGATCTGAGCCACGACTTCCCAGTAGTCGGACTCGACCTCGCGGCTCTGCACCTTGTAAACCGTCTCCAGGACCCGGGGCATGACGGCGCTTCCGCGGGTGGCGGGGAGGAAGGACTCGATCCGGTTCGAGAAGGCTGCCAGCGAGACGAAATCGCCCCGTTTGGAGCACACGAAACTGAGCATCACGGCGGCGTTGACGGCGTGCTCCAGGCGCGGGTAGCGCCCGATTCGGTTGGCCATCAGCCGGCCCGAGTCGAGCAGGATGGCCACCTGCTGGCCCCGCTCCACGCGCAGGTTCCTGCTGATCAGGCAGCCCCGGCGGGCCGACGCCTTCCAGTCGACGTTGCGCAGGTCCTCGCCGGGAAGGTACTCCCGCAGGCTCTCCCATTCCATCCCCGCGCCGCGGATCAGGCGAGGCCGCCGGATCGGATCGAAGCGCTCGTCGATTCGAGCCAGCAGCTGATATTCGTCCGCTGCAAGGACCCGCGGGTAGACCTTGACCCGTTCTCCCAGGCCGAAACGCAGCTCCTTGGCGATCAGGCCGCCGGGGAGCCTGCAGCGCAAGTAGAGATCGCTGAAGGCGAAATCACCCCGCCGAACCGCCCGAACGGGAATCTGGACTCGG
Source organism: Acidobacteriota bacterium (assembly GCA_041630155.1). GTDB lineage: Bacteria > Acidobacteriota > UBA6911 > RPQK01 > JANQFM01 > JBFGHG01. Next base: position 11,207 of record JBFKLX010000053.1, read on the forward strand.
GCCCCGCGGGCCGCCGGGAGCAGGCCGGGCGGCACTGGCTCGAGTGGTTGCAGGGCCTCGGGAAAGGTGTCGATCAGCCGCACCTCTAGGGTCCTGGGACCGCGGTTGTCGATGCTCCAGACGATCTCTGAAACCGCTTCCAGATTGAACCGGGAAGGCAACTGGCGGGCCACCGAGATCGAGTGCGGTGCGGGAAGTCGCAGATACTGCAGCAGGGCCAGCATCACCACGCCGGCCAGGAAGGCGGCGGCTGCCAGCCAACCCCCCGGGACCGCCAGGCCGAGCAGCCAGAGCGGGGCCCCTACCGCCAGCCACAGAATCATGCGAGGGGTCGGGACCATTTTGGGCCTGGCACTGAGGGCCCCGTGGAGCGGTCCGGCGTCGCTCATCGCGGCACCGCCACCTGCCGGAGGAGTGCGTCGATGCACTGGTCCGGCGTCAACCCTTCGATCTGAGCTTCCGGAGTCAGCAGCACGCGGTGGCGCAGCACGGGTCTGGCCACCTCGCGGACCTCGTCCGGAGTCAGGTGGCCCTGTCCCCGGATGACCGCCAGGGCCTTGGCGGCGTTGAGCAGCATGATGCTGGTTCGGGGGCTGGCCCCCAGGCTGAAACTGCCGAACGCGCGGGATTGCCGTACGATCGAGACGACGAAGCGAAAGACCGAATCGTCGATCTCGACTTCGTGGCTCGAGCCCCGCGCCTCGAGAAGTTGCTCCACGCTGGCCACCTGACGGACTTGCCGGCTGGGTTGTTCCCAATCCCGGCCCAGGCGATGGGTCGCTTGCAGCATCGCGTTTTCGTCCGCTTCTGCAGGGTAGTCGATGGCGATCTTCATGAGAAAACGATCCAACTGGGCCTCGGGGAGAGGATAAGTCCCCTCGTACTCGATGGGATTCTGGGTGGCGATCACGGAGAAGACCGCGGGGAGAGGATGGGTCTCACCGTCCAGTGTCACCTGCCTCTCCTGCATGGCCTCCAGGAGAGCCGCCTGGGTCTTGGCGGGGGCCCGGTTCACTTCGTCCACCAGCAGGATGTCCGCGAAGACGGGACCCGGGCGGAGGCTGAAACGCCGGGTCTCGGGTTCGAAAATGTTGACGCCCGTGACGTCGGCCGGCATCAGGTCGGGCGTGAACTGGATGCGTGAGAAACGGGCTCGAAAGGAGGCGGCCAGACTGCGAGCCAGCAGCGTCTTGGCGACGCCCGGCACCCCCTCCAGCAGTACGTGGCCACCGGCAACCAAGGCCGTCAGCAGCTGCTCGATGGCTGCTTGCTGACCCAACACCACTCGTTCCAGTTCGGCCTTGATCCCCTCGAGGAAGGGGAGAGAAGACGCCGCAGGACTGGGATCGGACTCGGGGGACGGAGTATGCGGTTCGTTCACTGGGTGCTCCTTGTCAGCTCGCCGGAGAGACGCCCCAGGCGCAAGACCGCGGCATCGTCCAGCCGGGCCGCACGCGTGGCCTCACGCAGTAGATCTCGATACTGGGACGTTTGTTCTTCCAACACAGAGGCCGGGCGGCCGGGCGCCCGCCACTGGCGCCTCTGCCGATAGCGCTCGAAGAGTTCGATGGAGAGCCGCCGGGCGCGGGCCGTCTTCAGCAGGCCGGCACGAGCTCGCACCAGAGCGGTGGGACTGCGCAACTGTCGGGGCGGGAGGTCCAAGCGCGGACCGAAGCGGCGCCTGACTCCCAACAGGTAGACCAGCCCGGCCAGGCTCAACTGGACGCAGACGGCCCCCCAGGGAGTGGGCAGGAAGGACGCCAGCAGGGACAGGAGCCCCCGCGGGCTCGCAAAACCGTGATGATATTCGTCGAAGACGATTCTGCCCGGGCCGGCGGCAGCCACCCGATGGGCCAGCCAGGACATGTTGGCGGGATGGTCACGCAGACGGCCGTTGCTGAAGACCCGCGAATCGGGAATCACCAACAGTTCTCCGTCACCCAGCTGCTTCCGGCCCACGGCGATGCCGGCCGCACTGCGCTCGAGTACTTCGAAATCGCCCTCGGCCAGGGTGCCCGCCACCCATAGGCCGGCAGCCGGTTGGAGCCCGCCCGGGACGACCCGAAAACCATGCCGGCTCGAGAAGTCTCCCCGACCCGATTCAGACTCGGGAGATCCCTCCCCCTCCTCCCGGGGCACGCCAGCTTCCGCTTCCCCGAGAGCTTCTTCACCAGCCGGATCGTCCCGGGCGGTGCCCGTCACGGGCCAGGGCCGATCCACGGCCAGGATGAGCTGGCCTCCTCGTGAGACCCAGTCTTCCAGGGCCTGGGCATCGGAGAAGCGCAAGGCCCTGCGGGGCCCCATCAGGACATAGGTCGAGATCTGCTCCTCCGGCTCGGTCTGAAAGGCGAGGAGACCCGGAGGATGGAGCCAGCGCTCGACCCTTCCCAGCAGCCGCTCCAGGACCAGGAAACTGGCCATGCTTCCCGATGGGTCGGAGAAGAACGAGGAGGGGCGGCCGTGCGCGTCCGGGGTGGGAGGGGGCGGCGAGAGTGCCGCGATCAAAACGATCAGCAGTCCGCAGGTCGCCAAGGCGGCGATCAGCAAGACCCGGTTCCCCGCCTCAGGCCCCGCCATTGCGCTTCTCCTGGGTCATGTCGTCCAGCAGCCGGGCCACCTCGCTGGGGGGAAACGGCTGGTGAGCGTAGACGACCGACTCGTAGGCTTCACTGGCGAAACTCAGCAGGGGCAGCCAGCGCGGGTCCCGGGCGCACTCCGCCAGGTAGTCACGATTCGTCTTCCACTTGGCGAACTCCACCAGGCCCCGGTAATCCAGCAAGGCCAGCAAGGCTCGGTGAGCGATCCAGATGGCATGATAAGTGTTGCCCGACCGCAAGGCATGCCGGGCCATTTCCATGGCCTCTTCCCAGTTTTCGGCGCGCCCTTCCAGCGTTTGCCAGGAAGAGGACAGTTCCAATCGAAGGCTCTGTGGGAGCCGGCCCCGGGACCACTCGCGCACGAACTGGAGCGCGATGTACGCCAGCAGGCCGACCAGCAGCGCGATCAGCAGCCAGGAGACCAGGCGGGCCAGGGCCGGATTGGCCGCAGCCCACTGCCTCGAGGCTCGCAGCAGGGAGTCGAGAAGATCCCCGATCAAGGGCCAGATGCTCCACTCGGATTCGGTCCGGAACTCACCGCCGGACAGGATCTCTCCCGTCAGCCGCTCGATTTCCCCGGAAGGAGGCAGTGATTGTGTCGGATTCGCCGCGCTTTGGGGCATCGTCCATCATTGTAGCGAGAATGCCGGGGGGCCGGATTCCCGGAGAAGCCGCATTCCTGCTGCGGGGTGCGCCTGGCATTTTTTTCGCTCCCTGGCCCCGTCTCACACGAGGCCCAGCGTGCTCTGCGGCCTCGACCGTCCCAGAGCGCCGCTCAACAATTCGAGATCGAATCCCTCCTTTCGAATCCTCAGATCGTAGTAGAGCAGAATGGTGAGCACGATCGGCAGGGGTACGGCCAGCACCGTCGCGACCCATTGGACGGCCTGAGTCAAGAGAATGTTCTCGAACAAGGCTCCCACCAATCCGATGGCGGCCAGTTGCGCCACGAACTGCAGAAAGATGACGATCACGAAGAGGACCAGGATTCTGCCCCGGTAGTTTCGAGTCAGTTCGCGGGAGCGCCAGCGAGCCTCTTGGGAGTTCGTACCCTCCAGCATGATCACGGGCACGATCAGTGAATAAGACAGCCACCACAGGATACCCGGCACGATCAGCAGCAGGAGCCCGATGAAGACGATGACGGAAACGATCAGGCTGGTCAGGAAAAGAGTCCCTACTTCGTCCAGGGCGACGCGCAGGGCCTTCCAGAGGTCAGCCTCCTCGCCCAGATAGATTCTGCTGATGGCATAGGTGGCAGCCCCCAGCGTCCAGGGATAGAGAAGCAGCCACCACACGAGGTTTCCCAGCGCACCCAGCATGATGATCAGCATGCTCAAGTCGCTGTCGAGTGCCTGGGCCAGCGCGACGAGCAGCGGGAGCAGCAGCTGCGGCAAATAGCCGACTGCCGCGATACCGACCAGCAGCCAGAAGTTCCTGAAGTAGATACGGATCGCCGCATCCAGGATCATCCCGACTGTCATCGGTTCGAAGTGAATGTCGCCGCGCATTTTCGAATGCTTCACGCCAAAGTTGGCCGGAATCTCGCCAATCTGCAAACCTCGTGGAAGTCTAGCAGCTCGGCTCCCCTTTGAATAGTGATCCGGGCGGCTGGCTGGTTTGCCGAGCGGCCTTCTTTTCGAGTACCCTGATTCCTTCCCGGGCCGCTGAGATGCTTGGGAAAGGGTGCTGCCGCCGGCAACGCGAAGCGACTGCGAGTGGATGCCATGTTTCGATCGAACGATCTGAAGACACCGGACCAGATTCAGCGGATGCGCGAGGCCGGGCTGCTGGTCTGGGAGGCGCATCAGATCGCCGCCCGGCTGGTGCGCCCGGGCGTGCCCACCCGGGAAATCGACGCTGCCGTGGAGTCTTTTCTGCTGAAGCGGAAGGCGATTCCGGTGTTCAAAGGCGTGCCCGGAAAAGTCCCCTATCCCGCCTCGACTTGTCTGTCAGTCAACAGCGAGGTGGTGCACGGCATCCCCTCCGACCGGGTGTTGAAGGACGGGGACATCATCAGCATCGACATCGGTGTCAAGCTGAACGGCTGGTGCGGTGACGCGGCCGTGACGCATCCCGTGGGCCAGATCAGTGCCCAGGCCCGGGAGCTCCTCGAGGTGACCGAAGGCGCGTTGCGCCAGGCCATCCAGGGCATAGCGACCGCCTCGCGCTGGAACCAGGTGGCCGCCCGGATGCAGCGCTTCGTCGAAGAACGCGGGTTTTCGGTCGTCCGAACGCTGGTCGGCCACGCCATTGGGCAGGAGATGTGGGAGCGGCCCCAGGTTCCCAACTACTACGACCGGAGAGCCAACTTCGAACTCCTTCCGGGGCTCGTGCTGGCCGTCGAGCCGATGGTGAACGTGGGCAAGCCCGAGGTGAAAGTGGAGGCGGACCACTGGACGGTCTCCACAGTGGACGGCAGCTGGAGCGCCCATTTCGAACACACGATCGCCGTCACCCCGGAAGGGCCCCGGGTCCTGACCGCCAGCCCCGATGGGAGCGGCTGGGCGCTGGGCGCAGACCCTTCCCTCGAGGCCCTGCCTCTCGAGCCGGCCTTGCCCACGGGAGGCAAGATCGGCCGGAACGATCCCTGTCCCTGTGGCAGCGGGCTCAAGTTCAAGAAGTGTTGCGGGCGTCGAGAATCGGCCGGCTAGCCAAAGGATTCACCCTTGGCACGGGCAGTCCCTTCCCGTTGCACGGGATCACCGCCCCACTGAAGATCGGGGTCTGGAACCATGATCGGGCAAACGGACTACCAACGGCGCCGGCGTCAGTTCATGCAGAAGATGGAGGGCGGCGCCGCCATCCTCTACGGGGCGTCGATCGCCTACCACCAACCAGATCTGGCCTGCCCTTTTCGCCAGGACAGCGACTTTCTTTATCTGACCGGCTTCGAGGAGCCGGGAGCGATCTGCCTGCTCCTGCCCGAACACCCCGAACATCGATTCGTGTTGTTCGTGCCGCCCAGAGACCCCAAGGCCGAACGGTGGGACGGGCCGCGGGCCGGGGTCGAAGGGGCGGTCGAACGGTTCGGAGCCGACGCGGCTCATCCCCTCGATCGTTTCCAGGAACTCCTTCCCGGCTACCTCAACGGCGTCTCGACGGTCTATGGCCCGTTGGGGCATCGCGAATCTCTCGACCTCCAACTGCTGTCGATCGTCAGGACGGGCGCCAGTCGCGGCTATTCGATTTCGCGGTTGCTGGACGCCCGCTTGATCCTGAACGAGATGCGGTGCCAAAAGAGCCGGCAGGAGATCGAACTGCTCCGCACCACCGGCCGGATCACCGCTGAAGCTCACCGGGAAGCCATGAGAGCCGTCCGTCCGGGGCTCGCGGAGCACGAGATCAAGGCGGTGCTGGACCACGGTTTCTCCAGCAGAGGGGCGACCCGGCACGCCTTCGAGCCGATCGTGGCCTCAGGCCCCGCCGCCACCATCCTGCACTACGCCCGCTACGACGGTCTCTTGCAGGAGGGACACCTGATCGTGATCGACGCCGGAGCGGAGTTCGAACACTACGTTTCCGACTTGACGAGGACCGTTCCCGTCAGTGGGCGCTTCTCAGAGCCCCAGAAGGCCGCTTACCGGGCCGTGTTGGAAGCTCAGAAGAACGCCCTGAGTCGCGTCCGGCCCGGAGTACGGCTGCGGGAAGTCCACCAGGCGGCCGTCGACGTGATCGCCCGACAGTTGAATCTTCTCGGCGTCCTTCGGGAACCCCCCGAAGAGATTCTGGAGTCGGGTTCCTACGAACGCTTCTTCATGCACCGCACCAGCCATGCCATTGGCCTGGACCTTCGTGACCCGCTTCCTCAGGGAAAGGATGAGCAGATTCTGCTGCCGGGCATGACCGTGACCGTGGAGCCCGGACTTTACTTTCCAGCCGATTCCGAGGCTCCCGAGGCGTTCCTCGGGATGGGGATTCGCATCGAAGATTCCGTACTGGTCACCGATGAAGGCTGCGAGATCCTGACTCACGCCGCCCCCAAAGAGATCGAACAGGTCGAAGCCCCCTCGCAATCTTAGTACTCCGATCCATAAAGTTAGTAACGTATGTTGCGGGCGTTTCGAAGCAGCAGCCGGCCCCCGGAAACCGAGTGGGCCACCCTGCTCCGAGGTGCCGGGCACTTGGGGGCTCGCCCGCAACCCTTCGGGCGCACGGGGGTCTCGGGCGATCTGGGGGCATCGGACATGGGTCTTGGGGCAGCGGGTCCCACACCTCCCCCCTACGCCCGCCCTCTATTGCCTCGGCCCGATCTCCTGGTAGAGCCGGCTGTCCTTCTCCAGCGGAAGCTCGGTGAAGAGCCGGGCCAGCAGACCTCCTCCCGTTTCCCGGGTCCGGTGGAAGCCGAACGCTCCGGGGTCGGATTCGAAGCTCTCCAGGTCGTTCCGCCGCAATTCCGCGACGGCTTGCCTCATCGCCACGTCGGCGACGACGACATTGATGGACTCCTGCTCGAGCAGCTCGGCCCAGTCGGTAGCGCCGGCCAGTGCCTGCAGACCCACCCCCGAGCAGGGGATTTTCCGTTGGCTGGGATACAGACAATAGGATTCCGGTGAGTAGGCCAGGACTCTCGAAGGGGACCCCGAGCGGGCCAGTTCCTTGGAGAACTCCCGGAAGGGTTGGCCCTGCGGCCGAAGGCTGTGACCGGCGGCAGCCACGATCACCAGCAGGCCCGCCCAGCGGAGCCCCCCGGCCAGCCGCCGGATGGCGGGATCCAGGCGGAAAGGGCGAAGTCTCGGCGACAGGGTCACGCCCGCGCCGACCAGTACGGGGGGAATCAACCCCAAGAGGTAGGGGGCGGTGGGTCGGATCAGCGTCGAGGCCGCCAGCGCCGCGGCGGAAAAGGCCGCGGCTGCGGCCCAGAACGGGAGGCCTGGCATGCGCAGAATCGATGCGGCGCTCAGCGTTGCCGCCAGCACCAGCAGCAACAACAGGTGGGAAACCCAAGGTGCAACCGAAGCGACTGAACCAGCTTGGCCCAGAGCGCCCGGGAGCTGGGAGAGATTGCGCGTCACCGTGCCGAGAAAAGCCGTCGGATTGGCCCGGAGAGCCTCGAGGAGCGTGCTGGCCGAACCGTAACGCTGGGCCGCGCGATCCAGGTGCTGAAACCCCGACACCACGCTCGCTTCGCCCTCCTCGGCCCAGGCCTGCTGCTGGGCGAACGCCTGAAAAGACCGGCTTGGCCCCTCCGCCGGCGCTTCGGAAATCGCCCATAATCCCAGCGCCAGGACGAGGGCCAGAACGGCCGGCCAACCGGGCCGTTCCAGGCGCCGCTGGCCCTCTCCGGGGAAGACCCGACGCCAGAGGGCGTGAGTCGCCAGGACTGCAAATGCCACCAGAAACTCCGGGCGGACGAAGGCACCGCAAAGCGCCAGCGCCGCCGGCAGATACGAATTCGGCCGCTGCGCCGACGCCGCCCAGAGCGTGATCAGGACCCAGAGCAGCCCGGCCGAGTGGATGACGTGGAAGTTCTCCAGAAGGGTCTGGTTGCAGACCAGCAACACGGTCAGAATTCCGGCCGTTCGCCCGTCCAGGAAGCGCCGGGCGATCAGCCAGAACACCAGCGAGACCAGATAGAGCACCAGCAGGCGATGCAGGGCGTAAACCCAAAACGGGTCCAGGAAGGCCAGCATCCGCTGAAACGCCGAATATCCGATCAGATAGAGGGGTGACCATTCCCGGGGCAGGAGCAACTGGTCGATCGGCCAGCGGCGGGCCTGTTGAAAATAGAAGAGGCCATCGTGGATGGGCAGGTCCCAGCGCTGCCAGAACCCCCAGTGCACATAGCAGAAAGCACCCTGGAACAGCCCGAAGCCCACCCAGTTTGCCCGCGCCTCAGACCTTCCCATCGCGGCGACATTGTGACACAACGGCCCGCGAAAGGATGGGATCGAATTCCCCATGAAGTGTGGTGGCGCGCAGAAGAGGAGGGAACTCGAGCCTCGGCCCCGCGTTTCAGGCCTCGCCTCAGGCCTCGCGCTTTTCTGCGCCCCTTTCTTTCGGCTGGGAATCTCGAGGTCGATGCACTATAGTCTGGAAACGTAGAGTCGTTCGCGTTTCGTCACGAAAAAGGAGGCACTGATGCAGGGGAGCAGGGGTTCGCTCAATCTCAAGGATTGGGTGCTGATTCCAGGCCTGGTCACGCTTGCGGTCACGATTGTCCGGCTTCTGGGCGAGTTCGCTGAGGGCCCGTCGATCCTGTTCGGCGCGGGGCCGGGCGGCGGCGCGTCGCTGGTCGGCATCGTCTGGCTGGTGTTCGTCTTTGGGGGCTATTTCGGTTATCAACTCGCTCGCCAGGGGTTCCGCCCCGCCAGTGCGGGCCGAACGGTGGTCTGGCTACTTCTGGCCCTGGTAGTGGTGGTGGCGGGGGCCGTGCTCGGAAGCCTCTTCCAGACTTCTCCCTGGGTTCAGTTCCCGCTCGTGGGCCTGTTCTCCGTGGTTGCGGTTTATGTGGCCCGGCGGCCCTGGCCGGAGGCCGGAGGCGTGCTGACCGCTTATGGGCTGGTGGCTCGAATCCCCGTGGCCATCGTGATGCTCCCGGCCATCATGGGCCAGTGGGGGACGCATTACGACGCGCCTCCCCCGGGATTTCCCGCCGATGTCGGGCCCCTGGCGACCTGGGTCCTGATTGGATTGATTCCCCAGCTCACGATCTGGATCGCCTTCACCAACATCATGGGCGGCCTGGCCGCACTGGTGGGTGCGGCAGTGGCCAAACGGCCCTGACGCAACGGCCGTCCCCCCCACAAAAAACTTCCACTTGACGAGCGGGGCTCAAAAGATGTATATACATATTTCAAATGAGTCGAAACAGGGGACAATCGGGGTCGCGGGCCTGGGCGCCACCGGCTCTTCCTTGCCTGTGCGCGAATCTGCGCCGGGCCACGCGGGCAGTCACGCAACTCTACGAAGGGGTTTTTCGGGATCTCGATCTGAGCGCCTCCCAGTTCACGCTGCTCCAAGTGCTGAACCATCGCCCGGGCGCCCGTCAGGGAGCCCTGGCCGAGCTGCTGGCGACCGATAGCACGACCCTGACGCGCAATCTGGGACGTATGAAGGACCGCGGTCTGGTGCGTTCTCAGGCCGGCCGGGATCGCCGCGAGCGACTCTGGAGCTTGAGCCCTTCGGGACGCGAGCTGCTGCGGCGCGCCAGTCCCGTCTGGGAAAAGGTTCAGGGCGAGATGCTGAAACGGCTGGGCGGAGAGTCCTGGGGGCAGCTGCAGTCCCTGCTCGTCCGGGCCGCTGCCAAGGCCCGCATCCGTTGAATATATTTTTTGTGCCAATAGATGTATATACAGATTTCTAATCCGGAGGATCGGAACATGGCCAGGTTGGCGGAGCACCCGACAGTGAAGGCGTATCGGGAGGGCGGAGCAAGCGAATCGGTGAAGGGAGGAGATCGGCTGGAATCGTCCTGGCTGAGCCGGGTGTGTCTGGAGGCGGGGGCGGACGACGTTGGCTTCGTCGAAATCGATCGCCCTGAGATCGAGGATCAGCGAGGGGAGATTCTGGACCACTTCCCTGAGGCGCGGACGTTGATCAGCTTCGTGTGCCGCACCAATCGCGAAAACATACGGCTCCCGGCTCGTTCGGTGTCGAACCTGGAATTCCATCACACGGGTGAGCACGTCAACGAGGTGGCTCGCCAGGTGGTGCGGCGATTGGAACAGCGGGGGGTGGCCGCTGTCAACGGAGGGGCGATGGGCTTTCCGATGGAGATGGAGCGCTGGCCGGGCAAGCTCTGGCTGGTGTCTCACAAGCCGGTGGCGGTGGCTGCCGGTCTGGGACACATGGGCATTCACCGCAACGTGATCCACCCGCGCTTCGGCAATTTCATTCTGCTGGGGACGATCATCATGGCGGCTGAGGTCGAGCGTTTCTCCCGCCCCATCGACTACAATCCCTGCCTGGAGTGCAAGCTTTGCGTGGCGACCTGCCCCACGGGCGCAATCGGTGCCGACGGCAGTTTTAACTTCTCTGCCTGCTACACGCACAACTATCGGGAGTTCATGGGTGGCTTCACGGATTGGGTCGAGAGCCTGACCGACAGCCGGAGCGCCCGGGAGTACCGCTCTCGTGTCAGCGACTCCGAGACGGTCTCGATGTGGCAGAGTCTGGGTTTTGGGCCCAACTACAAGGCTGCCTATTGCATGGCGGTCTGCCCGGCCGGTGAAGAAGTGATCGGCCCGTTTTTGGATCAGCGCAAGAGCTTCCTGAAGCGGCTGGTGGAGCCTTTGCAGAAGAAACCGGAGACGGTGTACGTGATCGGCGGCTCCGATGCCGAGGCACACGTGAAAAAGCGCTTTCCCCGCAAGACTGCCAAGCGCGTCGGAAATGGGCTCCGGCCCGACTCAGTGGCCGGGTTCCTGCGCGACCTGCCCCTGGTTTTTCAGCCGGGGCAGGCCCGCAGCCTCCGGGCGGTCTATCACTTCACCTTCACTGGCGCCGAGACGGAGAAGGCTACGGTGCAGATCGAGCGGGGAGAACTCCGGGTCGTCGAAGGTCACGAGGGAAGGGCCCAGCTGTCCATCACTGCCGACAGCCGGGCTTGGCTGAGTTTTCTGGCCAAGCAGAGTTCCCTGCCATGGAATCTGCTTCTGGGGCGCATACGCTTGTGGGGATGGCCGGGTTATCTGACGGCCTTCGCACGCTGTTTCCCGACTTGACAGCGCCCCCTGCAATCGTGTTCCCTGACGGTTCGGCCCATCGGTTGCTCCAAGGGGGATTCAATTGCCTCGGCCTGCGCTCCGAACCGGTACCATCGTGAAGTCGGCGGGGTTGGTCGCCTTGCTGGTGTTCGTCTACAGCTTTCCTCCCATCCACCGGCTCGCCGATTCGCTCGACCCGCAACGGGTGATCGGCTGGCTGGAGCCGGCCGGTGGCTGGGCACCCCTCGTCTTCGTGGGGTTGATGGCGGCGGCGGTGGTGGTGAGCCCGATACCGAGCCTGCCCCTGGATCTGGCGGCAGGCGCCTATTTCGGGCCGTTCTGGGGCGGCCTCTACGCGGTCGTGGGCGGCCTTCTGGGAGCCATCGTCAGTTTCCTGCTGGCGCGCCTGCTGGGCCGGCGGCTGATGGAGCGTTTCTCGAGGGGGCACGTGAGTCTTTGTCGCGAGTGTTCCGACAAGGTGCTCACCAAAGTCGTCTTTCTGGCCCGGCTCCTTCCGGTCTTCTCATTCGATTTGGTCAGCTACGGGGCGGGCCTGACGGGGATGAGCCTCGGGAAATTCGCGCTGGCCACGGGACTGGGGATGATGCCGGCCACTTTTGCCTACACCTATTTCGGGTCGGTGATTCGGGTGGGAAAGGGGGCCGCCCTGCTGGGCGGTGTGCTCATGGTCGTGCTCTTTTTGCTGCTGCCCCGCTGGCTGGAAAAATACGACGTTCTCGGCATGGGGCGGCTCTTCCGCCAGCATGCCGACCAGACCGCTCCGGCTGCGGAAGACTGATCGCTCATGGCCCGGCCCTGGACGCCTGAAATCCCGATCACGTCACGCCAGGCGCGCCGCCTCATCGAGGGCCATTTTCCCGAGCTTTCCCCGGCGCGAGTGGTTCTCCTGGGAGGAGGCTGGGACAACACGGTGTTTCTGGTCAACGGGGAATGGGTGTTCCGCTTTCCCCGGCGCCACATTGCTGTGGGGCTGATGCAGGCCGAGGCCGCCGTCCTGCCCCGGCTGGCGCCGCATCTGCCTTTGCCGATTCCCGTCCCTCGCTTCGTAACCAAGCCCGACTCGGGCGTCCCTCCGCTCTTCTCCGGCTACCGCTGGATCGAGGGAACGCCCAGCTGCCGGGCCGATCTGGATGCCGATGGGAGAGGCCGACTGGCGATTCCTCTGGCGGGTTTCCTGCGCACTCTGCATGGGATGTCGTATGCAGAGGCTTCGGACTGGGGCTTGCCCGGCGATCGCTTCCGCCGGTTGGACCTCGAGTCCCGGAAAGCACCACTCGTGAGGGTCCTGGAGAGCCTTCAGCAGGCCGGGATCACCGGCGGACCGGCTCCCTGGCGGCGAATCCTGGAGGGGACGCCCCGGAGTTACCGCTCCGAGCAGACCGTTTTGGTCCACGGTGACCTGCACGGCTGCCAATTGCTGATCAGCGAAGAGGGCCGGCTGAGCGGTGTGATCGACTGGGGAGACGTTCACCTGGGAGATCCGGCGGTGGACCTGGCGGTGGCGTGGTCCTCCTTTCCGGCACCGGGCCGGGAGGAATTCCGGCGGGCCTACGGAGAGGTCCCGGAGCAGTGCTGGCAAATGGCGAGGTTTCGTGCTCTCTTCACGACTGTGATGCTGGCCGGCTACGCCCGGCAGCGGGCGGATGAGGTGCTGCTCCAGGAATGTTGCCGTGGGCTCAGTTTCTTGTTGGAAGAGACCTGAGGCATGAAGAAGTGAGGCTCGAGGCCGGACCCCCACGCCCCAAGCCCCATCCCACTGCTATTCCTCCAGAAACTCCTTGGCGCACTTGTGGAAGAAGAGCTGAATCAACAACTCTTCCAATTCCGGCTGGAGCCCTTGCTGGCGGTGGAACTCGAGGTAGCGGCTGAGGGTCCCGTGGGCCTCTTCGACGTCTGCAACGCCCTCCAGCAGCTGAACGGCGGTCTTCAGGTAGCGGTCGAAGACCTGGTAGTCCTCGTCGGTCGGTTCGAGCGGTAGCGGGTCAGAGCCGTCTCTCATCCCAGGATCTCCCCGATTTCAACCCGAAAAAACCGCTGTGGTCTGGGGCCTCCGAGCCGACCCAAACGTTTCGGTCGTACTGAATCTGGCTTCGAGCTCCTCAGGCGCCCCCACGCCTTCGGGACCTCATGCCCTCAGGCCTTCCCTGGCGGTCAGCCGCAAATTGGGATCGGCCTGCAGATCCCAGCCGTCGGCCTGGCCCGCGCTCAGCCGCCGGTAGGCTGCACAGGCGATCATGGCCGCGTTGTCGGTGGTCAGGCTGGGACGAGGAAAATACACTGGCAAGCCCTGTTTCTGGAAGTGCCGCACGGTCCGGCGCCGCAGTTCGCTGTTGCAGGAAACGCCGCCCGAGATTTGGATCGAGCGGACGTCGCGCCCCTGGGCGGCCTGCTCCAGGCGCTTCAGCAACTGGTCGACGATGCGCCTCTGGTAGCTCGCGACCAGGTCGAGAATTCCCCGGGGAATGCCCTTCGGGTCTCGTGCCTGCTCGGGGCTGACCGGCCTCAGTCCGGTCTCCTGGACATGGCGCAGGGCTGCCGTCTTGATGCCGCTGAAGCTGAAGTCCAGGCTGCCGTCACTGATCTTGGGGATAGCGAAGGGAACGGCCCGGGCATCCCCATGGGGCGCCAGCCGGTCGATCACGGGGCCGCCGGGGTAGCCGAGACCCAGTAGCTTGGCCAGTTTGTCCAGCGCCTCTCCGGCCGCGTCGTCACGAGTCCGGGAGACCAGTTCCAGTTCGGTGTTCGATCGCAGGTAGTAGAGATTGGTATGTCCTCCGGAAACGACTAGCGAGAGGGCCGGGGCTTCGGCTTCCGGATGTTCTAGGAAAATCGAGTAGAGGTGGCCCTCCAGGTGGTTGACGCCGACATAGGGGATACGCAGTGCGTAGGCCAGGCCCTTGGCGTAGGTGAGGCCCACCAGCAGTGCGCCCACCAGTCCGGGCCCGCGAGTGACGCCGATCCCGTCGATCTGCTTCAATGCAATCGAGGCCCGGGCGAGGGCTTCTTCCACCACTGGACAGATGTTGTCGACGTGTTCGCGGCTGGCCAGTTCGGGGACCACTCCGCCGTAATCGCGATGGACCTTGACCTGGGACGAGACCACGCTGGACAGAATCTCGCGGCCGCCCTGGAGAAGGGCGGCAGCGGTTTCGTCGCAGCTGGACTCGATTCCCAGAATGATCATGTCAGTGCGCCGGCTTGCTGAAAGAGACCTGCAATCGATTCCTGGTACGGTTCCTTGGCGATCCCAGCCTCGGTGATGATCGCCGAGACGAGCCGGTTCGGGGTCACGTCGAAGGCCGGGTTTTGCACTTGGATGGCCCCGGGCGCCAGCACGTTGCCCCGGATTTCGGTGACCTCGCGAGTGTCGCGCTGCTCGATCGGGATCTGGTCGCCCGAGGGGCAGTCCCGATCGATTGTCGAAAGGGGTGCGGCCACGTAGAACGGGATGCCGTGCTCCTTGGCCAGCACCGCTACGCTGTAGGTGCCGATCTTGTTGGCCACATCGCCATTGGCGGCGATCCGGTCGGCGCCCACGACCACGGCCTGGATTTGTCCTGCACGCATGAAATAGCCGGCCATGTTGTCGGTGATCAGGGTGCAGGGGATGCCGTCTTTCATCATTTCCCAGGCGGTCAGCCGGGAGCCCTGCAGAAAGGGCCGGGTCTCGTCGGCGAACACCGAGATCTTCTTGCCGTTCTCCACCGCCGCGCGGATCACTCCCAGGGCGGTCCCGTAGCCGGCCGTGGCCAGGGCGCCGGCATTGCAATGGGTCAGGACAGTGGAGTTATCGGCCAGCAGCTGCTGGCCGTTGCGGCCCATTTTTCGGTTGATCTCGATGTCTTCGTGATGAATTCGCACGGCCTCGTCGCGCAGAGCCTTCTGGAGGTCCCCGAGCGAGCCTTGCTTGTGTTTCTCGTAGACCTCCGTCATGCGCTTGATGGCCCAGAAGAGGTTCTGAGCGGTGGGTCGTGTCTGGCGGATGATCTCGCAGATCTCACTGAACTTCCGGTCCAGGTCGTCCTTGGAATCGAGGTTCTTGACGCCCAGGGCGATCCCCATGGCGGCGGCCACGCCGATGGCGGGCGCACCCCGGATGACCATGGTCACGATCGCGTCAGCCACTTCCTCCGGCGTTCTGTACGTGTTGTAAACTTCTTCGGTCGGCAGAAGGCGCTGGTCGATCATGACCACGCCCTCGTCGGTCCAGTCAATCGTCCGAATCATGGCGGGTACGATACACGAGGCAGGTGAGCTGGGGCAAATCGAGGGGCTCAGGGGCGTGGGGCTGGGGGCGTGAGGAGCCCTGCAATTCCTTCCCTGCTACAATCCTCCCCGTGGCCCAGGCGCGCAATCTCTACCCTTTCACGCGTCCGTACCTGCCGTTGCTGGTGGCGGCGATTCTGCTGCTGACGGCGAGCGGGCTGCTGGAAGCATTGATCGTGACGCTGCTCGAGCCGGTGTTCAACCTCTGGTCGTCGGGCTCAGTTTCGGGCGGACCGCAGGCCGCTGCCAAGTTCGACTTCCTGCAGAGCTGGCTGGGACTGGCCGGTGAGCACGCCTTGGTCCGCATCGCCTTTTTTCTGATCGGGTTTTCTTTTCTGAAAGGCGTCTTTTTGTATCTGGCCGACAACCTGATGGCCTTCAGCGGGCAGAGCGTGGTGGCCGCCCTGCGCAAAGGGCTTTTCGCACACCTGCTGGACCACTCAGTGGCCTTCTATGGCCGCCACCCCACGGGACAGCTGATGGCTCGTGTCATCTCCGACACGGAACGCCTCCAGGAAGCCGTGAGCAAGAAACTGGCCGACTTCGTTCGCCAGGCGGTCTTGCTGCTGGCCTTCCTGGGACTGGTTCTGTACATCGACTGGGCGCTGGCTCTGCTGGCCTTTCTGATGGCTCCGGTGGTGCTGGGCATCACCACCCTGCTGGGGCGCAAGGTGCGCCGGTTGGCCGGACTGTCGCAGCAGAAGCTCGCGGACCTTTCCCAGGCGCTCCAGGAGACCATTTCCGGACAACGGATCGTCAAGGCCTTTGGGATGCAGGACTACGAGAAAGGCCGCTTCGACC
>JBFKLX010000054.1:0-27483 GCA_041630155.1 Acidobacteriota bacterium
CACGGTGGAGCCTCCAGAATGAACGGCCGCGTGTGGACGTGATTCCTCCGCAGCGCGTTCCGTGGCGCTGAATCGTCTCTCTATCGAGATCTGCCGTGGGTCAAGGCTGCGTGCAGTCCGGACCTTCTCGCAGTTTGGTTCTAACGCTCTCGAGCCCTTCCAAACCGTCGTACTGGCGGCCGTTCTCCTGGATCACCACATACCGTCCGTCGCTTTTGACCTCGAGCTGATCGTAGACTCTCCCGTCGATCAGGTAGCCTCCGAACTCTTGACGGAAGATCTGGAGAACGCTGCGCGGATAGGGTCCGGTTGGGGGGAGTTGCGGCAATCGCTTTCGAAGCAGTACTCGAAAAAAAGCAGGAACAGGGTCGCGTAGTTCGTCTTCGTTGGGGGCGAGGCACTCCAGGTCCGAGGCGCTCAGGGCGTAGTTGCGATCGTCCCAGGGACCGAACCTGGTCAGAGACTGGTAATCGACCTCGGGATCTGCGCCCCGGCCTTGCTCGACGCGCTGGCCCTTGGCGGGACAGCTTGGAGCCGTAGAAAGGAGTAGCAACACGAGAAAGAGAAATCGTATGGAACTCTTACAGGTGGAAGTCACGAGAGTTGTCCAAGATTTACCCGAAGGTACCACTTGGCGCAAGGCAGTGTCAAGAGGGCTTTCCGAGGACTTTCCCCATTACTCAGAGGGTCAGGGGCAAAAGCAGCGAACGAGCCGGTGGCGGGTGGCTGGAGCCCTCCCGATGCCGGTGCGACGGTACTGTCGAGTTGAGCGGCAGTCGGTGACAATGCGGGACGGCGATGTTCTCGACATGCTGGTGACGAAGAGACGAGACAAGCGAGCTGCTAAACGTTTCTTTCGCAAGGTGTTGAAGGGCCAAGGTGAAGCTCCTATGGCAGCTGATCACTGACGAACTCAGGAGCGATCCTGCTGCCCATCGTGGGGTCTTCCCATCGGTTGAGCATCCCACGGGTCAGGATGAGAACAACCGGGCTGAAGTGTGGTCCGCGAAAACCCGATCCGTTCGGATCTCGGGCTGGTCGACCACGAAACGGCGGTGGCAAATTCTCCCGGCACGAGGGCAACAAGGGTTCAACAGGTTTCAATAGAAGTCCCTGAAAACAACAGGCTTATATTCGGGGGTTTACGCTAGATTCTGGAATCTGCTTTGCAAGCAGGTCCCCGCTTGGAGGGGAAGTCCGAAGTTTACGTACAAGCAGCTCTTATCGTGATCGAGGATTTTGGGAATTGAGGCCTGGTTCTTGGAGCTTGCCCCGTCAGGGGCCTCTACTTCCTCTAAACTCCGAGCATGTTGCGCGCTTCTTCGAGTGAAGCCGTCGCTTGCCGAGTCGCAGTTCCCGTTCCGCCAGCCTGTTGCGGCGCAGCCTTACGATTTCGCGTCTCGACGTCGGGATCATGGCCAAGCCGGGACTCCACTTCATCAACGATATGTTGCCGCTCTCCTTCTCTGGTTGGCGGAGCCAAACCCGGTAACCGCTTCCAACTACAGCGGCGGCACAACCAGAGCCGGAATGGCGGTCAGTTGAAAGGCCCCTTCTGGGAGCAATTCCTGGCGCAGAACCACGATGAAGAAGCCCTGTGGACAGAAGACTTCGACCGAACCGATGAATTCGTCGCTCACCCCGAAGAAAAGTTCGTTGAAAAAGACCGCGCCGTCGAAGGGGGTAGTGAGCTCCTGGAGTTGAGTTCCCGCCTCGTCGTACAGTGAGAACGTCACAGGAGCCCCGGCCCGCCGGATGGCCAGGCCGGTGTTGAGACGGGCCGCGCGGCTCACCGGGAAGCGCACTGCCGGGGTGGTGCGCGCTGGGGCGACGCCCGTGGAGTCTTCCAACTGGCTGTCGATCAAGAAGTTGTAAAAGAATGCCGTGGCCAGGGCGGCGGCGTCGGAGCCAGGCTGGGGACGAATCTCCAGCCAGCCGCTGACGGCGTTGCCCGTTCGGCTCAACACGAACTGTTGTGTCTGGTTGGGCGAGAGGTCAATGTCAAATCCGGATTGGCCGGTACGAACGGCGCCGTCGAGTATCCATTCCCGCGTCGAGGGCCATGCTCCCCCGTCCAGTTCGGCTCGCCCTTGCCAGGGAGCGCCGCTGCGATTGGTGATGATGAGGATCACATTGAAGCCACCCCCCAGCGCCAGCTGCGGGTAGAGAATCAGGCTCTCGGCCAGGACTACGTTGTCCAGGGCAAAGTTGGAAAACTCCCCCGGGGTTTCGAAGGTCACCGTTACCAGGTCGTGGAAGTCTCTGAGGAAGTACGTCTGGGGTCCAGCCAGGCCGTCTACCTCGAGGAGTGCAGCAACCACTGAACCGTCCGCCTTCCGCCCCACCACTCGGCACTCTCCCGGACCTGGGAAAGTTCCGAGTGAGTTCGGTTCCAGCAGGTCGAAGCCCAGCAAGGAGAAAGTCCCACTATCGGAGCGGGCAATCTCGATGCCGTGGTCGTCGAACCCGAAGTTGGGGAAAACGGCGGTGTTGTCGGTGGAGATTCCATTCTGGCGTTGTGTGGGCCGGATCCGCACGCTGAACGCCAGGAGCGCGGTTGCCTGCAGCCGGTACCCGAACTTGAGATAAGGCTGGGTGTCTTCCGAGACATCCTCAAAGTCGATGACCACGGAGTTTGCCGTTAACAGCGGAGTGGCAAGCAGGAAGCAGATCAGCGGAAGCAAACAATGTCTCATGATGGTTAACCTCGAAGACCAACCTCTGGCGTCCCGTGTCCCTCATCGCGGCCTTGGCAGCCCGAACAACCATCGGCGGCTTGTTTGCAGATTGAGGTGTGTGGAGTTGCCGCGGCCAAGAACCCTTGTCGCGAAGCCAGTGCTGTCCGAAAAAACCGCCAGAGACAGTTTATCCCTATCCCAGCCGTTGTTCCGGCTGCAGGTTTACATATGTGTAAAATAGAAGAGGTCTGCATCGGCTGGCAGGCCATTTGTTTGCAGTAGCTCACGCGGTCTGATTTCCGGCCAGCTTGTCGAAATCTGGTGCTTCGGGGTGTTCCCTGCAGCTACTACAGTGCTTTCCAACCAGACCCCGAAACCCGCGTCGCTGGTTAACTTTTCGAGTAGCCGACCCTCTGCTTCGACGCAGGTGGTCTACTTGGTGGCCGCCACAACCTTGGCAGCCCGCAAGGAGGTCCTAGGTGAACAAGCTCAGATCGATGGCCAAAAGGGCGACGGCGAAAACCGGCCTTCAAGCAAGCGGTTCGGAAGGCTCGCTTGGTCAAACGGGCGACTTGCCATACGCTGCGCCATTCCTTTTCCACGCATTTGCTCGAGCAGGGAGTCCGGTAATTGCGTCATGCGGAAGGTGGTCTCCCGCTTCTAGTCAAAACCCGGTGGATCGCGTCTTTCGGAGTCTGGATTTGGGGGTCCGCCGGCTGAAAACCGTGTTAGACTTCCGGAAAACGAGGGGTTCCAAAAGGGGAAGGCTGGGTTGAAACCAGCTTGTCTGCCCTTGGTCAATCGCTGCCTACAGTTCGTGTACTCATGAGAAACGTCTTTCTTCTAATTCTCCAGGCACTGGCGATGTCAACCCAGTCACTTCTGGCTCAGGAGAGTCCGAACCATAGGCTGCTCGTACTGACCGACATCGAAGCCGATCCTGACGACACGCAGTCCCTGATCCGCCTGCTGTTGTATTCCAACCTCATCGACATCGAAGGGCTGGTTGCCACTACCTCCGTCCATCAGAAGTCGAGAGTGGCCCCCGAATCCATTGAGCGGGTGATCCGAGCCTATGGCAACGTGCAGCCCAACCTGAGTCTGCACGAGTCTGGGTTCCCTGCAGAAGAGGAGCTGTATGGGCTCGTGAAGCAAGGGCTGGCGGAATACGGGATGCAGGGGGTCGGCGACGGAAAGGACTCTGAAGGCTCGGACTGGATCATCGAAGTGCTCGAAGAGGACGATCAGCGTCCGCTCTGGATCTCCGTCTGGGGAGGGCCGAACACACTGGCGCAGGCGCTCTACAAAATCAGAGAAACAGAGACGGAGAAGGAGGCGGGGCAGCTGATCTCGAAGCTCCGGGTCTACACGATCTCGGACCAGGACGATAGCGCCATCTGGATCCGGAAGAACTTCCCAGACCTTTTCTACATCGTCAGTCCTGGGAACTACGGTCGCGCGACGTGGACCGGGATCAACCAGTTCGTCGCAGGCATCGACAACGAGACGATCAGCAACAGCTGGCTGGCGGAGAACATCCAGCAGGGGCACGGCCCGCTCGGCGCCCTCTATCCGGACGTGGCCTGGGGCATGGAGGGGGACACGCCCGCTTTCCTGTCGCTCATCCCAAACGGGCTCAGCGTGCCCGAGCGTCCGGACTTGGGCGGGTGGGGCGGTCGGTACGAACTCTACACCCCTGAGCCCACGCCGCTGTCAAACGCCCTTCCCGCGCCAGGACAGGAGGACGTGCCGGTAGCGGAGACACGTCCGATCTGGACCAACGCCGAGGATCATTACGTGCCGTACGTGCCCAACGATTACGGCCGGTCGGTTCGGCGCGACACCGCGTCGTTCACCGGCAACAAGGTCACCCTGTGGCGGTGGCGCGACGCCATACAGAACGACTTTGCCGCCCGGATGGACTGGACGGTCATGGCGTACGACGAGGCCAACCATCCCCCCGTGCCGCCTCCGGGGGAGGAGATTACGGTCGCCTCCGGCGAGTACTTCACGCTGGACGGCAGCGGCACGACCGACCCGGACGGCGATGCGCTCAGTTACCTTTGGTTCCATTACCCGGAACCGGGTTCGTACGCGGAGCCGATCGGGCTCCATGCCGAGAACCTGTACCGGCTGGCCATCCGTGCTCCGGAAGTCGACGAGCCCGAGACGACGCACTTCGTTCTGGCCGTCACGGACAGGGGCACTCCGGCGCTGAGGAGGTACAAGCGTGTAATCGTGAACATCGTGCCGTAGCTTCGCGGGGGACGACGCCAAGGACAGCCAGCTCCACGCAGCATAACAACTCAATGCAGCGGAAAATGGGCTCGACGGGATTGCCTCCATCGAGCGTCAGTGTCTAGATTAGTAGTGGAAACACTTGTGCGGCCCCTTGCCGCTGATCGCTACCGTTGGGCAGCTTCGAACGAGTTTGGTCAAGAGGTTCCCATGAAAATTCTTCTCGTCGTCTCCGTATTCTTCATCTGCGTGAGTCACTTGACTACGCCGTTTCTGGCCCAGCAGCGACCGCCGATTATCGACATGCACATGCACGCGGACCTTCCTCCTTATGACGTGCCTGCCGGAGCACCTGCTCTGTGCCGCCCTGAGCCGTGTCGCGGTGAGGGTCAGGCAACTGCCAATCCTGCGCAGACGCGCGAAAAGACGCTAGAGGCGATGGAGCGCTACAACATCGTGAAGGGCTTTCTCAGCGGCGTCGACCTGGAGATTGTCCAAGAATGGGTAAAGGCCGCGCCTGGTCGCTTCATCGCATCGCCTTTCATTCTTCAAGTCGGTCGACCCCACCTCGAGATCCTCAGGCGGGAATATGCGGCGGGGCGCCTCAGGGGCATGGGGGAGATCGCGGCGCAACTAGTCGGCGTAGCCCCGAACGATCCGGCGCTCGAGCCATATTTCGCACTCGCCGAAGAACTCGACCTCCCGGTTCTCATTCACACGGCGGGGATCGGGCCCTACCTGCCCGGCTTCCGCTCCGCCGCAGGCAGCCCGTTGCTGCTCGAGGACGTGTTGGTCCGCCACCCGAAGCTGCGGCTCTACGTAGAGAATGCCGGGTACCCCTATCGGGACGAAATGATCGCGATGATGTACCAGTACCCTCAGCTCTATGGTGATGTGTCGACGGCTACCTGGGTTATCCCGCGCGCCGCTTTCTACGACTATCTGGAGGCGCTTGTCGTGGCCGGCCTTGGTAAGCGACTGATGTTCGGTTCGGATCAAATGCGCTGGCCAGACAAGATCGGAGAAGGGATTGAAGCAATCGAACAGGCACCATTCCTGACGGAGGAGCAGAAGAGGGATATTCTGTACAACAATGCCGTACGCTTTCTTCGTCTCGATCAGGAGTCCGAGTAACGCAGCCTCTGCCTGACAACGGCATGCAGCGGACAGCGCCTCACGCCGCCGCTGATGCCAACCGTGGGGCGGACGGTAGCTGGGGCAACCAGGATGAAAGGGGACAGAATCGGTGGGCCAATTCGGTGGCGTATGCATATTCCCGTGCCGCCGGAGCGCGTCTTCGAGGCGCTCGATACCGGGGAAGGTCGCGCTGCCTTCTGGGCGGAGTCGGCAAGGGAGTGTGATGGCAACATAGAGTTTCGCTTCATCAACGGTGTCACGTGCCTCAGTAAAGTGCTCGAGCGGCGTCCTCCTCATACCTTTGCGATTGACTACATGGGCGGGCCTGCGGTTTTTGAGTTGACGCCCGACGGGGTAGGCGGCACGGATCTCCTGCTCACGCACGAAGGGGTCACGGTGGCCGAGTGGAACGAGGTACATGCAGGATGGCTGAACGTGCTCTTTCCACTGAAGGCCTGGTTGGTTCACGGGGTGGACCTCCGGAATCACGACCCCGAGCGCGTATGGGATAAGGGTTTTGCCGACCAGTGACCCTCGTCGACTGAGGGGGCCCCCAACCAGGCGTCGCAGGCCGACCGGCCTTCGGCCGGCGGCTGAACGCCGTGACGTCAGGGCGCACCAGATCAGGGAGGTTCTCATGGCGAGACACGCCAGACCTGGCGCGGGGCCCGTCTTTCTTTAAGGCCCAAAGGACCCACAAGGCCTGGAGGGTCTGGACGGTGTGTTGGGATACCCAGCCTGCGGCTGAAACGACTGAACCTCGATTTTGAGCAGTAATTCCATCCTGGTGGGTTCCTCGACCCCTCGAGGGAGCTGGGGCCAGATCTCCCTCAACGTTTCGTTCCAAAGGCGTTTTTCACCATCGCCTCGTCGAACCAGCCGCTGGCCTCTCCCGTGGCGGCGTAGCGATAGACGGCCGCCGTGTAGATGCCCGACAGAGCGGATTGGATCAGAGCCAGGATCAGGATGGCCAGAATCGTTGCCGCGACGGCGCCGATGAGGAGCGGGGCGCTCTCCAGGGTCGCCGCCACGAACGCGGCGGCTCCTCCTGCGATGAGGATGCCGAAAATCGCCAGGCCGAAGACGAGCCCCATCCCGAAATTGCCGACAATCTGTTCGCCCCAGGTCTTTTTGAGTAGCCGGGCGCTCCGCTTGACGGCCTCGATCGGACCCACGTCCTCCACGACCAACACTGGAACCGCCAGAAATACGGCCAGGCTCCAGCCCAATCCGATCAGAGAGGCGGCGAAGTCGCCCATTTTCCCCCGTGACGAGAGCCAGCGCAGCAACAGGCCCACGGTGGCGGAAATGGCCGCATAGCCCAGGATGGTGCGGATCTTTCCGGCGGCGATTCGCAAGCCGTCCGTTACGGTGGGATCGCCCCCCTCGAGCCGAATCATGGCCGCGCCGACCAGCGCGGAATTGGCGAATATGATGACCGTGTATTGCGCCAGATAGAAGAAGAAGGCGACCACGTAGCCGACCACCCCAACGCCTCCGGCGTCGAAGAGTCCGGCCAGGAAAGAGGGCACCGCGAATGTGAGGGTGACAATCACCACGCCCACGGTCGACAGAATGGGGAGAAGAAGAAGCTCCTTGTCCTCCTTGAGCACTGCTGCGCTGGCCTTGACCAGGGTCCAACTGCTGGCGAATTTCTGAAACACGGCAAGCCCTCCTGATTCGATTCCAGTGAAGCGTTGCACCGCAGGATTCCGGCGGCGCCGTCCGGGTCGACCCCTGCGCTCACGAGCCTGAAAGCGCATTCTCACCCCATCGAGACCGTCGAAGCAACCCCACGGCATGGACTTGCCGCCTCGTGAATTTCTTCCGCTTGTCGGACGACCCGGATGCAGGCGGTCCCGCGCCATCGGGACAGCGTTGCGGGAGCGGGGTCATATATTTGCCCTACTATCTCGGTCACCCGGGCGGCTTCACGGGCTTTGCGGTCTCGAATCATGGCGATTCACCCGCGCTCTCCTCGTTCAGAGCTTTTGCACGTGGCATTCAAACCGCGATGCCTTGTCGCAACTCGACGGATCGATCGCTTTTGAGGGCAGGCCAAGAAACTCTACTTCGGCCGAGCCTTTCAGGGGAACACTGCCTTTCGGGGCGAGCCGGCAACCACTGTTTTGAGCCTCGTCAACCCGAATAACATCCCGATCGAAGTGAGGTTGACCCTGTACGGGGAAGGGGAAGATCCCCTCACGGTAGAACGCGATTTGCCGGCCAAGGGCTGGATCCAGGACTCGATGGCGGGGATCTTTGGAGAGGGACCGAGGTCTCGCGAGGCTACCTTGCCGTAGAGGTGACTGAAGGGCCCGGGGCCATTGGCTTCCAGAAGATCCAGCTGCTCAGCGAAGAAACCGTGATTGGCCTGAACGCCTCGATCGGGAGCGAAGCAAGCACCTTCTTCTCGGCCCAATTTGCGTCCCAGAGCAACCTGTTCACCTACTGGAATCTCGTCAATACTTCCTCGCAACGGCGGACGGTAACGCTGACTGCAGTGAGTGAAGGAGGCGATGCACTGTTCCCGTCGGTTGCCCGGACGCTCGAGCCGGGTCAGCAGCTGAGCGAAGATGCTGTTGAGTCATTCCCCGGAGCTGGCGACGAGAGCTTCCAGGGCTCCCTTCGCATCGAGGTAGACGGCGGCGGGGTCATTGGGGACGTCATGTTTGGCGATCCCCTTACTTTTCGGTTTGCCGCGGCCTTACCGCTGCAGGATCAGACGGTCACCGAAGCGCTGTTCCACCAGGTGGCCATCGTTCCCGGGCTGTTTTTCACTGGTCTGGCGTTTCACTATCCCGGCGATTTGGAGGCCCAATTCAGTGTGGAGATCTTCTCGCCTCAGGGCGAGTTGATGGGCGATTTCTCCAGGAGGCTGGGACCCCATGAGCGGGAGTCGGTCCTGGCGGTCCCCGTCACTGGATCTCGCACAGGCAGTGGGCGTAGATCCCTCGCGGATCGTTGAATTCCCGCAGCCGGTCCAATTCCTGTTTCAACAATGGGGCGGCTCGGTTCACCAGGCCCGGGTGCGCCGTGCCGCCCACGCCCAGTCGTATTGCAGCGAAGGACAGCAAGTCGGCCACCAACTGGTCTGAAAAGCTCGTTTCTTTCTCCAGAAAGCGGACCTCGTAGCCGTCCTCTTCCAGCTTGGCGAGCCGGGCGGCCGAGGCGATGGCCTCCGGCAATTCCCCCAGCCGGTCGACGAGTCCGAGACCGTGGGCGTCCTCCCCGCTCCAGACCCGGCCGCGCGCGATCCTGTCCACCTCATCCACACTCATGCCACGTGCCTTTGAGACGCGTTGAAGAAATTCCCGGTATCCATTGTTGATGGCTTCTTGAATGATCCGAGCCACTCCGGGGTCAAGCGGCCGGTCGGGACGCAGGGCCCCGGCCAAGGGCGTGGTACCGACGCCATCGACGGAGACCCCGAGGTAGGTGGAAAGCGTTTTTTGAAAAGTCGGAAACATCCCGAAGATTCCGATCGAGCCTGTGATCGTCGTGGGGCTGGCCCAAATTTCGTCCGAGGCGGACGAGATCCAGTATCCCCCCGAGGCGGCCACGCTGCCCATCGAGACCACCACCGGCTTTCCGGCTTCCCGAGTCAACTCGAACTCCCGGCGGATCACCTCCGAGGCGAAGGCGCTGCCCCCGCCGCTGTCGACGCGTAGGACCAAGGCCTTGATCTGGTCATTCTGGCGGGCCTTGCGGATCAGGGCCGCGGTCGACTCGCCGCCGATCGAACCGGGCGGGCGGCTGCCGTGCTGAATGCTGCCCTTGGCCACGATCACACCCACCAGATCGCCTTCCGCCTCGGCGCCGGTCCGGTCCTCGTCCCGCGCCTTCAGGTAATCGCTGAATCCGATCTGGTGGAAGGAGTGCGTGTCTTCATCCTCGCCCACCAAGTCGATCATTCGGTTGCGGACTTGGTCGCGGTCGCTCAGCTTGTCGACCAAGCCGGCTTCCAGGGCCACGCGCGCCAAATCACCCGCCGCCGCCTCCACCAGGTCGGGCAGGTTGCGGATCGAGTCCTCGATCTTTTCCGGCGTCACTCCCCTGGCCTTGGAGACATCGGCCAGGTACCAGGTCCACAGGTCCCCGAGCCACTCCAGGTTGGCCTCCCGCGCCTCGTCGGACATGTTCTGGCGCAGGTATGGCTCGACCGCCGATTTGTACTCGCCGACCCGGAACACGTGATACTCGACCCCCAGGCGATCCAGTCCGTCCTTGTAGTACATTCGGAATCGGCCATAGCCGTCGAGGAGCACCGCACCCATGTGGTGGAGATGGGCTTCGTTGGCGTGAGCGGCCAGGTAATAAGACGCCATGCCGTATTCGTCGGCGGCCGCGATCACGGTTTTGCCGCTTTCACGGAACCCGGAGATGGCCCGGCCCAGTTGCTGCAGTTTGGTCAAACCGGCGCCCTGCAGGCTGTCCAAGTCCAGAAAGAGCGCTTGGATTCGATCGTCTTTCTGGGCGGCTTCGATCGCGTCCAGCAGATCCTTGAGCAGCGTCTCGGGTTCCTGTAGGTCAAGGATCTCGTTGATGGCCCTTTCCTGGGCGTCGCCTTCCAACTGTTCGACGATGTTGCCCTTCGGATTGAGGACCAAGGCGGCTTTGTCGGGTACTTCGGGTCCGCCGCTGCGAAACCACAGCACCAGCAACGCCACGATCAGGGCCAGAAAAACCAAGTTCACCAATACTCGCCTGAACAGGTCGAATCCCCGCCCGGCGGTGCCCAGGAGACCGGCCACACGGCCTTTGCGCGATTGCATCTTTGTATTCCTCCTCCTCTGAAAAATTTGGACGGCCCCAACCGGCGAGACCATTTGTGGTTACGGACCGCGCGCGCGAAAAGTTCACGGGTCCAAGCTCCGCCGACATCCAGCGTCCATTGGGCGTTGTCAAATTGGCGAGCTCGGGAGATATGCCGTAGCTTCAGCGAAGGCGGGCCGGCGCAAGAGCTTCGGCTGGCAGGCCACCCCGCCTGCGGCGGCGACTCCCAGATCCCGAGAGGCCAATTCCCAAATCTGAGATTCGCCACCTGCGGTTGAGCCGCTTTGGTGGACACCTCGAGATTGGGGAGCGAGTTCACATGGGAAAACCAGGCAAACAGTATCCGGAGGAGTTTTGGCGGCACCTGGGGTGCGCAGCAGGCGCAGCGCCGAGTCGCTGGGGCGTGAGTTTGGGCCCCGCGCGCAGGCCATCCGCAACTGGGTAACCCAAGCGGATCGGGGCGAGGGGCGGCGGGCGGACGGATGGACCACCGATGAGCGCCAGGAACTGGGGCGTTTGCGGCGGGAAAACGCGCGGCTGCTGGCGCTCGTGTGAGCCTCTGGCCCCGGCAACGGGACGACGTGCTTAGAGCCCGTTTTCAAGGTTCTAAAACGGCTTCTAACGCCAAAAAAAGGGCCCAAAATCCC
Organism: Acidobacteriota bacterium; assembly: GCA_041630155.1. Taxonomy (GTDB): domain Bacteria; phylum Acidobacteriota; class UBA6911; order RPQK01; family JANQFM01; genus JBFGHG01. The sequence goes on from JBFKLX010000054.1 coordinate 11,477, forward strand.
TGCGATTGTTTGGTGTCAAATGGTTTGCCCGGGTGCGACCCGAAACCCGGCGCCCGAAGGGCGATTCTTCTCAATTGGGTTTCTCGACGGTCATCGAGGTCAGGGGGCTCCGGTTGAACTCCCGGAGCATCTCGGCGGCCAGGGCCTCGAACTCCCGCGATTGGCTGTTGCGTCGTGCTTGTGCAAAATCGTCCGACGAGAGGCGAGTCTTGGTCTGAAAAGCTCGTTTCTTTCTCCAGAAAGCGGACCTTGTAGCCGTCCTCTTTCAGCTTGGCGAGCCGGGCGGCCGAGGCGATGGCCTCCGGCAATTCCCCCAGTCGGTCGACGAGTCCAAGACCGTACGGCTGGCCATGAGAATGCAGCGGTCAGTGTACACGCCCTAGTGACCCGTCCCTCCAACGATCGAGCTTGCCCCCAGGGTCGGACTCATTGGTGTCCCGCCTGAAAACGAGTTACACTCTTGAAGAGATCGAGATCCTCATGCACGTTTCTGGTGCGCCGCTTCCCTATGACTTGAACGGGCACGTGGCTCTCATTACCGGTGCAAACCACGGCATCGGCGCGGCGACAGCAAGGGCCCTTGCCGGCTGCGGTGCGTCCGTGTTGGCGTCGTATCTGCGGATGTTCGACCCAGAGGACTTTCCCGAGCCTTATCGTTCGAACCGCGCGAAGGGGGCCGGTGACGTGCTCACCGCGATTCGCACGCGGGGAGGTCGGGCGGTGTCCATGGAGGCTGATCTCAATGATGCGGGAGCACCAGCACGACTTTTTGACTTTGCAGAGGCGGAGCTTGGGCCTGTCGATATCCTAGTCAACAACGCCACGGGTTGGGTAGGCGACACATTCACGACCGGTGGCCGGCACGCCGCTGGTGTGAAGACCGTGAGCCTTTCCGCAGCGACGCACGAGCAGGTGTTTTCAGTCGACGCACGCGGCGGGGCTCTCATGATCGCCGAATTCGCTCGGCGACACGTGGCCAAAAGGGCCAACTGGGGGCGCATCATTGGCCTGACGTCCGGCGGGCCACTGGGGTTTCCCAACGAGGTATCCTATGGTGCTGCCAAGGCTGCGTTGGAGAACTACACAATGTCTGCGGCGTTCGAGCTCGCGTCGTTCGGAATCACAGCGAACATCGTTTATCCGCCGGTGACGGACACTGGCTGGGTGAATGATGCGATACGCGAACATGTGAAGCAGAGCTCTAGTCTGATTCACATCGTCGGGCCGGAAGACGTGGCCGAGGTGATTGCGTTCCTGTGTTCAGACTACGCACGACTCATAACGGCGAACGTTGTGCATCTGCGGTAGCCGTTCCGAACGCGCCCAACCACGGCCTGCAGCTGACGGCGCTCCGCGCCGCAGCTGGGGCTGAAGCCGTTAGGCGAGACAGAATGAACCAGCGCAGGGCAGTCTTTCTTGACCTGAACGGCACTCTCGTGACACCGTGCTTTTCGAGCGACTCGCAGATCTGAGGCCAATCGACCTCTCTTTGTCGATTTTCTTCTCATGACACGCCGCCTCCTACGGCTGGTCATGAGATTAGGGCTGCCATTGTCCGGTGATTGCGTTATACGGCCAAGTGACTTGCCGCTGTCCCGGGAATTCTTTGGCCTAGCATATGGCCTTCTATGGCGGAACGTTTGGGGGTCCAACCCGTGAACCCACCGCAGGGTAATACCTGCCTTCTGGAACTTGGCTCGTGGGTTGTCTCAATGTTCGGCTAACCTATGGGGCGCCGCTCGCGACCCCGATGTGGCGTGGAGCGACACGGCCTAACACAGGATGCACCTGCCGCGCTTCGCGCGCAAGTGATCCCTCCGTTGGATCGATAGTGAGGTGAACATGAGAATCGTCGTGGTGATTGTGAGCGCGATCGTGTTCTTGTTGCCGGCATCGGCAGCCGCAGACAGCGATGGGTACTTCTGCACCGGTCGTGGCTATCTGGCCTACGAAACGCGGTTCGCTACGACACCGTCGAGGCACGAGCTTCACGTCGTGCGCTTCAGCACTACGAGGGGAATCGTGGCGGATCAGCCGGTCATCCTCGACGACTTCCAGGTTCACGGCATGCGGTGCCTGCCCAGCAAGGTTGAACTCGTTGGGTGGACGATGACTTACTCTGTTGACATCTCTGGCTCCAGACAGCAGCCCCCGAGAACCGTGGAATCCGGGCTCCGTGGCGTTGATCAGGGCAAAGCAACTGACAATCTCGGCCGCTTGTCGAAGCCGCAAGTCGTGACTCTCGAGGCCGATGGTGAGGATCGATTTCAGTTGGTGATCGCCCGCGTATCGCAGCGTGTCTCCGGCGGCCTCGAGCACCACACGGTGAGCAGGTTGATTCGACGTGGCGCGACCAGGCGGCCGGGCCGCGAGATCCTCGACTCACTTCAGTTGTTTGAGGGCGTCTTTCTCGAAACGATTGACTGAGCCGCAGACGTTAGAGGTCATATGAACCCAATACCCGCTGGCATTGGTGAGAAGGCTTATCGTGCCTCCAATGGAGAATACGCATGGCGTCGGGAAGATCTTCCAGAGGCACTACACGCGATTGCGGGCGAGCGGCTCGCAGCTCTCGGCGGCGAGTTTTGGGCGATCGTCAACAACCAGATTACGGGGCTAATCCCCGGTGCGAAGGCTGAGCCGCCTGGGGTCTGGTCTTGGGATACAAGTCCGAGGAATCAACAGGAGTCGTGGGCCGAGTATTGCGTCCGGACCGCCGAAGAAAGTATCAAGGCCGTTGAGCAAATGGATGTAGAAGCGGAGGTGGTTGTCGTGTCTCGGCTTATACACCAATTCTCGCCAATTCGCACCATTCCTCCTCGTTGGCAATCAGCCTCGGGTCTTTCCGTTCGTCCGAGATTTCTTGTCCCTCATCGTCGTCGTAAGCGACTGGATTCGCCGTTCATGGCTCGATACCGATCCGGTCGTTGACGGCTCCCCTGAAGCGTTGCTTGCAACCGAGATACTTCTCCGTCGTTTGTACGGACACATGGCCGAGCAGGAACTGAATCTGCTCCAGCTCGCCACCGGCTTCGTAACAGAGGTGTGCACAGGATCGCCGGAGGTCGTGCGGCGCGAGATCGGGGGCTCGGAGCCTGTCGCCGTAGTCTTTGACGACATGCCAGACGACTTTCCCGGTGATGCCGTTGCCCGAGGTGGTTCCCGCTCTGCAGACGCAGCGAAATAGCCTTCGGCTTATAATTCCGGCAGCAATAAGCCAACGGTCGACGGTTCGCTTGACCCAGTCCGGAACCGGAAGCGGATGTGACCACCCTTTCCAACCAGGTCAACGATCGCCCAGTGGTCTTCACGACGCTGGAGCTGATCGAGGGTCAATTCGGCAAGCTCTGGGCTCAACAGTCCGGTGTCAGCCGCCTCGTAAGCGAGCCGGCGCACCGCTGCAAGTCTGACGTTGATGGTCCCCGGCGCCAGTCGGCGGTTCTGGAGGTGGATTCTGTAGCCGGTCACAACGGTTTTGTTGAAGGAGAGACGTGGCTCGAAGCAATACCAGTCAATGAACTCCTCGATGGCGTGTTGATACCCGCGCTTCGACTCCGGCAGGCCCAGACTGCCAAGCACCGCTGCCTTGGCTCGATCCAGGTCGGGAAGGCCAACTCTTGTTTTCGAGCGAGTTTCCCTCTTTGCTGTCTTCGTCGATTTTCTTCTCATGGCGAGCCGCCTCCATACGGCTGGCCATGAGACTAGGGCCGTCAGTTCTCCGATAATTGCGCTATATGGCCAAGTGACTTGCCGCTGTCCCGGAAACCTCTTAGACTCATCGGTGATCGGCTTCAAGAGGAAACCAGGAGTGATCGAGAACCAGGACAATCCGGAAACTCCTCGGCAACAAGAATCTCGGAACCACGATGATCTACACCCACAATTCGCATCGAGGCGGTCGGAGCGTAAAGGGTCCGGTGGACAGTCTGTGACGAAGAATGCGGTTGTGTATTGTGCGGAGACCATATAAGACGCTGGAATATTTCGAGGCCGACTCTAATCGAGACCAAACAAATGACTTGGACGGAACCGACGAGAGCGTTTTATCTGGAAGTGAACTCAGGAAGTGGTTTTATCGGGCAACCAGATATAAAGAAGTTGACCGGACAAGACCGGAGAGCGACTCATGACACATGATCCCAAACCGTCGTGGATGCTTCTCCCACTGGTGCTGCTGGCCGGCTTTGCCGTCGTCGTCTACTTCTCGCTCGTCGTGTATCGGCCGGACCGCCCGGTCGCCACTATCGTCCCGGAGTCCTCGTCGGGCCCGGCGTTCGTGGTGCAGATCATCCGGCCGCGCCTCGGCCTGCCGCTCGGTGGAATCCTTCCGCCACAGTTCTTTGGGCTAGAGGCGCACCTGGGGTTCGAATCGACGAGCGCCGGCGCCTCCATCGGCAGCGTCGGCCCCGGGCGCCTCGAACTCGGCGCTGACGACTGGGATCTGGCCCTCGTCCAGGACGCTGACGGGCGGGTGACCCCCGAGACCCAGGTGGTCTTCCAAATCATGTTCGAGGAGCGCCTCCGGAGGGTGCGCTGCCGGCCCAGCGATCCGGCCATCGGCACGCTCAACACCACCGCCCTGGCTGAGTCCGGTGAACTCAGCGGGAGCTTCGACATCGAGCTCGCCCGCTGCGAGTATGCCGACACGGGGAAGCCCCTCGGTTGGCCGCCCGTGCCCCTCGTCCTCCACGGAAGCTTCGACCGGCTCCCGCTGGAGACCGGAGCGAAGCGACGCTGAGCAGATCCCAGCGGAGCACAACGGCAAGGTGCGATTTCGGATAGGCTTCGCCGACGGCACAAGGCTCTACAGGTGAACAACGGACCGCCAACAACGGCATGCAGCGGACGGCGCTCCGCGCCGCCTCTGATGCCAAGCGTTAGGCAGCTTGAAGACTAGTCAATGGCTATAGCACTTGCGATACTTTCGGTAGTAATTGTCGTCCTCTCTATGTACGGGGTATTGCTGCCACACAGACTAATTGGGCTGGTCCGCGGCTCCATGTCCGGAGGACTCGGGTTTTGGATTGCCGTCTCCGTCCGCCTGCTGTTAGCCGCATTGCTCTGGTTCACTGCCCCAGTTTCCCATACTCCTACCCTATTCAAAGCACTTGCAGCGTTACTCTTTCTGGCGGCCATTACGCTTCCCATTGTCGGGCGTCCTCGTCTCGAGAGATTCACTGAGTCCTTAGCTTCTTGGCCACCGTGGGCGATTCGCCTTCCCTGTCTTTCAGGGGTTGCGTTGGGTGGGTTCTTGTTATGGTCAATATCATCTGCGATTGGCGCTGCCTAACCATGCGATCGCCGGTTATCGCTGACGTTAGGCGGGGAGGACCCGAATGGCACAACGCACCGCACTCGCCCGTTGGTTGTCGCGCTCGTTCCCGTGTGAAGTGGGAGATTGAACATGGTGGCCTATTTTCCAGCGCCAGCGCTTTGGTAGGGTGCCGACGAAGACCTGATCATCGAGATGGGGAGCAATTATTTTCCCCGGTTTCGTTCAGCGAAACCCTGGCACGAACGGCTTGCGCCTGAAACTCGATGGTGATTACGGAGCTTGAATGATCCAAAGAAGTTCATCGCGCGCTTTCTCAAGAAATCGATCACATATTGCGCGCATAATGCAACATAGAAACACAATCGGCCGCTGCTGGCGCTCGCCCAACCAAGCGCTGCACCTGACTGCCTACAGCGTCCGCTCCTCCGTCGCGTCCGCTTCTCAAATGCCAGGATGTTCCCAAGCCCGTTGAGCGCGCTGCAGTCCGTGGGGTTCAAGAAAGCTGACGCGGATGAAAAGAAAGAAGTCTGATTAGTGCCCCGATGAAAGCGTTGTCATGCCGCTGATGGCGAAGCCTTCAGGCGGCAAGACAGTCTCGCCCCCTCATCGCCTGTGGCTCTCCAAAGAAGGAGACGTTGCAATCTTTCTCGAGTGGCCCGCCGTCCTGAGCACCCACTGCAGCGTCCAAAGGATATGCAGCAATCCTTGGTCCACAGGGCTATCTTCCAACTGCTCGAGCCGCAGCGAAAAGCTCAACCTGGGGACCGGCGACAGGATCGTCTCGAGTGGCCCTAGCCTGAACCTGTCCTCCCCATCGCGTCACCGACGGCATGATGGGCAAGGTCCTCTGGGCGAATCCTTTAGCGGAGCGAGTCCGTAAGGAACTTGGTGTTGAGCTGCCCAACGCTGCCTGGACGTTGGTTGAACTCGAGAACGGAGTGGGTGTGGTCGTTACGGGCGACGTCCCTACGCACTGGCGAGACGATCTCCGATTTGTATAGTCTGGCGAGTATGAAATCACGCCAGCAGAGCCCTGAAATACCCGGCCCTTTTCCAGCCGATCACGACCCGATGGCGGCGCCTCGATTTGCGGAGATCCCGACTTTCATGCGGACCCCTTTGGAACGGGACGCGGCGGCGCTGGACATCGCTCTGATTGGGGTGCCTTACGACGGAGCAACGGAAGCCCGCCCCGGAGCTCGTCACGGCCCCCGTGAGATCCGCAACATGTCGAGCATGATGCGGGCCATCCACCCGGTGACTCGTCTCAATCCATACCGGATTTGCCGAGTCGGGGACATGGCTGACGTCCCCTTGACCCGGGCACTGGATGTCGAGGCCAGTCACTCGGAGATCTACCGTTTCTTCAAAAAGGTTCGTGCGGCCGGGACTGTGGCCCTTGCTGCGGGGGGAGATCACTCCATTACCCTGCCCATTCTGCGTGCCCTCGCTTCGGACGGACCGATCGGCATGTTTCACCTCGACGCTCATTCCGACACCTGGGATGAGGAGCTCGGGTCCAGGTACAGCCACGGAACGCCCTTCCGTCGAGCAGTCGAGGAAGGATTGTTGGATCCGGGCCGGACCATCCAGGTGGGGATTCGCGGCGCCGCAAACTCGGAGGAGGCCTGGAACTTCGCCCGCGACTCGGGAATGCGCGTGGTCTTCATGGATGAGTTCTGCCGCATCGGTGTCGACGGCGCGATGGGCGAAGCACACAGAGTTCTGCAAGGAGGTCCCGTCTATCTCACCTTCGATGTCGATGGTCTGGACCCCGCTTTCGCTCCGGGAACAGGAACTCCGGAAGTCGGTGGAGTCACCACAGTCGAGGCTCAGGCCCTGCTGAGAGGACTGAGGGGTCTGGATTTCGTGGGCGGGGATGTCGTCGAAGTCTCTCCGCCCTTCGATCCCTCTGGCAACACGGCGCTGGTCGGAGCGACCATGATGTATGAGATTCTCTGCCTCCTTGCCGAAGCGTTTGCGGCCCGTGTTTCTGTCGGAAATTAGGAAGCGGCATTGTTGCTCTTTGGAGACGGCCCCCCAAGCCGGCCTCTCACAGCCTGCCGGATGGCGATAGGCTGTCTCCGGACAGCAGACAGCATCCCAACAGACTGGTCAAGCCGGTCCGGTCGAAGAGTTGGGTGTCCGTCTCCCCGACCCAGCCTGGGCGCTGGTCGAGTTCGGGAACGGGCCGAGTGTGGTCGTCAGCGGGGGAACGACCGCTTCGAGAAGGTCCGGGAGCAGTGAGTATCCACAGGGCAAGCATCGGGGGGATCGGTCTCCGGTAATTGCGTCACACGGCCACGTGGGGTGTAAAGTCCTTGGCGGCGTGTGCAGGTCGACCGAAAACCCACGAGCAAACGACGCATTGCACTCTTCTCTGGCTTGGGTTTCGATTGCTTTTCACACGGCTCCGTCTAGCCTGATGGCCAAGGGATGGCCCAGTGTCGATGATCGGCCGGAGCATCGCTCACTACACCATTACCGAAGAGATCGGTCGGGGAGGCATGGGGGAGGTGTATCTGGCCACCGGCACCAAGCTCAAACGTAAGGTGGCGGTCAAGGTTCTTTCCAAAGCCTTGGGCGGGGACGAGCAGCACATGGCGCGGCTGACCCGGGAAGCGGAGGTGCTTGCCTCTCTGGATCATCCGGGCATCGGTCAGATCTACGGCATTGAAGAGGTGATCAGATCAGGGCTGTCACTGTCTGGTAATTGCGTTTTACGGCCACTGGAGGTGAGACTGCGGAGCACGCATGTCACAACGCGGTCCGAAGTGGATGTCAGATTCTGAGTAGCGACGTCTCGTCCATTGCGCGCCAGGAGGCGTGTCCTCTTCAGATAGGCGGAACGGTGAAGATGCATCTCTTCCGATGACGGGGGGGCAGGTCTTTCGGCTTTTTCCCCCTTGGGCTGTGCGGGAAACTTGGACTTTAGCCGGCCCCTTCTGCGTGGCGGCTTGTCTCTGATCGGCCAGCGTGCAAGCATGGGGAATGACACCGTTGAAACGGGCTCACAGGCGCGCTCTTGGACACGGTCTACGGCCGGCGAATGGGTCGAGACCAGTGCCTGAAACAAGCCCCCTGCCGCCCCGCGATTCAACGCTGCCGAAGAGGATGCGGAGATGTTCGTAGGCCACTACGGAGCTGCGCTGGCCCTCAAGGGAGCTGAGAGTAGGGCCTCCCTCGGGCTGCTCTTTCTCGGCGTGCAATTCGTCGACATACTGTTCTTTCCCCTGGTCCTTGCGGGCGCCGAACAGATGAACATCGTGCCGGGCTACACCGAGTCGACCCACTTCGAGCTCGCCCACATGCCCTACACCCACAGCCTGCTGGCGTCTTTCCTGTGGGCGGCCCTGATCGCTTGTGGGGCCTTCGTCGCGCTCGGCGGCCGGAGGCGACGCCGCTCGATCGCAATCGTTCTCGGGGCGGCGGTCTTCTCGCATTGGGTGCTGGACCTGATCGTGCACACGCCGGACTTGCCGCTCTTGGGCGAGGCCTCGACCAAGTTGGGCTTTGGGCTGTGGAACAACGCGCCGCTGACCTTCTTACTCGAGGCGGCCCTGCTTCTCGGCGGCCTGTGGCTCTATCTGCGGGCCACGGCTCCGAAGGCCGGATCGCGGCTGGCGCGCTTTGGCATGGTAGGCACTGTGGTGCTTCTGATCGTCCTCAACGTCTACAACCTCTTCGGTCCGCCACCTGCGGCGTTTATCGAGGTCTTCGGCCTCGCGATGGTGAGCTACCTTGGCCTGGCGGGTATCGCCTTCTGGCTGGATGGTCTGAGGACTCCGGCTGCTGGAGCGGAGTAAAGTAGGAGGCGAAGAGACCACGTTGCGCATCGGTTCAGAGGTTGCCAGCGACCACGCCGAGCATCAATGATTTCAACGGTTACGAGTTTCTGACTAGAGACAGGGAGAACCGCAGCGCCAGTCTTGCGGCTCGAACGAACAGCAGCCTTCAAAATAGAGTGGTGAGGAAGGAACCGAAGTCACGGCAGGCGGACGGCCACTCTGACGGCGTAGCGTAAGTCAAAGTCGAGACTGGCTGGGACCCAGCCGAAGACCGGCTTCTTGCCGGGCCTGGGATGGGGGCTGGCGCAGCCTCTCCCGATAGCGGGAAAGAAAGTAGTGGATGGTTTCGATCCGGATCTTGATGGAGCCGACCGGCTTGTTTTCGTCGATCTCCCGGAAAGAAAAGAATGGCGTTCCCGAGCATTCGACGATTTCTTCGATCAGCGAGTAGGTGGGCGCATCGTGCCCACACTTGAAGCTCGACAGCTCCAGTGCCACTAGATTCGGATGCCGGGCCGTGAATTTGGCCGCCCAGATCTTGAGCGAGCTGCCCGCTGCATAGGCGTTCTTCCAGACATCGGTAATGTCCATCGGATGCTTGATCAGACCCGCCCGGACTTCGCTGCCGAACAGCCGCTCCAATATCTCCGGATGGTGAGGCAGCGTGCTCTGGGAGAAGATCGGATAACCGAGTTTTTGAAGCTCTTCGAGGATCCCATGATTCAGCCCGGGATCGTGATGGTAGGGCCGCCCCAGCATAACGACTCCCAGGCGGCCATCTCCTTCCAGGCTCTCGAGCAGATCAGCGGCCAGCGTCTGAATCTCTGCCTCGTAGGCTTTCAAGGCCTTGATGCCCGACTCCACGGCTCTCTCGTTTTCTGTTTCCGACAACCCGAGGACCGGGCCCCAGCAGGAGAACATCTGGCGGGCAAAGAGCTTGCGATCGTCCAGGTTCACGAGCGGACTCAAGTATCTGATTCCCTTTTCCGCAAAGAGGTCCGATTCCTTGCAGAAGGACGCTCTCACCGCTTCCGGCGTGATGCTTACCGTGGGACAAGCATTCTTCCCTTGGACTTCGACCAGGGGGGAGCGCAGAACGTCCAGCATCGGGAAGAACAGGCCATCCAGGGGGCGACGTCTGTGGTGAACTTCGATCAGATTATGGACATGAGAATTGACGACCTTGGAAGGAAAACAGGGATCGATCGCTCCTCTCCGAGCTCCCTCCCGATAAAGCTGCCCGCTGGTGAAGTCGGAATAGACGATGTTTGCGGCTGCCAGGCCGAGGCTCTCCAGGTAGCCGCTGAAGAGCGGCGCAAAGTGATAGAGGTCGAGCACCCGGGGGATGCCGATTCGGAGTTTCTTCCGGCGCCTCATCAGGGACACCCGGCGGCGGCTCCTCGCGGTCCATGCCCTCCCGGGAAGGGGGTCCGAGACACACTCCGGTCGTCGAGACGCCCATACCCGGCGAGCGGCTACCTCCACCAGGTTGGGATTGACTTCCTGGACTCTCTCGAGCCTCGACTTGATCTCACGCATCGAAGACACGTCCTCGACCGCCCCCTTCTCACAAGTGGAGATGATCAACCGTTGCTCTCCGGGGCCCAGAGGGACCCTGGATTCTGTGCTGGGTCGCTCTCCAGTCGGGACTTCGAGGCGAAAGTCGATGAAGGTCCTCAGGCAACGGTTCTTACAGAAGACGCATCGAGTATCTTCGCTTGCGGTGGTTCGGTAGGTGATCTGCCTGACCGCGTCCAGCCCGATGAACGTGGTTTGGCGCCCCTGGCGCCAGAGGCGGCCAGCTTCCAGGGCGGCACCGATAGCGCCGGCTTCACCGCAGTGTTCGTGGACCACGATCTCCGGCTCCTCCCCGGAGTCTCCGAAGCGTTGTCGGATGAAGTCCACCTGAGCTTTGACGGCCGCCAGATTGCGCTGGGTTCCTCCCTGCAGTATGAAGCGCTTCCCGGCCCGCGCCAGGTTGGGGATCTTGGCCACGTACAACCAGATGTTCTTGGGAAGGACTGCCGCCAGGCCGGCGAGAATCTCCTCAGAGGTCCAGCCCTGGCGCTGGAAGTTCACGATGTCGGCCTGGAGAAAAACGGCGCATCCGAAACTGAAGACCGGCATGAGACGGGCCGAAAAAGCGAGTTCGGCGTACTCCTCCACCGTACGGCCAAAACCTTCCACCGTCGACTGGAGGAAATATCCGTTTCCGGCCGAGCACTGCGTGTTGAGCATGAAGTCCTTGACCCGGCCGTCTTTCAGGACAATGAGTTTGATGTCCTGTCCTCCTACGTCCACGATGACGTCCGGATTGCGGTAGTATTTGAGGGCGGACTGGGCGTGGGCGGCCGTCTCCACCAGGGCCACGTCGGCCTGGATCACGTCCCCGAGGACGTCTTTCGCGTAGCCAGTGGTGCCGGCACCCAGTATCTTCAAGCGCGCGCCCTGACCTTCCACCTGGGCACGCAGATTCTCGAGAACATCGATCGCCTCTTGAATGGGGTTGCCCCGGGAGAGTTGATAGGCCCTGCAAAGCACCTGTTCGCTTTCTGAAAGCAACACGGCCTTGGTCGAAGTCGAGCCGCCGTCCAGGCCGATGAAAGCGGGCACATTCTGGCCGCGGTCAAAGGAGGCCGGGAGGAAACGGGGAAGCTGATAGCGGCGGGTAAACGCCTCCAGTTCTTCCGCCGAGCCGACCAGTGCGCTGGTCCCCGACCTGAGCTTCTCTTCGGCCCGTCCCTGGCGAAGGAATTTCTCGAGCTCGCGGGTGCCCTTGTAGCGCCCGGTGGACGGGCTTTCTCCCCGGGCGTACTCGACAGCTCCCAGGGCGGCGAAATAGTGACCGTTTCGGGGCGCCGTGACGAGCTCCTCGAGGCTCTTTCCCGAGGGGACTTGCACCCCCCTTTCCGCCCACATCTCGGGGAGACTGTTGCGCCACGCCTCCCGCATGCCCCGAATGAAAGTGTTGGGGCCTCCCAACAGCACCACTTGGGGATGAAGAGTGTGGCCCCGGGCCAGCACCGACAGATTCTGCACGACGATCGCCTCGAACAGGGAGGCCATGAGCTGCTCTCGGGTCGCTCCCAACTTTTGGAGGCTGTTGATGTCAGTTTCGGCGAAGACTCCGCATTTGCCGGCAACCGGATGCAGGCGTACCCCGCTGTAGCCTTGATCGCTGAGTTGGGGTGGCGGGATCTGGAGCTTGGCGGCGATCCGGTCGATGACAGCCCCCGTGCCGCCGGCGCACTTGTCGTTCATGGAGCAGATTCTGCGTTTGCCCTGGCCATTTGGGCCGGGCTTGAAAACGATGATCTTGGCATCCTGCCCCCCCAACTCGACGACCGATCTGGCCTGCGGATAGAGCTTCTCCACCGCCAGCGAGACGGCGTGCACCTCTTGCACGAATTTGGCGCCGACCAGGGGCGCCAGGCTGCTGCCACCAGATCCCGTGAAAAAGATGCGGCATCCGGGCCCGGCCACGCCTGCACCTTCCATCCGCTCGAGGAACTCGAGGAGCTTTTCGGTTTGCCTGGTTTCGTGACGCTGATAATCCTGCCAGACCACTTCCTGATTGGAGCCGTCCAACACCACGGCCTTCACAGTGGTCGAGCCGATGTCGACCCCGACCAGACCTGAGTTGGAAAAGGTGCTCACGGCTCAGTGTTCCTTTGCTCGAGGCACCGCAAGGGTCGCCTTGCCGTCCATCAGGTCGCTGACGTGCAAGGCGAATTGAGCAGCGCGGCCAGCGATCCCGGGCCGGTTGGGAACGGGGTAGAAGGGCTTCCTCAGCTGCGGGATACGGTCGGAATAGCCACGGATTTCGTCCAATTCTTTTCCGGTGCTGTGGAGGACTTCCTGAAACTCTCTTTTGGCCGCTATCTTGGCCTCCCGCAGAGCCATCAGGACTCTGCTTTGAGCATGGACCTCCCCATCTCCCGACGTCTCGACGGGAAGAAAGAGCATGTCCGGAAAGCGCTCCATCACCGCCGTTTGGACACCGTCGGATTGAGTGGACGGCATGCAGCCGAAAGGCTTCAGGCTGAGAACCATGTGACAGCGCCTGTTGACCGTGTAGTAGATGTTCTTTCCGACCTCGAGGTGGCCCTCTCCTCCTCGGGCCAAGGAGTTGTAGAAGGGGTGGGCCAGGCGAGCCAGTTCGCTCTGAGGCGCCAGCTCGTGGATGATGCCTCCCAAGGCCGTGGCAGTGCGGTTGAACTGTCGGGTGAAAGCTCGCTCGGCGAAGCTGAAAAGCAACTTCTTCTGCCAGAAGGGGAGCTGATTGGCCAGACGTTTGAAGACCTCCCAGGCGCGAGGATTCGGGTGGGGAACATCCAACCCCCGGCGGGCGATCAGTTTCGCTTTGGCCTGATAGAGAAGATAGCGAAGCCACTCCGCCATTGGATCGACGAGCACCTGTGCGCCATCCGTTTCCAGAAAGTCGAACATGTTGTAGTTGCCGTCGCTTTCGGTCAGCTGCCCCCAGAATTCGCCCGTGATTTTGACGATGGGTTTGACCCTGAGGCGATCCATTTCAATTTGGTCGAACCTCCGCCGGCAACCCTCCAGTGCTTCCAGGTACGGTCTTCCGTAGAAATGTTTTCGGAACTTGACCAGCCCGTTGATCACCCGGTTCAGTCCCGCCTTTCCCTGTAAGAACGCGGCCAGGCGAGGGGGCGCCTCCTCCAGTATTTCGAACACCTCGGGGTGGCGCAGGAAGACCGACAGTTCGTCCACACATCGACGGGCCACCTCATCGGTCTGTCCAGCGTGAACCTCATAGGGACGGATCTGGAAGATCAGGTCGCTGATGGAGTCGGCCAAGTTGAGCGCCTTGATCAAGCCCATCCCAAAATCACAGCTGTACTTCAGACCCACGGCTTCGTCCTGTTTGAGCCCCCCTTGTTGCTGGAAGAGGAGGACTCGGAAACCCTCGAAGCCAGCATTCTTCAGCGCGAATCGATACTCGGCCTCATACATGCCGAAGCGGCAGGGGCCACACGATCCAGCGGTATAGAAGGCGTACCGATCAATGATTTCCTGACGGGATAAACCCTGCTTCTGCCGGGAACGAAGGAATTGGATCAAGCTGCCGACGGTAAAGTAGACGGGGTTGCAGTGGCCGACGTTGCAATACTCCTTACCGGTCTGGCAGGCGCTGAGATCGGGGTTGGGCAGACACTCGAATCGGTAGCCGGAGGCCCGGAACACGGCCTGGACCAGTTTCTCATGGCGCCAGGTCAGTCCGCCGAACAGAATGGTGGTTCTCCCCCGCTCCTCGGCTCGAAGAGGGGCCTCCTGCGGTCGACGATAGTGGGCCGGGAGAGCTGGTTCCGGGACGCGTCCAGGCTCTGCGACGTTGGTCTCCTCGGGATTGTCAGCGGCAGGCGGTGATTCCTCACTCCCCGGCTGTTCCAGCTGTGTCACTCTGCGCGAAACTCCTTTCCTGCCAAGGGATCAGTGGGAGTTGGAAGAGGCTTCCAGGCGCTCAAACAGTCCAGCTTGTTCCGCTTTCTCATTCCCTCTCGGAGCCGGGCGAGAAGTCGGTCTGCGAGGGTAAGAGAGAGCATCTCGAGCTTCTCTGGGTCAGGGCTTTGAGTGTCCCCGGCCATCCGAACGAGGCTCCACCGTCTAGTGGAAAACCCGTGGCGACCGGCCGGTCCGTGCCGTTCGTTGATCACCTGCCGAGCCCCCTGAATGAAGGGTTGAAGAATGCCGGTTTGGGGCGGTTTGGGGCCGCCAAGGAGTATAGCACGCCAGCAGATCTTCCACATCCCGGAAGCTGAGAGTGAACCAATGGTACCATCATATTACTGGAAAGTTTGGCCTTATCCTTTCTCGCGCATAGACTTAAAACACCTGGCTGGCCATAATCGCACATGGACTGGCCAACGGTTCACTGGTTGTTGATAGTCGTTGTCTTGGGAATAGCAAGTTAAGGAATTCGCCGCCCATACATTCGCGTGCGGGCGACACGCCTTCCGCGTGAAGAAATCGACGCTTCTTCGTGGTTGAAGGCTTCGGTGATCGAGCTGTCCTTGCCTCGCTCGGCCTTCCGCCTGGCGTCAGGCGGCATGTGGAGTAGGACGGTGTGATGGGGGAACCGACGCGGGGTCAAGTGGCCGCAGGAAGCGGTGGCGGCCTTTGGGTCGTGGTGGCGTGGCTTCTGGCCGCGTTCGATGCCCGGGTTGCCGAGACCGCAGGGCTTGCGCACTTTCGCCTCCGGGTACCCGACATTCCTCACCATGAGCACGTGCATTGCCGTGTCGTGCGCTGCGGATCAGGAGGGAGTTGATGCGTCTGCCGCGGCGTCGCTGGTTGATACTGGGAGTCCTGCTCATCCTGGTGCTGGGGGCTACACTGCTGGCGCTGTGGCGCTATCCCGGCCTTTCCGAAGCTGGCTGGTCCCAGGCCCTCGACGCAGGCCTGCGAGAGACCCGGAACAACTACCGGTTCCTGAGCTATCTGGCGCGATATCTCACCAAGCTCGGCCTCAATCCTCAGGCCGGTTTCTACGACTTCCAGGACGCACGTCGCCAGGCCGCGACGGACGTCGAGAGAGGCATACTCGAATATCACGTCGGTGACTTCACTTCCGCCGTCGAGATGTTGAAAAAGGCGATCGAGGAGGGGGAAGAATCCGAAGACCTGCTGTTCTGGCTCGCCAATTCCTACCTGCGAGCCGCCGAGGCCGAAAACTGTCTCGCCACCCTCCGGTCAGAGGAGTACGCCCAAGCCGAAGGCGGCCTGCACGTCCCCGACCACATTCAGCCCATGTGTACGCTCCCGCTCTTGCGTCACCACAGGCTCCGCGAGAACACGCGTCGTGCCGCCGAGATCTTCCAGCGTCTGCACACACTGCGCCCGGACGATCCTGTCTACCACTGGTTACTCAACTTCAGCTACATGGCGCTGGGAGAGTTCCCGCAGGGTGTGCCGCCGGC